>QEVJ01000048.1 GCA_003576845.1 Planctomycetota bacterium
GCCAGGCGGCTTCGGCGGTAATTCCGGCGAGCCAGTATTCGCTGGCGACGGCGCTCGAAACGACGCCGCCGCAGGTGTCGTCGATTCTGGTGTCGAGCTTGCAGTGGACGCCGTTGTTCGTGAGCTTCCTCGACTCGCAAGACCTCGGCGTCGGCGGGTACGAGCTGCCGCTCGGCGGCACGTCGAGCGTGTTGCCCTGGTCGAACCTCGACCAGATCAAGGTGCGGTTCGATTCCGACGTGTTGCTCGATGCCGAGGATCTGACGATTTCTGGCGTCAACGTGGCCGACTATGGCATCGTGGGCTTTGATTACGATTATGCCACGCTCACCGCGACGTGGACGTTGGCGCAGCCGATCGCGTTCGACCGGGCGAACATCGTGCTCGCGCCGACCGTGACCGACCTGGCGTTCAACAGCATCGCCGGGCCGCGGACGGCTGGCGTGAACGTGGCGACGGGCGACGTGACGGGCGACGGAGCGATTAGCTCGGCCGACCGGACCGCCAATCTCGCCCACCAGTTCCAACCTGAGCGATCTGGTGATCTTGCAGCAGCGGTTCCGCAGTTCGCTGCCGGCGCCGTCGTCGGCGGTCGTCGCGAAGGCGGGCGATCGGGCGATGGTTCAGATTCCCGAGGACTTGGACGCGCTTCGCGCAGCTCGTCGAGTAGGCCGGCCGAGCAACGGTGTCGTTCGGGCGACATTAGCGGCAACGGACCAAGCGCTGGCGGCGGCGGCTAATGATCTCGGAGGCCTCACGGGTCGGCGGGACCGGATGTTCCACCGAAGGCGCGGTTAACGGCGAAGCACTCGGCAAGAATCGAATTCGCGCGGCGCGAGCGATCGCCGGCGAGCGTTTCGCCGAACACCGCGACCGTCAGCAAATCGCCCTGCGACCATTCGATTCGCGACGCAGGGTATTGCCCGCACTTCGCCCGGTAATTATCCTTGCGGTCTGCTATCCGAATGGTGGGGCTGGGGCCATTCGGTTCTTGCGGATGCCTGTGAGGTACTGCTAGTGGAAAACGCCGGGTGTTGATCCGGGATGTCGCGGCGATCGTTGCCGCGGCTCTGCGACTTGCACGCTCTTCCCTTAGGCGGTTCCACGATGATTTGGCGTCCGTTCTTTCGTTGGCCCGGCGGCATGCTGGCCAAAACGCTCTGTTGTTTGATCGTATCGCTCGCCGCGCCGGTTGTGGCCCGATCGCCAACCGGCCCGCCGCAAACGCTCGCCTTCGACGACACGGTAGGTGCGGGCAATCCCGATGTTACGGATTTGGAAGTCGGCGCGTGGCTGTTCGCTTCGCAAGAATTCCATACGGTGTCGCTGTCCGACGCTGGGCTTTGTGCAAAGCGGCATACCGCACATCGCCAGCGCCCATCCGCCCATACGCTTGCAGGACATCCATGATTAAGAAGCACTACTTTGCATTTCACAACAATTCGCGTCGCATCGAGCGAGTCGGACGTTTTCGAAAGGCGAACGTCGAGCGGCTCGAAATGCGTCAAATGCTCACGGCGCTGTTAACGGTCGGCGGAAATACGTGGCACGACGTCGATCGCGACGGCATTTGGGACTCGACCGAATCTCCGGCGCCGGGGCTGACCGCGGAACTTTACTACGTCGGGCAAAACTACATGGAAGGAGACGCCGACGACGAGTTCATCGGCGTCGCGGTCAGCGATGAAACGGGTGCATACGTAGTGTCCGACGTGCCGCCGGATCGAGATTATTATTTCGTATATACACCGCCGGAAGCCCTCTCGATTACGAGGAATACTTCCGGAATTACTTCGAACATTTACGACAGCGATGTCGATCCGCACCGAGGTCGGCTACGATTCCACGTCTACGGGAATTCGCTGAACAACCTCGGTGTTGGCCTGGTCTCGCCGCCCTCGTTTGGAGATGTCGCAATTATCCGTGCCGCCGAATCGAGCGCCAACGTCGTAGGCAGCGCCATGTCGCGCGATGACGCGGGAAACCTTTACATCGTCGGACACCACGATAAGTCGGTCGACTTCGATCCAACGTTGGGCAACGAAATCACCTCCGCCGGAGCCGGCCGAGCGCTCTACGTCGCCAAGTATCTGGCCGGCGGTCAAATCGACTGGGCACGAAATCTGATCGTGCCGATCAACGGCTACGGCGCGGCAACGTCCGTCGCAACGGACGATGACGGCAATGTCTTTGTCGGCGGCAACTTTGTTGGCACGGTCGATCTTGACCCGACTGCGAATGTGGACGCCCGCACTTCCCGCGGCGAATGGGACGGTTTTGTCACGAAGTTCGACGCCGGCGGCGGCTATTTGTGGACTCGAGTTGTCGGGGATACCAGTTTCGAGGAGCTTCGTTCCCTCGCCACCGACACCCAAGGCAATGTTGTCGGGGTCGGGAACTTTCGGGGAACTGTGGATTTTGACCCCGGCCCCGCGAACCAGACGCTGGCTGCATTCGGCAATCAAGACGCGTTCTTGTGGAAGCTCGATCCGGCCGGCGATTTGGTTTGGGCAAAGTCTTTCCGCGGCTTGGGAAATCGAGAGACGATTCATCGCATTGCGATCGACGCCAATGACGACGTGGTCGTCGTCGGCGCTTTCGATGGGCAAATCGATTTCGATCCTTCGCCGCTTAGAACTCACTTTGTCACCTACGCCGGTGGCGAGTCGGACGCGTTCGCCGCCAGGCTCGCGTCGAATGGCGATTTCATTTGGGCAAAAACGTTTCGCGCTGCGACGACCGAGGCGGCGATCGACCTCGTGATATCCAAAAGCGGAAACCTCTATGTTACCGGCGCTTTTGAGACGCTGACCGACTTCGATCCCGGCGTCGGCGACTACCTGCTCGATGGCGATGGCGAGCAAATGTTTGTCGTCGCCTTGACCGATGCCGGCGACTTCCGCTGGGCGCGCGGACTCCCCGGAGAATGGCGAACTAAGGGGCTGGGCGTGCGCCTCGACGACCGGGAAAACGTTTACATCGCCGGCTCGTTCACGCCATTCCAAACGGACGACTTCGACTTCGATCCAACGGAGGGCGTGTTTTCCTTTAGGCCCGAACCATATCCCTACCGGCAACACACGCGCGTCTTTGGATTGCGCCTTACCTCCTCCGGCGAATTCGACTGGGCACGGCTGCACGGCAACACCGTAAGAGGATTCGAGGTCGACGACGCGGGAAACGCCTATCTGTTCACCGATTTCCGCAGCGGATTCGAACTCGATCCCGGCGCTGGCGTCTTTTCCGCGATTTCGCAAGCCGATGTGTTGGCGATCGCGAAGTTCTTGCCGCCCGGCGAGATTGCGGGAAGCGTGTGGAACGATCTCGACGGCGACGGGATTCGACAAGCCGGCGAGCCGCCGCTCCCCGGCGTGACCGTGAGGCTGTACGAAACCGTCGATGGAATCTCCGGAAACGACAACGACGTCCAAAGCTGGCCCGTGGCGGTGTCTGCCGCGGACGGTTCTTTCCAGCTTACTGGCGTAGCGCCGGGAACATACTACGTGCGCCCGGACATGCCAATTGGCCGCCGAATCTCGCCGACGGAGAAAGACGGCGGAAGCTCGCTCGACAACGACGTTTCGCCGGTTACGGGGCTTTCGAGCACCTTCGCGGTAACGAGCAACGGACGCGCCGAAGGGATCGGCGTCGGGTTGTCGGCCTACGCACCCCTGCCGCGAGACGACCACTACGCGGTCGCCGAAGACGGTTCGCTCTCGGTCGGAGCCGCGCAAGGAGTGTTTGGCAACGACGATCGAGGCGCCACGCTGCTGCCGCCGACCGTCGTTTCGGCTCCGCAATACGGCGCGTTCGAACTGCGCGCGGACGGGGGATTCGATTATCGGCCGAATCCCGACTTCAGCGGCGTCGATTCGTTTTCCTATCTGGCGGCTCAGAGCAACGGCGTGGGGTTTGATCTTACGCGGGAATTCCGTCGGTTTGCCCGCGACACCGTCGAGTTTAACGATCGATTCGCGGAGAGCGTCGCCATCTGGGGCGATTGGGCGATCGCCGGTGCGCCCGGCGACTACGCGACGAGCGGTCCCAAAGGTTCGGCATACATTTACCGTTGGGACGGAACGAGTTGGAAGGAGCACTTTAAGCTGCAAGGAACCTCAGCGGACGAATGGTTCGGATCTTCGGTCGACATTTGGGAAGATAAAGTCGTGGTCGGCGCCATTCGTCGCAGCAATGTTACGGCCGGACGCGCGTACGTCTTTCGACGTAACGGCAACACATGGGCGCAAGAGGGAACGCTCTCGCCCGGCGACGCCGAAGGCCGCAACAACTTCGGCGCGGACGTCGCAATCTCCGGCGATAACATCGTTGTTGCTGCCCGCGAGGCCGCTTACATCTTTCGCCGAAGCGGCGGAACGTGGTCGCAACAAGCCCGCGTGACTCCGCCGAACTACTACAGCCAATGGTCGTCGCGCGTGTCGGTCGATGCAACCGGCGACACCGTCGTTGTTGGCGTGCCGCGGTCGGACGTTGCCTCGCTCGACAGCGGCGCCGCGTATGTCTACGTCCGTGAGGGGAATAACTGGCCCCTGCAGGCGAGCGTGACCGTGCCCGACCCAACGGGCACGAGCGATCATTTTGCCTGGTCGGTCGCAGTCGACGGCAATACGCTCGTCGTCGGTGCGCCGGACGCCGACGGCCACCCTTACGGATTCAGCAGCGGCGCGGCCTACGTATTCTCGGGGTCCGGGCCGTCGTGGAGCTTCGTCTCCAAGCTGGAAAGAGACATTGAGTCGGCGGCGAACTTTGCCGAAGAGGTTGCCGTTTTCGGCGACTTAGCGGCGGCGCGACGCACGTGTTTCAGCAAGTCGACGGCCGGTGGCTGCGCCATGCCCGCGCCGCACCCAGCGACGGCGGCTTGTCGACCGCTTTGGGCCGCTCCGTGGCGGTAGGCGCGCACACGGTCCTCTCGGGCGCGTACAACGGGTCGTCGTCCGCCAGCTCCGGCTATCGCGGCGCGGCATACTTTCACGAGTTCGTGCGCGGCGCTGTGGCTCACGTCACGCTCGACGTCGCGCCGGCAAACGACGCTCCGATTGCCCGACGCGATGTGTACCAGATTCCGGCCGGGCAATCGCTCCATGCCCAGCGAGGAATCCCGGCGGCCCAGCTTGCGCGGGATCTACTCGTCGCGGCAGACGACTACGTGTATCGCGTGCGCTACGGACTTTCGAGTGTCGAAGGGATTCTCGGCGACGACAGCGACTCGACGATTCCGCGCGGCATCGCGTTCGACCCAGTCGAGCGAAAGATTTATGGCACGAATTCGCAATCGGACCAGGTGTGGCGGGCGAACTACGATGGCACGGCAAAGGAGACGATATCCACAGCGACCGAGCCCACGGCGATCGTGTTCGATCCAAACGGTCGCAAGCTGTATTGGATTTCCAACCAAATCCCCGGCATTTGGCGATCGGATCTGGACGGTCAAAACCGAACCGTTCTCAGCGCTCGCGAGGAATTGGGCGTCGGGCGAGGCTTGGCGATCGATCCAACGGCGGGAAAACTCTACTACACGAGTCGCGATTCCGTCCGTCGCGTCAACCTAGATGGCACGTCGCCCGAGGATCTCGTCACCGCGGGCGTTTCGCAAGCCCGCGGTATCGCGCTGGACTTGTCGGCCGGAAAAATGTACTGGATCAACGCGCGGCAAATCGATCGCGCGAATCTCGACGGAACGAGCGTCGAGACGCTTGTCTCGTCGGCAACCGATATCCTCGCGATCGCCGTCGATCCGGCAGCCGGCGCACTCTTCTGGGCGGAAGCCGGATCGTCCAGTCCCGCACAAAGGCTCTTCCGGGCGAAGCTCGATGGCTCGTCCACCGAACTTCTGTTGACCGACGCCGGCCGCGTCTTTGGCATTATCCCGACTCCCGCTCTCGACTACGTCGCCGATCCATTGATAAGCCGAGAGACCGTCTGGCGTTTTCTCGACAACGGGTCCGATCAAGGGACCGCGTGGCGCGAGCCGGACTTCGATCACGCCGGCTGGCGGAACGGACTAGCCGAACTCGGCTTTGGCGACGGCGGCGATGGACGCCCGGAGGCAACGACGTTGAACTCGGGCCCGAGCGGCAATCGCTACGTGACGTACTATTTCCGCCGCGAGTTTTCCGTCGTCGATCCGGCATACTATGCTTCGCTGCAGCTAGATCTCAAACGCGACGATGGCGCCGTCGTGTACCTCAACGGCTTCGAGGTACTTCGCAATAACATGCCCTCCGCAACGGTATCGAGTTCCACGCTCGCGTCGCAAGCCGCACCCGACGATGGCGCGAACTTCATACGTTTCGACATCCCGTCGAACCACTTGGCGCCGGGACGCAATGTCATTGCGGTCGAGATTCATCAGGCATCGCGAGACAGTTCGGATATCAGCTTCGATCTCGAATTGACCGGCTCGATTGCTCCCAACCTTGCCGGGGTGGCGCTGGCGAACGATTACGATGCAGACAATTCGTTGCTCACCGCAACACTCGTCGCGCCCCCGCACCAAGGAACGCTGACCTTCCGCGACGACGGCGCGTTCACTTACACGCCAAATCCCGGCTTCGAGGGCGTCGACCGATTCATCTATCGCGCCAGCGACGGCGAACTGTCGTCGCCCGATACGCTCGTCACCATCAACGTCGGCGCCGCGAACAGGCCCCCCTCGGCCGCCGACGACCGATACGTTGTCCGCAACAATCGCACGATCATCGTATCCGCGGCGGCAGGCGTGCTCCTCAACGATTTCGATCTCAACGGCGACGAAATGCTGGTCGCTTTGTCGTCGTCTCCGATTCACGGGTCGCTGTCCCTCGCCGCAGACGGCAGCTTCGCATATACGCCGGATCCCGGCTTCGTCGGCATCGATTCGTTCACCTACCGCTTGAGCGACGGCAGCGGCGCTTTTGCCGTAGCCACGGCGATCGTTCACGTTGTGCCGCAGCACGATCCGATCAACGGCATCCCGCTCGCCGACCACGACGTGTTCGACGCGGCGGCCGGCGTACTCTCCGTCGTTTCGCCGGGTGTGCTCGAGAACGACACCGATCCGGAACAACGACCGTTGACGGCCGTCGTCGAGCGATCTCCCTGGCACGGCACGCTCAGTTTCGCATCGGACGGCAGCTTTACCTATACGCCGCTACCCGGGTTCTTGGGCCAAGACACGTTCGCGTACCGAGCAACCGACGGAAACACGTTCTCGATGCCGGCGACGGTGGTACTCAACGTCACCGCACCGAATCCGGCCGCGCCCGAATCAGGCGTGGCGACTGGTATTCTTCCTCCCACGCCACCGACTGTTTCCGCCTTCCCACCGTCGACAATCGATTCAGGTACGAGCAGTCCCGGCACAACCTCAACATTGCCGTCCTTTGCCGATCTCAACGGCGATGGCCGCGTCGACCGCGGTGATCTCGCGGCGGTAATGGCCGCCTACGCCTCGACAAATCTCGCCGCCGATCCAAATGCCGACGGCCGAGTCTCGCTCGCCGACGCCATCGTCGTGCGCAACGCAATGGCGTCGCAAAGCTTTGAGCCGGGCGCCATCGTTCAGTCATCGGCAAAACAACTGACGCCGCGAGCAGTCGACCAGGCATTGCTCTACGCAACACGGCGTTTCATTCGCCGCAGTCCGGCAGTGAACGCCGATGTCCTTGGCGACCTAATGGCCAGCGGCAGCCGCGACCCCTCATCACCTGACTCGAACTGCGTCCGCCTCGATCCCGTGCGTCGGCAGATCCGCGATCGACGGTGACTTTCACTTGATTGACGATCGGCTGTATCCCCAACTTGATCCACTCCCTTTCTTCGGAACGCCAGTGAGTAAACAAGCAAGTGCCGTTTCCCAGCGATGTGCCGCTTGTTTCCTTCCTCCGAGGTGCTCCGATGCGAAGTTTACATCACCTTGTGCGCATTGCCATGCGCTTCCGCCGGTTAGTCGTGCTGGCGCTATTGATTTGCGTCTCCTCGCGCCCGGTCAATGCCGCGCCGGGCGACACCTTGCACACGTTCACGCCACCACCGGGGCAAGTCGCTTATCGATTTGGACATGCCTTCGGGAGACTGGACGGCGACATTTTTGTTGGTGGTCAAAATCCAGACGTATCGTTCGTCGCTAACGTCTACGATGGCAAGTCATATCAGTTCGAGCGGTCGTTCTCGATTTCGGCGGCAAGCGGAGCGACGATCTCGGACTTCATCTGGAGTACCGCGGTGCACAACGGCCAACTTCTCGTCGGTGGCGTGTGGACGAGAGCCATTTCTGGATTTGGCGTCGTCCATTTGGTCGACGGGGCGACCGGAAACGGCGTGCGCACCTTCCGAAATACGACGGTTCCGCCCAATTCGAATGACGCCTTTGGGCTGTCGGTAGCCTTTTCCGGTAACGATGTGCTGGTTACTGACTACCTCGCACCGGGCGGCTCACCGACGGGCGCGGTTTATCTCTATGATGGTGGAACGGGAAGCCTGCTTAGAACCTTTCTGAACCCGACCGGCCGCCTGAATGATGATTTCGGCGGCACGTTGGCCGCCTCAGGCGACAGCATCCTGATCGGGGCGCCAAGGTATCGGGGGCCGGACGGCCGAGAAAGCGGCGCCGTCTACCTGTTCGACCGGGAGTCTGGAGCACTTGTCAACACGGTTTACGGGGCGGGCACGTCCGCCATTGAGCGTTTCGGCCAATCGATGGCCGTCGATGGCAGCCGTGTTCTGATCGGCGGCCAGCAGACCGGCCCCCAAGCGGTCTATGATGCTCGAAACCTGTCGCTGATTCAGCACATTCCCGACTCCCGCCCCTACCGGCCCGACTACTATACGGCGGGCGCTTTTGTCGACCATGCCGTGGCGCTCACACGGTTTGCCGGCGATCCTGATCTCCGTCATGTCGTAAAGCTCTTCGACGGCAACAGCGGCGAACTGATCGCCGATCTTTACAGTCCGGGGCCGTCGTCGATCGCGTACTTCGGTCCGGCGGCGGCGGCCGGAAACGACGTGCTCGTCGGTATCGGACACAAGACAGCGTGCTGCTGTACGAAGGGGCGCACGCACCCGGACCGTCCATGCTGACGATGTGGTGGGCTGTCAGAATCCGCCTGTCGCGAGGGCGCCTTGCCTTGTCAGCTCGGCAGTATTCCTGCGAGATGCGGTACGCCGTCTCTGCGAATCTTGCCAGGGGCCCGTTTTCACCTGACGCAAGCGACTCGGCCGGCTCAGCCTAACGGAATAAATAGATCCATTTGACCCGAAAGGGCGAACGACGGGATAATGCCGGCACCACGACTTAAGGAGGTACTGCAATGCCGAGATGTCGAGCGTATTGCATTGAGAGCATTCACGTTCGGTTTTTTTCGAGGCCAAAGGCGATCCGCACGCGCCGTCGAGCAACTCGCTTACGTTGTGAGTTCCTTGAGCCGAGAACGCTGCTGGCAGTTGTATCGCTGATCGATAGCGGGAGTTCCGTACGCGCCCTCGCCCCGACGCTCGATGAGTTTAGCGACTTCGGCTTCGATTGGACCGGCGTCGTTGAGCCGTTTGACGATTCCGCTTGGCAGATGGGGACACGTGGCGTCGGTTACGACGTGAACGCGGCGGCGCCCTACGCGAGCTATATCGGCACGAGCGTCGAGTCGACGATGTTGGACAATACGGCCACCGCGTTCGTGCGGGCGCCGTTTACGGTCGTCGATCCTGCGGCGCTGACCGGCTTGACCTTGCGGCTGCGGTACGACGATGGCTTTATCGCCTGGATCAACGGCGTGGAAGTCCTCCGCCGCAATGCCCTGGGAACTTATCCCGCGTGGAGCAGCGGCGCTGCGGCGGCCCATACGGCGACCAGCGCGTTTTCGACATTTGATATGTCCCAGTTCCTATCGTTGCTTCAGCCGGGCCCAAACGTGTTGGCAGTGCGCGGGCTTAACGTGTCGGCAAGCGACAATGACTTTTTAATTCAAGCCGAACTCGACGGTCGCGACGACCGGCCGCCGACCGCCGCCAACGACGTCGCCATCGGCATCGACGGCGTCGCCGTGCCGATCGACGTGCTCGGTAACGACGCACCCGGCACAAGCCCGCTGGATTCCGGCTCGGTGCGCATCGCGTCGCCTCCCCAGTTCGGCACGGCGACGGTCAACGTCGACGGAACGGTGTCCTATACGCCGCGCGTGGGTTACGGTGGCGCGGACTCGTTCTCCTACACGGTTCGCGACACGTCCGACGTCGTGGGACCGGGCACCACGACGCGCACGCTCGTCTCGGCCAACGCGACTGCCAAGGCTTTCATTCCGACGGACGACGAACTTGGCCGTTCCTGGACCGGCGGGAGCGAACCGTTCAACGATCAGGCGTGGAGGTCCGGCACGCTGGGCGTCGGCTACGACACGCGCACGGCCATCGACGACTATCGGCCGAACTACGATCTTTCCGTGCTCGACATGCGGTTCGTCAACGCGAGCGCCTATGTTCGCGTGCCGTTTTCGATCGACTATCCGGCCGAGGTCCAGCAACTCACGCTGCGGATGCGCTTCGACGACGGGTTCGTGGCCTACGTCAACGGCGTCGAAGTCGCCCGCGCCAACGCGCCGACGCCGCTGACATACAACTCGAGCGCGACGGCTTCGACGACCGACGCCGATGCGGTGGTTTTTCAGGAGTTCGACATTTCGTCGTTCGCCGCGACGCTAGAGGTAGGCGGCAATGTCCTCGCCATTCACGGCCTTAACGAATTGCTCGACAGCACGGATTTGTTGATCCAACCCGAACTGCTCGCCACGGTGACCGCGCGCGGGCGCGTGTCGAACGCCGCGACCGTCCAGCTCAACGTCGTGCCGCCAAATCCCGTCGCCAACGATGACACCGCCGCGACGCTCGAGCAAACGCCGCTGGCAATCGACGTGCTTGCGAACGACGAAGCCGGACCGCTCGGGTTTCCTATCGATCCGACGACCGTGGAGATCGTCGCACCGCCTACCAACGGCACGGCGACTGTCGACCCCGCTTCGGGCGCCATCACCTACAGTCCGGGCGACGAATTCACCGGTCAGGATTCATTCACGTATCGCGCCTTCGACACGGCGCCGGGCGACGGCGTCTTCGGTCCTCTGACGGTGATTCCCTTCAATGCTGTGTGGAAGTACCTGCCGCTTGGCCCGGATCAAGGTCCGGCTGCCGTGTGGGCGGCGCCGGAGTTCGACGATTCGGCTTGGCCCGCCGGTCCCGCGGAGTTGGGCTACGGCGATTTCGACGAAGCCACGCTGCTGCCGGCCGACCCCGTCGGAACACCCACCGTCTATTTCCGCCGGACTTTCGACGTCGCCGATCCGGACCAAGTTTATGAATTGGGCATCACGCTCTATCGCGACGACGGCGCGGTCGTGTACCTCAACGGCGTCGAGGTCGCGCGCAGCAACATGCCCGCCGGACCGATTACGTTCTACACCCGCGCGCCGCAGTTCACGCCGGACGACGGCGAACAGGCCTTCGGCTACGCCGTGCCGCGGCCGCTGCTCGAATCGCTGTTGCGGCCGGGCACGAACACGATCGCCGTCGAAGTGCATCAGTATGCCGACATCAGCAGTGACTTGAGCTTCGAGCTCGGCTTGACCGCAGAGGTATACGTCCCGCCGGGTCGCACGACGCAAACGGCAACCGTCGCGGTCACCGTCGCTCCGAATCCCAACAAACCCGCGTCCGTTGCCGATTCGTATGTGCTGGGCGAAGACGAAACCCTCGTTGTCTCCGCCGGAGCCGTGCCGGCGGGAGTGCTCGAAAACGATACCGATCCGAATCTCGACACGCTGACCGCGCTTCTGGTTGCCGGCCCGGCCCACGGCGTCGTTTCTCTCGATCCCGATGGCTCGTTTGCGTACACCCCGGCGGCGGACTTTTTCGGCGTCGACAGCTTCACGTACCGCGCTTCCGACGGAGCTTCGCTGTCGTTGCCGACGACCGCGACCCTCACGATCGAACCGCGCAACGACGCGCCGCGAACCGCGCCCGACCAATACGCGATGCTCGAAGGCGAAACGCTCGACACGACGCGTCCGCCTCCACCCGATTACACGGCAACGATCCTGGCCGCGGGACCGATCGCCTACTGGAAGTTGGGCGAGCCAGCCGGCGCATCCGATGCGACCGAAATCGTCGGAGGCTTTAACGGAGCGTACAACGCGGGAGTTACCGGCGGCGCCGCTGGGGCCATCGTCGCCAGTGCCGACACCGCCGCTCAGTTCAACGGCGTCAATGGCTTTATCGACGTGGGCTATCGGCCGGCGTTGAATCGGAGCAATAAC
The DNA here is from genome assembly GCA_003576845.1 of Planctomycetota bacterium. Taxonomy (GTDB): domain Bacteria; phylum Planctomycetota; class Planctomycetia; order Pirellulales; family PLA5; genus PLA5. The sequence continues at coordinate 12,297 of QEVJ01000048.1, forward strand.
TTCACGATCGAAGCGTGGATCCACCCCGATTCCGTCAGCGGAATCCGCCGCATCGTGGGCAATCCGGCTGCCGGCGGCGGATTTGGATTCGGGCTGATCGACGGACGATTGCGTTTCACAACCTACACGATTCAGGACTACGACACACAATCGGTCCTGGCGGCCGGCCAGTGGTATCACGTCGCCGTCGTCTTCGACGCGAGCAACGACGCGACCTTTTACGTGAACGGCGAGTTCTTTCAACGCATCAACGGCAGTTTGGCCGCCCGTTCGAGCGACCAGCGGTTTCTAATCGGGGCGGGCCCGCCTTACGAGCCGTTTGCCGGACGGATCGACGAAGTCGCCGTCTATGGCCGCGCTCTGGGAGCCGCGGACATTCGATCGCATTATGCCGCCGGTCAAGGACGAACCGATCTTCCCCTGCCGCAGCTTGTTTTCGCACGCGGCGCTATGTGGCGATACCGCGATAATCTCCCTAACGGTGCTGCCTATCCCGTCGACGCCCAAGGCGACCGCTGGATCGAACCGGCCTTCGACGATTCGGGCTGGGCATCGGGGGCGGCGCTGCTTGGCTACGGGACGATCAATGCCGCCCCAATCGCCACGGTGATCGGCTTCGGCGGCAACGCGAACGACCGCTACCGAACGGCCCTCTTCCGGCGAACGTTCGAGGCAACCGACGTCGCGCGGATTGCGTCCCTCACGTTCGACATGCTGATCGACGACGGCGCCGCGATCTTCATCAACGGCCGCGAAGTTCTGCGGCGAAATCTACCCGGCGCGGCGGGCGATGCCACGCTGTCGACCAATACGCTTGCGCCGGTCGCCGGCGACGAGGACAACTACCAGTCGGTCGTCGTCGATCTGGAGAGTTCTCCTGACTTGTTGGTCGACGGAACGAATACGATCGCCGTTGAAGTGCACCAGACGGCCCCCAACAGCTCCGATCTGGGATTCGATCTTTCGCTGGTGGCGACGGTGTTGCCTCCGCCGCTGGTCGTTGACGTTTTGGCCAACGACGCCGATCCCGACGGCGATGCGATCGTGGCGTCGCTGTTCGCCGCGCCGCAGCATGGCGCGGTCGATTTCCGCACGGATGGAACGTTTGTCTACACGCCGGCTCCGGGCTTCGTCGGCGTCGACACGTTTACCTACACGGCGAGCGATGGCGCCGAAGAATCGGATGCGACAACGGTCACGGTCGCCGTCGAGCATTTGCCTCCCGCAGCGGCCTCGGATGCTTATGCGACCGATGAAGACGTTCCGCTCGTCATCTCGGCCGCGTTGGGCGTGCTGTCCAACGACTTCGACACGCTCGGCCACGCGCTGACCGCAACTCTCATCGCGCCGCCGGACCACGGCACGTTGACGCTGGGCGCCGACGGGGCATTCGAGTACGTGCCGGCCGACAACTACTACGGACCCGACCGTTTCACGTACGTGGCCGGCGACGGCGAACGGGCATCGGCAGCGGCCACCGTATTGATTAACGTAAGCTCGGTGAACGATGCGCCCGTCGCTAACGACGATACGTACGTTGTTCCCTTCGGAGCTTCGCTCGATGCGATCGTGCCGATCCAATTCAGCACGGCCCCAACCGGTTCGAGCGTCTTGCTCCCGATCGGCGGCGGAGACCTGTTCTATGACGGCGCACGCCATCGATTATATGCTAAGGCGATCGGCGCTCTGCAACGTTACGATGTGGCGGCGGATCAAGTTCTGACGCCATTTGCGCTGCCCGGCACCGTCGGACAGGGCGACATCACCTCGGACTCGCGGGCGATGTACTTCGCCGACGGTGCGACCGCGCCGAACCTGGGATACGTGCAGAAGCTCGACCTCGCCACGGCCGTGGTCAGTCCGCTCTCGTTCGCGCGGGGCGACGAGTCCGGAACCGTGAACCTTATTATTGGCAACACGGACATCGCCTGGATTCACGGCGATAAGACCAGCGCAAATACTCCAGTGCGGCGAGTCGACACGCGGACCGACACGATTACCGTACAACCCGGCCCAGGCATTTACTACGGGTTCTCATTTCACTCCGGACCGGACAAGAGCTTGCTCGTCTTGGTGCATCATGCGTTGTCCGACGGTGGAATCGCAACGGCCAGAGGCGACACGTTTGCCGGAGTCGGCAACGCATTTACCTGGTCGTACAACAACGGCGTTACGGCAGAAGTCAACCGCAACGGCACGCTCGTAGCATTGTCTTGTTGCGGAGGCATGTCCATCCGCTCGCGCACGCTGCAAGAACTGCGCGTGCTTTCGAACCTCAGTCGGCCCATGGCGTTTGATCCACTGCAAGACATTTTTTACGCCACGGACCTTGCTAGCGACGAGCTTGTCGGCCTCGACACGAATTCCTGGCAAATCGTTACGCGCCTTCCCATCGGCGAGAATGTCACGGGCGGCGGCGACATGATCGTCAGCAGCAACGGCCAATTCGTATTCATGACCACGCCGTCGGGCGTGCGCATGCTCAACGTCGGCCGACCGGGACAGCAGATTGGCCTTCTGGGCAACGATGTCGATCCGGAGCGCGACGTATTGTCCGTCGAAGTCGTCCAGGGGCCGCCATCCGGCACGTTGGAAATGAGTCGTAGCGGCACGTTTCGCTACACTCCGGGCGGACTGTCCTCCGGCACGGTGTCGTTTACTTATCGCGTGAGCGACGGAACGGCGTTCTCCAACGTTGCGACGGCGACAATCCACGTATTGCCGGTTTCGACCGATCTGACCGGCGACGGCGCCTTCGATCGGAGCGATGCGGCCGTGCTCGCGCGCAACTTCGGCAAGACGACGGGCGCAACCGCGGCTCAAGGGGACTTCGACGGCGACGGAGCGATTACGCTTGCCGACGCGGGGATACTGCAAGCTATCATGGGATTGTCGTTGCCTGGCGCGTCCGGCTCGTCGGCGATGGCTTCGATGGTTCCCGCGGCTCCGCCGAGCGCCGCCGAAGCGCTTGTGGCGACCGCCTCGCTAGATTCGCACATCCACGTCAGACCGCTTGTGGGCGTCGACGGGCAAGCACGGTCGATGCTGCGCATTGCGCGCCGATCGGTAAGCCGGCCTCGCATTTCCGAGGCGACCGTCGACGCCTTGTTTGCGCAGCCGCTGTCGGGCGCCTTCGATTCGGTTCGCGCGCGGCGAGTCGATAAAACTCGTCGTCTATCCCGCGAGACGGGTGTTTAGTCGGCATTCGTTATATGAAGTCACGGCGTCGCAAGCACTGCGCTTTGGCTATCGAACGGCTCGAACCGCGCGATTTACTCGCCGCCGCCGAACCGTTGTGGCGATATCCGTTCGACGTTGCCTCGGCGCCGGCCGAGTTCACCGTGCCGGGCGGCACATGGCCACAGCCCGGCGGACTGGGATCCCCCGTTACGTTGACGTACAGCTTGAGCAATCTAACCGACGGCGGTCTTCCGGGCGGTCTTGCCGCGCCACAACTTCGAGCCGCCGTCGAGGAAGCCCTTGGTTTGTGGGCGGCGTACGCGCCGCTGTACTTCGTCGAGGTAGCCGACAGTGGCCCTGTGCCGGACGACATCGAGTACGCTCCGCAGGATCATCCGCAGCTTCGCATCGGCCATCATGCGATCGACGGCGAGGCGTTCCCGGACGAACTCGCGCACGCCTACCTACCGCCCGACGCAGCGTTTGCCGACGGCCTGGCCGGCGACGTTCATTTCGACGACGGCAATGCGTGGTCCCTCGACCCGGATACGGCCGTCGACGTCCTCGAAGTTCTCGTCCACGAACTGGGCCACGCCCTCGGGCTGGGGCATGAAGAGATCGCAACGGCGATCATGAACCCGTTCTATGCCGGCCGGTACGACGGCTTGGGAACGGCCTTTCTATTCGAGGACGATATCGCCGGCATCCGCAGCCTGTACGGCAGCGGCGTTGGCGCCGTTACGCCGGTCGTCGATATCGGCATCTTTGGCGCGGGAGTCGAAATCGCTTCGGGCGACACCATCGCGTCGACCGCCGACGGCACCTATTTCGCCACGGCGATTCTCGGCACGGCGGGCATCGAACATTACTTCACGATTACAAACCGCGGTCAAGGCACGCTCGAATTGACCGGCACGCCGGCCGTCCAACTTGTGGGGCCTGACGCGGGCGATTTCACGGTCGTCGCAGTCCCGGCGACGAGCCTTGCGGCACAGGGTAGCACGACGTTTTCGCTTCGATTCGTGCCCACGTCCGTCGGTTTGCGCACGGCCGCCGTGCGCATCGCAAGCAACGACGCCGATGAGAGCATCTATGAATTCGCGATCGCCGGGCGTGGCTTGTCGCCGCAACAGGAAATCGAAATCCTCGGTCGCGGGCAACCCATCGTCGCCGGCGACGCAACGCCATCGGCGGTCGACGGAACGGAATTCGGCTTCGTCAACGTCAACGGCGGGACGGCGACTCGAACGTTCACGATCGAGAATGCCGGCGCCTCGCGGTTATCGCTGCTGGGCGATCCCAGCGTGGCGCTGGTTGGACCTCATGCCGCCGACTTCGCCATTGCGGCGATGCCGGCGGCGGAAATCCCGCGGGAAACGGCCTCCAGCTTCTCGATTCGATTCGATCCGACGGCGATTGGCCTGCGAACGGCGGTGGTCCGTGTCGCCAGCGACGATGCAGACGAAGACCCCTACGAGTTCACGGTCGCCGGAACCGGTTATGCCGCCAACGCGGAGATCGGCATCTTCGGCAACGGTATCTCGATTGCCGACGGCGATGCGACGCCCGGCGTTCTCGACCACACCGCGTTCGGCGCGGCAAACGTCGCCGGCGCTCTGCTCGTGCGAACGTACACGATTACGAACACGGGCGTTGGGCCATTGCACTTGACCCACGATCCGCCGGTTGCATTGGCGGGATCACACGCCGGCGACTTTCGCGTCATCAATCAGCCGGCGACGCCCGTGTTCTCGGGTGGCGCCACGACGTTTTCGATCGCATTCGATCCGTCGGCGGCAGGCACGCGCTCGGCGACCGTCGTCGTCGAGAACTCGGACGCAAACGAGAACCCGTTCGAGTTTGCCATTTCGGGCAACGGCTTCGCCGCGGCCGCGGAGATCGAAGTTCGGGGCGAAGGGCGGGTCATTCTCAGCGGCGATGATTCGCCTCAAGGCCTTGATGGCACGGACTTCGGCAATGCCGCCGTCGGTGCGCCGCCCGCGTCGCGAACGTTCGTCGTCGCAAATGTCGGTTCGGGCGCCCTGAATCTCATCGGCAGCCCGCGCGTGGCGATCACCGGCGAGAACGCCGCGGACTTTCGCGTCAGTTCGTTCCCGCCCGGTGCGGTGAATGTCGGCGGCACGGTTTCGTTTACGATCGAGTTCTCGCCGAGCGGCGGCGGACGACGAGCCGCCACCGTCAACGTGCCGAGCAACGACGACGACGAGAACCCCTACGAGTTCGCCATCGTCGGATTCGGCGCGGCACCGCCCCACGTCGTCGGCGTAACCGTGGGCAGCACGGTCGGCGAACATGCTTTTCACGAGTTAGAGGCGGGAACCGGCCGATTGCAGTGGCGACCGCTGCCTTGGGTGAATCTCGATCGCATTGAGGTTCGGTTCGATCAAGACGTCGTCTTGGCGGCCGGCGACCTGATGCTCGTCGACGGCGCTGGAGCGACGCTCAATTTCGCGCCTGACGGTTTCGACTACGATGGCGCGAGCCATACGGCTGCGTGGCGGTTCGAGGATGAGTTTGTTTCCTCTCGAATTACACTTCTGCTCAAGAGCTACGACGGAGTGCGGGGTGTCCGGAACGGCGTAGGGACTGCACTCGACGGCGAATGGACTGAGCCGACCGCTTACGACGAGCAGACTTCCGATGTGTTTCCGTCAGGCGATGGGATTCCCGGCGGCGACTGTAGGCTAAGCTTTCGCGTCAATCCTGGCAACGTCGAGCAGGCGATCGTCGACAACGCGGATGAGTCGCTCGACATCAACTGGCTCGATCTGAGGGCCGTGCTGGACCGCCAGTTCCGCGCCGCCGGCGACGCCGCGTATTCGAAGTGGGCGGACCTCGACGGAAACGGCGCCATTAATGCCGTCGATGCCGTTTTCGCCAACAACTATCGAGACGCCAAGGTCTCCATAGCGGCGGCCGATGCGGCGATCGCCTCCGTATCCAACAGGGAGTCGTCGCTTCTTGTCGCCTTTCGCCAAAGATTGTCACGGCGGCCAAGCGTGCCGCAGCCTCTACCGGAAACAGATATGGTTACGCCAAGGAGTTATACGCTCGCTCGCCAAAGGCCTAAGCGCCAGCGAGCGGCAACGCAGGACCGCGCCGCTGCGCTTTTGCCAGCCATGCCAGAATTCCGACGTTTACGAAAGGCCCGAATGCCCGAAAGACCGAATGCCAGAGTTTCCGTGACAGGTGAGCGACCCGTGGGTAAGCCAACGAGCGCCGCTTCAAATTGGACTCGGAGCGCGATGGACCATCATCCAATGCACTTGCACGATCACACTTTCTGGGTCATCGGCACGGAAGGCGGCCGCATTCCCGAACAAGCTTGGATTCCGACCAACACTTAGGATGGGAACCTGTCAAACGACGTCAGCCATGCCACATTTGCGTTTGCAGGCTGCCAGTGCAAGAGTTCCCAGAGCGGCCGCCACAAGGCCGATGGTCGACGGCTCGGGGACGACCGAAGTCGTATGATTTTGCTGGTAGGTCTCACCGAAACTGTGGGCAAGCATCGCCACGTCAGAACGATCGATGAATCCGCTTCCGTCAAAATCGCCGCGATCCCAATCCCCAGGTTCGCCGAGGGTCTGCGTGAGCGCGGCTAGATCACCGAGACCGATGTGGCCATTCAGGTCCAAGTCGCCCGCATGTCCGATGTGATGGTGGTGCATCCCATCGCTGTGGTGATGGTCTTCGTGATGAATGCCGCCCGGTGAATGGTGGTGTTGGAATTGATGGTCGTGGTGCGGGTCCGGGTCGTGGAATAACGTGGTTGCGTGATGATGCGTGTCTTGGGGATCAAGGTGCGCAAAGTGATGATCCAAGATTGGATCGCCACTGCCGTCGTGGTGCGGGATCGGACGGTCGATTGGATGATGGACCGGATCGGTTGGCGAATGATGGTCGAGCGTATCGTGGAAGTTTGCGCCGCGGATCCTCGCGCCATTAGGGAAATGCCTAAAACCCACAGCGCCGTTCGGAAGCGAAGCGCACCTGGCATAACATTGTCCTTTCTCAAAACGACCCGAGCTTGCGGATGGTTGGGCGCCATCAGTTGACGCCCCCTTTGGGAGACGGTCAATCGCCGACGCATACCTTGCGGCCGAAAATCGAACAAATCTCGCCGAATCTTCGTTTTTGCATCATGCACCGGGGAGTTGCTCTTGATTTCGGCCTTCGCCAACCGATAATTCCGTTACTGGTTAGCAGGTTCCGATACGGCACGCCGTGGACCAATGGTGTTTCAAGCGACAACCTGGTTCGTTGCCTTCGCGACCCTTGTCGGGCCGGCGCTTTGCTGTTGCACGGCCACAAAACTTGCGTCGAACGTTTCCACGTTGTTTGGCGGTGGCGAAGTCCAGTGCCCATCGACTGGTTGCTGTCATCATCGCGCGGCTAGCCGCTCGTCAAGTTCGCACGGTTCGGCCTGCGGCCATCACCAGCATGAACCGAAGAGTTTGGCCGCGGCAGAGCTTGCTAAGAGAAAGGTTCCGGTCAAGCCAGGAAACCCGCCGCCGCGCGAGTGCCCGTGCAAGCAGCACCGTGCAGACGTCGCGGCGCTGCCCGCAACGGCCGATGCGGTGGCGGCTTGTTCGCTGGGGCAATTCGCTTGGGTTGGGACGACGGCCGATCTCGGCGTCGTCTCCGAGAGTTCGCTAAATGGCGCCGGCGTTGCTGGCAATTGCCGCCCCGAGTCCGCTTGCTTAAGTGGCCGGGAGATACTGCGCGCACACTCGATTTTGCGCATCTGATTCGGCGTTCTGCCGTCTGTCTTGAGTAGTTCGCGCCCGGCGGTACTAGGCTGGGCGCAGGTGTTCTGTACGCACGGCTTCCATTCGGCAAGGACGCTGCTCGCCGCTGCACGGATGTAGCGCGGGTCGGAAGCGATCTCCGTGACGCCCGGCAGCCGAATGCGGGCTCACGTCAACGTTTCAGGAGTTATTTCATGTCTCGCAAGTCCCTCGTGGCCGTCGCCGCTGGCGTCGGCATATTGGCTGCCGCAATCGCCTTGGCTGGCTGCAACAACCAGCAGCCGGGGCACGTTACGGATTCTGCAAGCGGCACTCCCTCGACCGAACAGAGCGCCGCTTCGACTCACCGAACTTCGACCGCAGAGAAGGACGTGACGGACGAACACGCGCACAAGCCGGGCGCCCATGGCGGGATCATCGTCTCACTGGGCCGCGACAGCTACCACGTCGAGGCGGTGTTCGAACAGGGTGGCTTGCTCCGGCTTCATGTGTTGGGAAGCGATGAAACGAAAGTCCAGGAAATCGATGCCCAGGACCTCTTGGGTTACATCAAAGCCAGCGACGCCAACGAAGCGATCGCCGTCGTCTTCAAGCCGCAGCCGCAACCGGGAGACACTGCCGGCAAGACGTCGGTCTTCGTCGGTCGGATTCCCGCCGACCTGGTCGGCAAGAATCTCGACGTCACGGTCCCCAGTGTCCGCATCGCCGGCGAGCGGTTTCGGCTCGGTTTCACGTCGACGCCGCAATCGCACGGCGAAGACATCATGCCGGACAAGGTCGGCGATGACGAAGAGCGCGATCTGTACCTGAAACCGGGCGGGCTCTATACGGAAGCCGACATCAAGGCGAACGGCAACGCGACCGCATCGCAGAAATTCGCCGGCTTCAAGTCGTCGCACGACATGAAGCCCAAACCCGGCGACAAGATCTGCCCGGTCACGATGACCAAAGCCAATCCGAAATGTACTTGGGTCGTCGGTGGTAAGACGTACGAGTTCTGCTGTCCGCCCTGCGTGGACGAATTCGTCAAATTGGCCAAAGAGAATCCCAACGACGTCAAGGATCCCGATGCCTACGTGAAACGGTAAGCGCCGACGCGCAATCGCATAGGAATCAACGGAGTCTCTTCATCAATTCCACTTCCCCGGAGAATAGTCATGCTACGCACGATGGTTGTTTCAACGATCGCGGCACTGGCGTTTGGTGCGCTGGGTGTCGTCAATTCCGCGCTGGCCGTCGAGAGCCGGACCACCTCAATTACGATCGACGGAATGCATTGCGCCGGCTGCGCCAAAAAAATCGCGACGCGCCTGCGGGCGGTCGCCGGCGTGGACGATGCCCAAGTGAGCGCCGAAACGGGAACTGCCGCAGTGACTCCCAAGGACAAGGCGAACGTCTCGCCGCGATCGTTGTGGGAGTCGATCGAAAAGGCCGGATACACGCCGACGAAGCTTGTCGGACCCGGCGGTACATTCACGAAGAAACCCGACCGCTAAACGCGGTTGGGTTAAGCAAGCGGCGTTCCACGACCGACGGTCGGTAGGATCGCTCAGGATAGATATTTCGTTTCGAGCCTCGTGACATGGAGAGTTATCGATGAATGCATGGAAGCGAAATTCCAAGTGGTGTTTCTGGTTGGTGCTTCTGGTCGGTACGGCGGCTCTTGCGGCCGGCTGTGCCTCCGACGGCGCCAGTCGCCGCAACGAAAGCAGTTCGGGCAGTTGCCCAAGCTGCGGCACGTAGGTGCGTCGATGCCGGGCCGCGCGGGCTGCCGGCCTTTGGCCCGAGCATCCGACACAGAGGAATCGCGGCAAGGATCGACATAGGCGCCGATCCTTGCCCGATTCGGTTTCGATCTAGCGAAAGCCGACTGTTATGACACGCTTCTTCTCGCTCGCCGCAATTGGCTGCGTTTTCGCGATTGCGTTCTACGGCGGCCGCGCGAAAGCCCACGAAGGGCACGCGGCGCTGCCGACCAAAGGTACTCAAGTCGATTTGGAGCAAGGCACGGTCTTTCTCAGCCCGGAGGCTCGCGACGCGCTCGCGGTCAAGACTGCCGAGGCCGAGTTGCGACCGCTGCAAAAGAGCGTCTTGGCCTATGCGACGCTGGAGTCGCCGTGGACGAAGCACGCGTTTGCCACCAGCCGCGTCGGCGGACGCATCGAGCGGCTGTTCGTCAAGCCAGGCGAATACGTCACGGCGGGCGATCCATTGGCGGAGGTCCGGAGCCTGGAGTTGGAGAATCTCCAACTCGAGCTGCTCGATGCACAGAACGCGTGGTCGCTATCGCAAAAGCTGGCCACCCAGAGCGAGCGTTTGGCGCGCGAAGGCGCCGTGCGAAGCCGCGACGCTTTGGAAGCGGAGGCAAAACGCCGCGAAACCGAAAACGCCGTTAACGTGGCACGACTCAAACTCGCGAGTCTCGGATGGTCGGAGGCGGAGTTGAATCAATTTGTCGAACAAGAGACGCCGCGGGAAAGCCGTCCCCTCGTCGTTACCAGCCCGGTCGGCGGAGTCGTCATTCACTCAGACCTGACGGTCGGCAAGGTGGTCGAGGCGAACGAACATCTATTCGAAGTGGTCGATTTATCGAGCGTGTGGGTCCGCCTCAGCGTCCTGGAAAAAGATTTGTTTGAGGTCGCCGCAGGACAGGCGGTGGAACTGAATCTGTCTGCGTTTCCCGGCAAGGCATTTCCGTGCCGAGTGCAGGTGAAGAGTCAAGCGCTCGATCCCGACACCCGCTTGGGAACGGCTTGGGCCGAGTTGTCCAACCCAACCGATAGTGAACCGAGGTTCCTGCCCGGCATGACGGGTCAGGCTCGCATCGTCGTGTTTGCGCCGGGAAAACGAACTGCCGTGCCCTCATCCGCCGTCGTCGGCGAAGGGGCGGAGCGCTTCGTGCTCGTCGAAGACGAGGCCACCGCCAAAGGCAGCTCCTTTCGCAAGCGCAACGTGGTCGTGGAAACGGTCAACGGCGGCCTGGCCTTCCTGCGGGCGGGAAAAGTCTACCCTGGCGACCAGGTGTTGACGCAAGGAGCGCACATCCTGGCGTCGTACTTCGCCGCCGGCGTCCTGAGGCCGAGCGAAGAAGCGAAGCAGAGCATCGGCCTGCGGATCGAAACCGTGCAACCGCGCCGCGTCGATTCGATCGCGGAATTAGACGCCGTCGTCGATGTCCCTCCCGATCGTCGGGCCGTGTTGTCGTCGCAGTTTGCTGGCACTTTGGAGCGGATTCACGTGGATCGGGCGCAAGCGGTCAAAAAAGGAGACCTAATTGCCGAGGTGGCGAGCCTGGAGTTCCAAAACCTGCAACTGGAGCTGCTCCAGGCCGATCAGGAGGCGAAGCTGCTTTTAGACCAGCGCAAGTTGATCGGCGGCTTGACCGACGATGCCAACCCCATCGTGGCGCGAAGGCGCCTTTGGGAACTGGAGGCCGCGAACTCCGCGGCCGTTCATCGCCGCGAAACGGCCCTCCGCAAACTTCGCTCATCCGGACTGAACGATCGCCAGCTCGACGGCTTGCTGCGCGACCAGCGACTGATCGCGGCGCTGCCGCTCCGCTCGCCGATCGACGGCGCCCTCGTGCATTTCGAGAAATCGCTGGGCCAGGCGGTCAAGCCGGACGAGGCGCTGTTCGAGATTCACGATTTATCGCGGGTCTGGGTGAAAGCTTTTCTCTCCGAACAACAAGCGTCGCAGTTTCACTTGAAATCCGCATCGCCGCAAACCGCGCGGATTCGTTTGGCCGCAGACGCGAATGCCACGGTGACGGGAAAGGTCGTTCGCAGCGATCGGTTGTTGGACCCAAAGACGCGCGCGCTGTCGATTTGGGTCGAGTTGGATGCTCCGCCGTCGACGCCTTGGCCTCACAAGATGCTGGCAAGCGTGACGCTGAGCCGCGGTCCGGCGGCAACGGTCCTGGCTGTGCCGCGCCAAGCGATCGCTTGGGATGGTGCGCGGGCTTTCGTGTTTGTTCAACGACGGGACGGGGTACTGGAACGCAGGACCATCGACGCGGGGAGAATGGACGATCGTTTCGTGGAAGTGATCAAGGGCTTGCGGGCATCGGAATCAATTGCCGTCAGCGGCGCGGCCGACCTTCAGACGGCCTACGCGACTTTGCGCTAACTTGCTCGCGGGTGGACCATGCTGAACCGCATCATCGCATTCTCGCTGAACAATCGCCTGGTCGTGTTGGCGGCCGCCGCCACGATGATCACGCTGGGCGGTTATCAGTTGACGCAAATGCCGGTGGACGTCTTCCCCGATCTCAATCGCCCGACCGTCGCCGTGCTCACCGAAGCGCCCGGCATGGCGCCCGAAGAAGTCGAAACGCTCGTAACGCGCCCCATTGAGTACCTTCTCAACGGGGCTACCGGCGTGCAGCGTGTGCGTTCTGCCTCCGCTATCGGACTGTCGATTGTATGGGTGGAGTTCGAGTGGGGCACGGACATTTACAAGGACCGCCAGGTCGTTGCCGAGAAGCTGCAATTGGCCAGCGAGCGGCTGCCCCAGGACGTCAACCCGACGATGGCGCCCATCTCATCGATCATGGGCGAAATCATGCTGCTGGGACTGCGTTCGACCACCCCGCTTGGGACACCGCAAGCGCAGTCCGAACAGGCCATGCAGCTACGCACGCTGGCCGAGTTCACGCTTCGCAACCGGCTCCTGGCCGTCGACGGCGTCTCGCAGGTCACGGTCATGGGCGGCACGCTCAAACAGTACCAGGTCATCACGTCGCCCGAGCGTCTTGCAGCCCAGAACGTGTCGCTACAGCAGCTTGCGGAAGCTGCCGAAAAGGCAAATGTCATCGCCGGCGGCGGCGTCATGGAGCGAGGAGCGCGCGAAACGCTCATTCGCATCAGCGGAAAAAGCCTGACCCTTGAGGATATCGAGACCACGCCCGTCGTATGGCGCGAGCCGCGACCCGTCGTGATCCGCGACGTGGCGGAGGTTCGCTTTGGCGGCCCGGTTCGACGAGGCGATGGCGGCGTGCGAATCAAGGATGGCGACGCGGTGGTCGGCGGCCCCGCCGTCATCATGACGGTGCAAAAGCAACCGAATGCGAACACGTTGGTTCTCGATCCGAAGATCGAAAGCGTGCTCGCGGAATTGCAGCAAGAGCTTCCGAACGACGTCGTCATCGACCGGCAGATTTTCAAGCAGGCGGACTTCATCGAGGCCGCGATCGCCAACGTCGAGGAGGCGATTCGGGACGGCGTCGTGTGGGTGTTCTTGATCTTGTTTATCTTCCTTTGGAACTTTCGCACAAGCGCCATCACGCTGACGGCAATTCCGTTGTCGCTCTTGATTACCGCCCTCGTGTTTCACTGCTTCGGCGTGACGATCAACACGATGACGCTCGGCGGCATCGCCGTTGCGATTGGCGAACTTACCGACGACGCGATCGTCGATATCGAGAACATCTATCGCCGCCTTCGCGAGAACCGCCAATCCGCCAATCCGCGGCCGGCTCTGAAAGTCGTGTTCATGGCTTCCAGCGAAGTGCGGAACTCGATCGTCTATGCGACACTGATCGTGTGTCTGGTGGTGCTGCCCTTGTTCGCGATGAGCGGCCTTGAGGGCCGCATGTTCGCCCCGCTGGGCCTGGCCTACATGGTCTCGTTGCTGGCGTCGCTTGCCGTGTCGTTGACCGTCACGCCCGTGCTGGCCTCGCTGCTGCTGTCGCGTGCCCGGTTCATGGAGCGCCGGCAAGACCCGCTCGTTTTGCGCTGGCTGAAGAAAGTCGACACGCACGTTTTGCGGTTCGCTTTGCGGCATCCGTGGCCGATCCTGGTCGGCACCATGATCCTCGCGTTTTCGTCAAAACTGGTCGTCTTTTGGATGGGATCGGAGTTTCTCCCGCCGTTCAACGAAGGAACGCTCACGATCAATGTCCAAACCGAACCGGGAACGAGTCTCGCCGAAAGTCAACGCATTGCCGAGCGCGCCGAGAGTTTACTGCTCGGCGTGCCGGAGGTATTGACCGTATCGCGGCGGACGGGCCGCGCCGAGTTGGACGAGCACGCCGAGGGCGTCAACTCGTCCGAGATCGACGTCCGACTGCAAGCGCATCAGACTTCCCGCCCCGGCTTGCACAACGCCATCCTGCGGGCGATTCCTGGCATGTATTCGTTCGGAGCGGACGTCGCTGGCCGTCCAAAGCAGCAAGTGCTCGCGGACATTCGGGACCGCATTACCAGCATTCCGAACGTCAAGATCAACATCGGCCAGCCGATTTCCCATCGGCTCGACCACATCATGTCCGGCGTGCGGGCCCAAATCGCCGTGAAGGTGTTCGGCAGCGATCTTCGAGAGATACGCAACACCGCGCAGGACATTCAATCGGCGATCGGCGACATTCCGGGCGTCGTCGATCTTCAAGTCGAGCCGCAAGTCGAAATCTCGCAACTTCGGTTGAAGGTCAAGCGGCGCGAGGCGGCCCGCTACGGCCTGGCGCCGGGCGACGTCGCCAAGATGCTCGAAACGGCTTACAAGGGGCTCGTCGTATCGGAAATCCTCGACGAAGATCGGCGATTCGAGCTTGTCGTCTGGTACGACGAGAAATCTCGCAGCGATCCGGCCACCATTAACGAAACGATTCTCGACACTCCGTCTGGCCGCAAAGTTGCGCTCGGGCAAGTCGCCGAGGTGCTCGACACGAGCGGACCCAATACGCTCAATCGCGAGAATGTCCAGCGACGGATCGTCGTTTCGGCCAACGTACACGGGCGCGACTTGGGCGGAGTCGTCGCCGATATTCAGACGAAAGTGCAACCGATCGACGAGCGTTTGCGTCAACTAGGAGCCGACTACCGCATCGAGCTCGGCGGTCAGTTCGAAGCGCAACAGCAGGCAAACGCGAGATTGCTTCTCTTGGGAGCGCTATCGGTCATCGGTGTGTTTTTGTTGCTTTGGCGATGCCTCGACTCGTGGGTCGCGGCGATGCAAGTCTTGCTCGTCAATATCCCGTTGGCCGCCTTGGGTTCGGTCGCCATGCTCCTCGCGATCAACCGGCCGACGTGGGACGTGTTGCAGGCGGCGCCGCTATGGGATTGGCCGCGCGTCTGGGCCCAGACGACCACGCTTTCCGTAGCCCATTGGGTCGGCTTCATCACGCTCATCGGCATCGTCAGCCGCAACGGCATTATGATGATCTCGCACTACATCCACCTGATGAAGTACGAGGGCGAGAAGTTCGACGAGCACATGATCATTCGCGGCAGCTTGGAACGTCTCGCCCCGGTCCTGATGACGGCGTTCGTGGCCATCATGGGGCTGATCCCGCTGGCTCTGGGCGCCGGCCAAACCGGCAAGGAGATTCTTCATCCTCTGGCGATCGTCGTCATCGGTGGATTGCTCGATTCGACCTTGATGGACCAATTCGTCACGCCGGCCGTTTTCTTCCTGTTCGGCAAACTGTTCGGCCCGCAAATCTACGTGCGGCGGCCCGCGGGCGGACACGAGAGCGACGTCCTCGAACGCCAGGCCGACGTGCTCTTTCCGGATTTGACCGAACGGCTCGTCGCAGTACCAGACTCCTCGTCACCGCCGGGCAACGCGCCGCTGCCCGACACCTTGGTAGCGGAGGGAAACGGTTCCGCGTCCCTTGCGGGGGGTGTCGCCGAAACAGTTCCATCTCTTTCCAATGGAGAAAAGCCATGATTGCTCGCGCACGTCCATTGATCTTCGTCGCTGGGGTTGCGGCATTCGCGCTTCCGCCGCTCGCGGGCTGCTCGAATCAGCCCGCCGACACTAAGAAGGGTGAAGAGCAGCACGACGACCACGCCCACGACGCACACGGCAAGGATGGCGACGGCGACGGGCATCACCACGAGGGGCACGACCACGCGGCGCTTACCGAGCAGGATGTAAAGCTGCCGGAATCCTTTGCGGACGGAGTGGCGCGGCTCGCGAAGTTGCACGAGAAGATCGATCACTTGATCGAGCACGACGAGCTTGAGGACGTGCACGGCGCCGCGGAAGAAATGGCGATCGTGGCGCGCAAAATGAAGGAATTGGCGGCAACGGACGTTGCCGACGACCGACGAGCGGATGCCGGTCGCTTATGCAACGAAATAGCCGGCTACTTCCGGCCAATCGACGAGGCCGCCGACGCCGGCAAGAAGGACGACACGATCGCCATTTACAGGCAAATGACGACGGCGATCGGCAAGCTGGACGCCTTGACCAAGTAATCCTTGCGATTGGCAGGTACGTCATGGACTCCTTACACGAGTTCTCCGCGCGCGTCGCGGCCCGGCTTGCCGCGACGCCCCGACCGAACGCGTCCGCGGGCGAATCCGCACGCTACATGGCGCAATTCGAGCCTAAGTATCGGCAGTTCGAACAACTTGCCAGCCGGCTCTTGACCGAGATCGTTCAGCCGCGTCTGGAGGTCGTTGCGCACTTCTTTCCCGGCGCCCGCGTACGACCGGCCGTGCAAGAAAACCGTTGCGCGGCGTGGTTCGGTTTCTGCGAACGATTTCCGGCCACGGCTAAGGTCGAGTTGACCATCGACGCCGACCAGGCGCTCGATAACGTCGTGCTGCGATGCGAAGTGACGATCGTGCCGTCGTTTGTGAAATACGATGCCCACGACAAGCTAGTGCTGCCGCTGGATCAGGTGGATGAACCTCGGACCGCCGCCTGGGTCGAGGAGCGCCTATTGGCATTTCTCGACACATATCTGCAACTCGATCGCGGAGACGAGGATTCCTCAGAGGTCACGGCGACAGACCCGGTGTGCGGCATGCAGGTCAACGCGCCCGACGCCCTACAGGCCGACCATCGCGGCCATGCCTATTACTTTTGTTCCGCGGATTGTCGCCAGCGGTTCATGGCGGCGCCTGCGCGGTATATTCATTTGGACGTGGAGTAATGCTGTCGAAACAACCGGCCTGAAATCACGGGTGTCAGGCGAACCTCCTATGCAATGCAAGGTGTTCTCGTGCGCATTCCACAAACCTGGCTCATTTGGATCGGAGTAGCGGTTGTGGTCGTCGCCGCGGTCGCGGGCCTAGTCGCGTTTTTTGGCCCGCCCGCCGACGAGAACGCCGACCAAAGCGACGTGTGGACCTGTTCCATGCACCCGCAAGTTCGGCTGCGGGAGCCGGGGGATTGTCCGATCTGCGGCATGAAGCTGATTCCTTTGTCGGAGTTGACCGACGAGCAGGTTCGCGTCGCGCATCAGGCGCGGATCGTTACCGAGCCGGTGGCGTTCCGCGAGTTGTTCAAGGAAGTGCGCACGGTCGGCAAGCTCGATTTCAACGAACGCCGCGTGGCAAACATCGCGTCGCGCGTCGCGGGGCGCGTCGATCGCGTGTTCGTCGATTTCACGGGGATCGAGGTCAAGAAAGGCGATCATTTGGTTTCGATTTACAGTCCCCAACTCGTCGTCGCCCAGACCGAATTGTTTCGCGCGCTCGAACGTTTTGGGCAGGCCACGCCCGAGCGCCAACCGCAAGACCGCTCGTTTCTCGACGCCGCCCGGACGAAACTGCAGCTTCTGGGCATCCTCGACGAGCAGATTGCCGAAATGGAGCGTTCGCGGAAAGAGCTCACGCACTTGACGATCTACGCTCCGATCGGCGGCACGGTGATCGAGAAGGACATTCGCGAAGGGCAGTACGTCGAAGAAGGCGACTCGCTCTATCGGATTGCCGATCTCGATCCGATCTGGCTTTATCTCGACGTGTATGAATACGACCTCGGTTGGATTCGATACGGTCAGCCCGTCGACGTGCGGTTGGAAGCGTATCCCGGCGAAGTGTTTCGCGGCACGGTCGTGTTCATCGATCCGTTCTTGGACGACAAGACGCGGACCGTGCGGGTGCGGGTGAATCTCAAGAACTCGGACCGGCGGCTCAAGCCGGCAATGTACGCGTCGGCCACGATACGCGTGCCGCTCGAGCCGGACGGAACGCCGCGCCCGACGGGCTTGGAAGGCAAGTACATTTGCCCGATGCACCCGGAAGTGGTCCAAGAAAAGCCCGGCAAATGCCCGATATGCGAGATGCCGCTGGAACCAGTCCCGGCGCCGCGGTTGCAGTTGCCCCCGCGCGGTAAGCGCGTGCCGGACGCGACCGGCGCCGACGCGAAGGGCAAGGTGCTCTCTGTGCCCGTGTCCGCCGTGCTCGACACCGGTCGCCGCCGAGTCGTCTATCGCAAGACGAAGGACGGCGCCTTCGAGTTGGCCGAAGTGACGCTCGGTCCGCGCGCCGACGCCCAGCGCGACGGCGAACTCATCGGATACTACCCGGTGTTTTCCGGGTTGAGCGACGGGGACCGGGTCGTCGTGCGAGGGGCGTTCCTGCTCGATAGCCAACGGCAAATCGAAGGGATGCCAAGCCTGTTATACGCGGAAGGCCGCGGGCCGGCTAACTTGCACGGCGATCACGGCGGCCACGCGCCCACCGAACCGGCAAGCCCGATGCCGGCCGAGCACAAACATTAACGGGAGGCACGGCGATGGTTGCCAGTCTCATCCGGTGGTGCCTCGACAATCAATTCCTCGTGGCGCTGGCGACGGTGGCGCTGCTGGTGGCCGGCTACTATTGCCTCGGCAACACGCCCGTCGACGCGATTCCCGACATCGGCGAGAAACAGGTCATCGTGTTCGCCGATTGGCCGGGCCGCTCGCCGCAGGACGTCGAAGACCAGGTGACGTATCCGCTGACCGTCAGCCTGCAAGGCACGCCGGGTGTGAAGACGATTCGCTCGGCGTCGGGCTTCGGGTTCTCGATGATCTTCGTGATCTTCAAGGACGAGATCGACTACTACTGGGCGAGGTCGCGAGTCTTGGAGCGGATGAACGTGGCGACGACGAAGCTGCCGCAGAACGTCGTGCCCGTGCTCGGTCCGGACGCGACGGCGTTGGGCCAGGTTTATTGGTACACGCTCGAAGCGGAAGGAGCCGACCTCGCTCAGCTTCGCTCGCTGCAAGACTGGTACGTCCGCTATCAGTTGCAAGCGGTCGAGGGCGTGTCCGAAGTGGCCAGCGTCGGCGGATTCGTCAAGCAATACCAGGTCGACGTCCATCCCGACAAGCTGCGGGCCCACCGCGTCGCGCTCGACGAGGTCTACGAAGCGGTCCACAACAGCAACATCGACGTGGGCGCAAAGGTCGTGGAGAAGAACGGGCTGGAGTTCTTCGTCCGCGGCGTGGGGTTCATCAAGAGCGTGCGCGACGTCGAGAACATCGTGATTCGTCAGGAAGGCGGAACGCCAATCTTCGTCAAGAACGTGGCGACGGTGCAGCTTGGGCCCGACTTTCGCCGCGGACTGCTCGACAAGCATGGCCGCGAGGCGGTGGGCGGCGTGGTGGTGATGCGATACGGCGAAAACCCGCTGTCCGTCATCGACCGCCTCAAGGCGAAAATCGCCGAGATCGAGCCGGGCCTG
Organism: Planctomycetota bacterium; assembly: GCA_003576845.1. Taxonomy (GTDB): domain Bacteria; phylum Planctomycetota; class Planctomycetia; order Pirellulales; family PLA5; genus PLA5. Next base: position 31,655 of record QEVJ01000048.1, read on the forward strand.
CGGATCACGCTCGCAGACGGCGAAGTGGTGCCCGTGCGGATCGAATCGTTCTACGATCGGACGCAGATCGTTCACGAAACGATGGACACGCTCAAAGAGGCGCTCACCGAGGAAGCGCTTGTGGCCGGCGCCATCGTCATCATCTTTCTGCTGCACCTGCGCAGTTCGCTGTCGATTCTGCCGACGTTGCCGCTTTCCGTGGCGATGAGCTTCATCGTTATGTACATGCTCGGCGTCGACAGCAACATCATGTCGCTCGCGGGCCTGGCAATCGCCATCGGCGACGTGGCCGACATGGGCATCATCATGACGGAGAACATCTATCGCCGGCTGGCCGCCGAGCCGCACCGTCCGCATAAGGAGGTCGTCTACGAAGCGGCCGCCGAAGTCGGACCCGCCATCTTGACGGCCGTGTCGAATACGATCGTGTCGTTCATCCCCGTGTTTCTGCTGGCGGATCAGGAGGGCAAGCTGTTCAAACCGCTGGCGTACACGAAGACATTCGCCATTGCCGCGTCGGTCATCTTGGCGCTTACGCTCGTGCCCGTGCTGAGCTATCACTTGCTCAAGCCGACGCGGTTGTCGAGGCTTACGTCGCTTTTGTTAGGCATTGCCACGGGAGTCGCCGCCGCGTTTGCCGCCCATTTCCTGTTGATGTGGGGCTTCGAGCGCGAAACACACTATAGCGGCTGGCCGACGTCGTTCGCGATCGGCATCATGGTCGCCGCGGCGGTCTATCGCATGGGACGCGAACGGCTCTTGCCGCTGGAAAGCAACCTCGTCGCCCGCGGCATCGCGGCGGTTTATCGCCCGACGCTCTCGTGGGTGCTTGCTCACAAGGCATCCTTCCTGACGATTCCGGTGGCGCTTACTTTGTTGGGCATCACGATTTGGCAAGGCTTCGAGCGGATCGCGTCGCCGATCGCGTCGGCGTCTCGCAGCGTTGGCCTCGATGTCACGGCGACGGGGGCCTGGCAGCGGCTGGCCGCGACGTTCCCCGGCATCGGCCGCGAGTTCATGCCGCCGCTCGACGAAGGATCGCTCCTGTACATGCCATCGCTGTTGCCCTCGGCGTCGCTCAGCGAGGTGCAAGAAGTCATCGCCCGGCAGGACGAGGCCATCGCCCAAGTGCCGGAAGTGGCGAGCGTCGTCGGCAAGGCGGGGCGCGCGGAGTCGGCGCTCGATCCCGCGCCGATCGGCATGGTCGAGACGATTATCCTGCTCAAACCGGAAGACGAGTGGCGGATGGTCGACGACGGCAAGGGCGGCGAGCGGCGGATCACCAAGAGCGAGATCCTGGCCGAGCTTCAAGCGAAGACGGCCATTCCCGGCGTGTTGCCCACGTGGCTCCAGCCGATCCAGACGCGGATCGTCATGCTGCAAACCGGTTTTCGCGCCATGATGGGCGTCAAAGTGTTCGGCAGCGACGTCAAGGAAATCGAACGCATCGGCCTGCAAATGGAGCAGATTCTCCGCAAGGTACCCGGCGCCACGGACGTCGTGGCCGATCGCATCGTGGGCAAGCCATACATCCAATACGAAATCGACCGCGAAGCGATGGCCCGCTACGGCGTCAACATTCGCGACGTGCAGGACGTGATCGAGATCGGCATCGGCGGCGAGAACCTGACGATGTCGGTCGAAGGCCGCGAGCGTTATCCGATCCGCGTGCGGTATCTTCGCGAGTTGCGCGAGCGATTCGACGATCTGGAGCGCGTCCTCGTCCCGACCTCAGCCGGCGCGCACGTGCCGATCGGCCAGCTTGCGCGAATTACCTACACGATCGGCCCGCAGGAACTCAAGAGCGAGCAGGGTCTGCTCGTGGGCTACGTGACGCTGAACACGCGCGATCGCGATGAGATCAGCGTCGTCGAAGAGGCCGAGGCCTTGCTTCAAGCCGAAAAGCAGCGCAGCGACGAGTTGATCGCCGCCGGCAGGCCCGAGGAAGCGACGCTCGTCGTGCCGCCCGGCTATTACTGGAAATGGTCGGGCCAGTTCGAGAGCCAGCAGCGCGCCACCGCTCGTCTGTCGATCGTCGTGCCGCTCGTGTTGCTGACGATGTTCGTGTTGATCTACGTCGGTTTGGGCCGGTGGTGGCTGGCGCTGGTCGTGTTCTTCGGAATCGTCGTCTCGGCGTCCGGCGGAATGCTGATGTTGTATCTGTGGGGCGTGAACCTGAGCGTTGCCGTGTGGGTCGGTTTCATCGCCCTGTTCGGCGTCGTGGACGACAGCAGCGTCGTGATGCTCGATTTCTTCGAGCGGGCGTTTGCCAAGCACGAACCGCAGTCCATCGCCGACATCCGTGCCACCGTCATGGAAGCGAGCCTCAAACGGGTACGGCCGCTCTTGATGTCCACCGCCACGACCGTCGTGGGCCTGATGCCGATCTTCCTGACGCAGGGCCGCGGTTCCGACGTCATGCAGCCGATGGCCATTCCCAGCGTTGGCGGCATGGCCGTTCAGCTCATCACGCTTTTCATCGCTCCGTGTGTATACTGCATGGTCAAAGAGTGGCAACTCGCCCGGAAGTCATCGAAGCTGGAACCTGCGGCGAAGCCAATGGTTTCCCCACAAGACGGCGTCAGTTCAGCGGCTACTTCAAGCGACCTTCCATAATCAAAGGGCACGGCAATGATTCGCGCACTTATCGGCGGTTGCGTCGCGCTTGCGGCTTTCGGCGCGGCGTATTCCGCAAAGGCCGCGGGGCCAACTCGTCCGCAACGCGTAGTCTCCGTCGTTTCCGTTCCCAAGGGCGGCCAGCCCGTGGCAGCCGCGGCCGATTCGCGGGGCGTCGTTCACGTGCTGTTCAATTCCAAAGACGGTCCTCAATACGTCTCGTCGTCCGACGGCGGGAAAACGCTTTCCGAGCCGATCGCGGTCGTCGATCGAGCTTCGCGAAAGCCGGGATTGGAGTTTACTGCGTGGAGCATGGCCGTCGCGCCGGATGGGCGGGTACACGCAGCGCTCGGCACAAACGCCTGGAAGCTAAAGCTGCCGAAGGAAGAGTGGTCGCTCCACTACACGAGCCTCGCGCCCGGCGCGAAGGAGTTCTCGCCGGTACGAAACCTCAACCACAAACCGAGCGAGGGGTTCTCGTTGGCCGCGGACGGCGAGGGCAACGTGACGGCCTGTTGGCTTTCGGGAAAACTGTACGCGAACGTGTCGAACGACGCCGGCAAGACGTTTGGTCCTGCCGTGGAGATCGACGCGTCGTTCGACCCATGCGACTGCTGCACGACGGCGGCGGCTTATGGCGCCGACGGGAAACTAGCCGTGCTCTACCGGGAGGAAACCGGAAACGAGCGCGACATGTTCCTCGTCCTGTGGGATCAAAAGGGCAACGCCGTGTCGCGGACGGCCGTTAGCCGCACGTCTTGGAAGACGGACAGTTGTCCCATGTCGTACTATGCGCTCGTTCCGCGGAATCGCGGTTTCACCGCGGTATGGCCCACGAGGGGCCAGGTTTGTTTCGCGCGACTCGACGAAAAAGGGGCGCTGGCCTCGCGGTCGGAAGTGAAGACGCCCGGAACTGCCGGGATGCGAACGGGCATGGTCTCGCTGAGCCTTGCCGACGACAACACGTTGGTCGCCTGGAACGAAAAAGAGCAATTGAAGTGGCAAATCTACGACAAGGACGACCGTCCGATTGGCCAACCTGAGTCGACCGCAACCCACGGCACAGGCGTGGCGGGCGTGGCTACGGAGCGCGGCGAGGGCATACTCTTCCGCTAGCCGCTTCCTCCGACATCCGGCGCCGTGGTCGCGTTTCACGGCGAGACTTCGAGACGCGAGTCGTGGAATGTCCGCGCAGAAAAATGGCCCGGTCGGAAGACCGGGCCATAACGTAGTTGATCCTTCACGAACGCTGCCCTATTCCGCCGGCTTGATGAGCGGGCCGGAGCCGCCGCCGACGCCGCCTTTGAGCTCGACGTTGGACTTGGACTTGGCCGGTGCGTCGGACCCGGACTCGCCGTTGCCTCCGGCCGTATCTTCGCCCTGTTCGTCGCCCCATTCGATCCGCTTGCGCGACAGGCCGATCTTGCGTTCGTCCGTATCGACGCGGAGGATCTTGACCTCGATTTCGTCGCCCACCTTCACGAGGTCTTCGGGATTCTCGACCTTGTGGTCGGCCAGTTCCGAAATGTGGAGCAAGCCTTCGAGGCCGTCTTCCAGGCCCACGAACACGCCGAAGTTGGTGATCTTCGTCACCTTGCCGCTGACCTTCATGCCGGGCTGGTACTTGGCCGGGATCGTGGTCTCCCACGGATCTTCGTCGAGTTGCTTGAGGCCCAGCGCGATGCGGCGGCGCTCCTGATCGACGGAAAGCACGCGGCATTGCAGCTCTTGGCCCTTTTCGAGCATTTCGCTCGGGTGGCTGACCTTGCGGGTCCAGGACATGTCGCTGACGTGCAGCAAGCCGTCGATGCCTTCTTCGATTTCGATGAAGGCGCCGTAGTTCGTCAGGTTGCGCACCGTGCCCTTGACCATCGTGCCGGGCGGATAGCGGTCGGCGACCTTGGTCCAGGGATTCTCCTGGGTTTGCTTCATGCCCAGGGAGATTTCCTGCTTCTGCTTTTCGATCTTGAGGACGACGACTTCGACCTCGTCGCCGATGTGGACCAGTTCGTTGGGATGGTTGATCCGCTTGGTCCAGCTCATTTCGCTGATGTGAACCAGGCCCTCGATGCCCTCTTCGAGCTTCACGAAGGCGCCGTAGCTCATCACGTTGACCACCTGGCCCTTGATGACCGAGCCGACGGGGTATTTGTCCTCGACCTTGTCCCACGGGCTGGGCATCCGCTGCTTGAGGCCGAGGGCGATCTTTTCGCGCTCGCGGTCGATGTGCAGGATCATCACCTCGATCTCTTGATCGATGGCCACCATCTCGGACGGATGGTTGATGCGGCCCCAGCTCATGTCGGTGATGTGCAAGAGGCCGTCGATGCCGCCCAGGTCGACGAACGCGCCGAAGTCGGCGATGTTCTTGACGACGCCCTTGGCGACCTGGCCCTCTTCGAGCGTGGCGAGGAGGTGTTTCTTCTTCTCGGCGCGCTGGCCTTCGATGAGCGAGCGGCGGCTGACCACGATGTTTCGGCGGGCTTCGTCGATCTTGAGCACTTCGCACTGCAACGTGCGGCCCAGGTAGTTGCCGATGTCCGACGGGCGGCGGATGTCGACCTGGCTGGCGGGGAGGAACACGTTCACGCCAATGTCGACGAGCAGACCGCCCTTGATCTTGCGGAGGGCGACGCCGGTCACCACGTCGCCTTCGTTGACGTGCTGCATCACGTCGATCCAGGCCTGAATCTTCTCAGCCTTCTTCTTGCTGAGCATGATCATGCCGCGGTCTTCCGGCATCTCGTTGCCGAGTACGTCCTCGACCTCTTCGACGAGGACCTTGATCATCTCGCCGACCTCGGGAATCGGCTCACCTTCCTCCCATTCGTTGCGGGGGATCGTGCCTTCGCTCTTGTAACCGACGTCCACGAGAATGAACTCGGGATCGACCCGAATCACGCGGCCCTCGACGATTTGATTGACCGCGACGTCTTCGCCGCCGAAGTCGATTTCCTCGGGCTGAACGTTTTCGAGTTGACTGAGCCAGTCTTCTTCGTCCAGCGACCGAATGAGATTGCGATTGACCATAGTGGGAAGTGAAATTCGCCGTTTGCCGCTCGGGGGTGGTTTTCAGCCGAATTATCCCGCGCGTGACCGGAGCCGGTCGAAGCGTCGCGAGAGTGCCCGGAAGAAATGCGCCGTGGGCAAAGAGGGTTAGGAGGAACGGCCCGTCGAGCGACCCGCCCGGTGCGCGTCGCGAAAAACCGACATCGGCCAAACCGCCAAGGATAGCAAACGCGGGGGCGGTTCACAACCGCGACGGCGGCGAGAAAAGCGGATAAACGGTTCCCAGGCTCGCGCGGGACGATCGGTTTGACCCTGACTCCGGCCTGCGGTGGGGCTTTGCGAGTGATCGGAAGTGTCGAGGGCCGGCAGAAATCGCCGATTGGCTGACCTTGCGGCGGATTTTGCTTGTCGCTATCGTTCGCGTCCCTTTCGCACGGGATGCGGGCGCGCTGTGGCGCCGCCGCGTCGACACGTCAATGTATCGAGAACTGCAAGGCGCCCGCCGACGCTCGTTTGGGCCTGTGGCGCGTTTGCTCAACCACGCTATGCGAGGCCGCGCCATGGATCGGTTTGGCCCTGTTCGTTCGCTCGTTGCCGTTGTCCTCGTTGCCGGCGGATTGCTGGCCGTTGCCGCGGGGTGCAACGCTGTGGCCACCGCCTGGTGGGTCATCAAGGACGGCAAGACGTATCCGGCCGAGTATAAGGGCCTGAACGGCAAGAAGGTGGCCGTCGTGGTTCGCGGCCCGCAGAGCGGCATGTTCCGCCAGGCGCAGAACATGCCCTATCAGTTGACGCGGAACATCAACCGGCTGCTCAAGGAGAACCTGAGCAAGAAGACGCAAATCGTTTCGGCCGACCGGATCGACAAGGTGATCGACAGCCAGGATTGGGAAGATTTCGTCGAGGTCGGCCGGCAGGTCGGCGCCGAGCAAGTCGTGGCGATCGAGGTCGACGGATTCCGCCAGAGCCTGTTGTCGACCGCCTATTCGGGCGAAGCGTCACTGAGCATTTCGGTCTTCGACGTGGAAAAAGACGGCGAAGAGGTTTATGGCCCGAAGTCGATGCGGGACCTCCGCTTTCCGCCCACGATGGAGGCCATGCCGGCGGGGAACATGTCCGGAGCGCAATTCACCGAGCTGTTCGTCGCGTTCCTGGCCGACAACATCGCCCGCAATTTCTACGACCACGATCCGCGGGCGAACTTTGCCGGGTATGGCATCATGGAATAGCTCGCGGGCGCACGCGGTTAGAATAGGCCGGCGAGCGGGCCGCCGCGGACGGCGAGCGATTCGATGCGCCGCGCGACGGCGGGGCCTTCGACGAGCGGCGGCGCGTGCCACGGTTTCGCCCGGGCGTCGACCACGAGCGAACCGCGGCAGCCCCAGTGCTTGTGTTCGGTGAACGCTTCGATGCCGTGCACGTCGTGGGCGGGGTCACTGCGGGTGAAGGTCGTCCAGAGGAAGTTGCCGAGCGTCGCGGCCGCGAACTCGGCGTCGTCGACGATGACGATCAGCGGGAAGCGGCAGAGTGCGTCGGCCGCGCAGAACGTTTCGCAGAACCGTGCTATTCTGACTTCGGTCGACGCGGCGCCGCGGTCGTGGGAAGCGTCGAACCGCGGACCACGGACCGCGAGCACGCCGGGGATGACGAGCCGGGCGCCGTCGAAACCATCGCAGAGCCGCAAATCGCCGGGAATCGCCGTCGGCAACTCGCGGAGGGGTGGACCGACCGCGGCGATCACCGCCTTCGAGCCTTCGTTGAGCGCCGTTCCGCTGTAGTCGAGCGTGTCGATCGTCGTGGCGGTTTGGAAATGAATGTCGCGCCGCCAATCGACGCGCCGCAGCACGTGCGCGAAAAATGCGGCGATGTCGTGAATGTCGAGTTGCGGATCGTCTTCGCCGGCCGCAATCCATAAGTACTTCGCGAGCGAAAGCTGCCCCTGGCCGAGAATGGCATTGGCTTGCGTGAGCAGCTCGGCGGGGCGAGCGGCGGGAAGAAATGGCACGTACCGCTCGCTGCCGATCGCCAGGAGTAGCGGATGAACGCCGGCCGCGTCGACGGCGTGCACTGCCTTCACGCCGGGAATGACCGTGGGAATGATCGGTCCGGTGAGCTCGTGGATCAACGCGCCGAAGACCGTGTCTTCTTGCGGCGGGCGGCCGACGACCGTCAGCGGCCAGATCGCGTCATCGCGGTGGTAAACGCGCTCGACGCGCAGCACCGGGAAGTCGTGAGCGAGGCTGTAGTAGCCCAGATGATCGCCGAAGGGTCCTTCGGGCAGTAGTCCCGGCTCGACTACGCCGGTGATGCAGAAGTCGGCTTCGGCGTGGACTGGCAGTTCCTTGCCGCGGCAAATCATCCGGACGCGGCGGCGATTGAGCGCGCCGGCGAAGCCGAGCTCGGACATGCCCTCGGGCAGGGGCATTACGGCGGCGACGGTCATGGCCGGCGGACCGCCAACGAAAATGTTGACGCGAAACGGCTCGCCGCGGCGCAGGGCTTTCGCTTGATGCACGCCGATGCCGCGATGAATCTGATAGTGCAAGCCGACCTGCCGGTTGGGCGCGTACTCGTTGCCGGCAAGCTGGACGCGGTACATGCCGAGGTTCGAGTGGGCGAAGCCGGGGCGCTCGACGTCTTCCGTGTAAACCTGCGGCAGCGTTACGAACGCTCCGCCGTCGTCCGGCCAACTCTTCACTTGAGGCAACTGGTCGATCGTCGTTTCGTGCGCGAGGACCGGCCCGGACCGGACGCGCTTGGGGAGCATGGCGAGGGCCGTTCGCGCGGCGGCGAGATAGCGGAGCGGTCGGCGGGCGGCTTGCGAGGGATCGATTTTGAGCTCGACGAGCCGCCGGACCGATTCGAGCGCGTCGCGGAGGATGAACCGCGCGCGGTCGAGCGTGCCGAACAGATTGCTCGCGAGCGGAAAGCGGCAGCCTTTCACGTTCGTGAACAAGAGCGCCGGTCCGCCAGCGGCGAATACGCGGCGGTGGATGGCGGCGACTTCGAGATTCGCGTCGACTTCCGCGTCGATACGGCGCAGATGGCCCGCGGCGGCCAAATCGTCGGTGCATTCTCGCAGCGAGCGGTAGGACATGCGGGAAATGCGCAACTATGGTTGAACGAACCAGACCTGGCCGTCAATTTCCTCAGGTTCGGTTATCAGAATATACACAAGCAGGCTATCGATGGATGGGCCGGAAAATGCCTGCTGCGGCAGATACAAGACGCCAGGCATCGGCAGTCCTCGTTCGAGCCGTTCGTACGCCAGCGGCGGAACGGTTCTAAGATCGTGGGTCAGCAACACCGGCGAGCGCGCTGCGCACCATTCCAACACGACTTCGTCGGGCGAACCGGAGAGGCCCACGTCTTGAATGCGGACGATGTCGATTTGGTCGGAGCGCTGCAAGAGGCCAGCGACGACGTTCCCGTTGAAGTTCTCGTCGCTAGCGATTCGAAGCATCGGAACCTTCCGCGAGTTTTGCCGCTTGCCGCGCGAAAATGCGGGCGCGAACTTCGCTCATCGGCGTCTGCAATGCTTCGATGCGGCGCTGCACTTCGTCGCCCTCTTGTTCGCGCTTCCTTATGTACTCCTCGACGAAATCGCGATTCTTCAGATAGAAGGCGACCGCGCCGTAGGCATCCGCAAGCGAAAGAGAAGAAAACCTAAGGACGATTTCCTCGCAAGTGGCTCCGTTTCGAAACGCATAGACGACCATATCCAGCAACACATTGGTCTTGCCAATGCGCAGGTCGCCGTGTGCATCCTCGCGAACTACGTCAGCAGTAGGAAGCTTTTGGACCATCGCATTTCTCCCAACGAAAACAAGCAGCCGGCGAAACTCGACGACTGCTTGCTTAATTCTACGCTGCGATGGCGCCGGGCGGAAAGTCGGTTATTTCGCCCCGACGAGTTGCCCCTTTTGACCCTTCTTTTTCTCGGTCAGGATGTCGTCCTGAATGCTCTTCGGCACGCGGCGATAGGCCGCCGGCTCCATCGTGAAGGTGCCTTGGCCTTGGGTGAGGCTGCGGAGGTCTGTCGAGTAGCCGAACGTTTCGGCGAGCGGCACTTCGCCCAGGATCGTGACGACATTGTCGATGATTTCCGTCGACGTAATCATGCCGCGGCGGCTGATCAGGTCGCCGACGATCGGGCCTTGGAAATCGGCGGGAGCTTCGATTTCGACCTTCATTACCGGTTCGAGCAGAACGGGCTTCATGTTCAAAAACGTTTCGCGGAAGCAGCCCCAGCCGCAGATTTGGAACGCCATATCCGAGCTGTCGACTTCGTGATACGAGCCATCCTTGAGAATCGCCTTCACGCCGACGATCGGGAACTCGGCCAGCGGGCCCTTGTTGAGTGCGTTGCGGAAACCCTTTTCGACCGACGGGATGTATTCCTTCGGAATGCGACCGCCGACCACTTCTTCCTCGAACACGAACGTCTCTTCGGCATCGTCCGGCAGCGGCTCCATGCGGCCGACGATGTGGGCGTATTGGCCCGACCCGCCGGATTGTTTTTTGTGCTTGTAGTTGAATTCGGCCGCTTGCGAAGGGGCTTCGCGATAGCTGACCTTCGGCGCGCCGATGGAGCATTCGACGTTGTATTCGCGGCGAATCCGTTCGACGTAAATCTCGAGGTGTAACTCGCCCATGCCGGAGATCACGATCTCGTTCGTCTCTTCGTCCGTGGCGACGTGGAACGTCGGGTCTTCCTTGCGGAACCGGAGCAGCGCCTTCGAGAGCTTATCGCTGTCGCCGCGCGAGGCCGGCGTAATCGCCATTTTGATGACCGGCTCGGGGACGAACATGCGTTCGAGCGAACAGGTCTTGGGCGCGGCGGCGTAGGTATCGCCGCTGGCGCAGTCGATGCCCATCACGGCGACGATATCGCCGGCCGACGCCGAGTCGACTTCCTCGCGTTTGTCGGCGTGCATGCGGACAATGCGGCTGAAGCGGTCCTTCTTGCCGGTCCGCTGGTTGTAGTACATCTGGCCCTTTTCGATCGTGCCCTGGAACAGCCGCATGAACGTGAGTTGGCCGTAGGGGTCTTCGACGATCTTGAAGGCCATGCCGACGAACGGCGCGGCGGGATCGGGAGCCAGCTTGATCTTCTGCGTCGGATCGTCGTAGGCGTTGGCCGATATTTCGCGATCCAGCGGCGAGGGCAAATAGCGAACGACGGCATCCAAGAGCGGCTGCACGCCCTTGTTGCGATAGGCCGTGCCCATGTACACCGGCGTGACTTCCAGCGACTGCACGGCGCTCTTGAGCACGTCGTGGATCATCGCTTCGGGCACTTCCTCTTCGGCCAAGAGCAGTTCCATGAGCTCGTCGCTGTACATGGAGAGCGATTCGAGCATGTGCTGGCGTTCGGCGACCGCTTCGTCGGCGTATTCGGCGGGAATCGGCTCTTCGCGGACGGTTTCGCCATTGCCGCCGTCGAAGTGGAGCGACTTCATCTTGACGAGGTCGATGATGCCGGCGAACTTTTCGCCCGTGCCCATCGGCAACTGCATCAGAATGCCGGTAATGTTGAGCTTCTCCTTGAGCTGTTGGACGACGCGACGGTGGTTGGCGCCGGTGCGGTCCATCTTGTTGATGAACGCCAACCGCGGCGTGTGGTAGCGCTTCATCTGGCGGTCGACAGTGATCGACTGCGACTGGACGCCGCCGACAGCGCAGAGGACGAGGATCGCCCCGTCGAGCACGCGGAGGCTGCGCTCGACCTCGACGGTAAAGTCGACGTGGCCGGGCGTGTCGATCAGGTTGATCTGGCGGCCCTCCCACTCGACGGTGGTCGCGGCGCTGGTAATCGTAATGCCGCGCTCCTTTTCGAGCTCCATGTGGTCCATGGTGGCCCCGGCGCCGTCTCCCTTGACCTCGTTGATGCGATGGATCTTGCCCGCGTAGAACAAGATCCGCTCGCTGAGCGTGGTCTTGCCGGAGTCGATGTGGGCGGAGATACCGATGTTGCGAATGTTCGCCAGGTCCATGATGTTGGGCCTCGACTGGAGGTCGAATTGCCTGCCGAAGCGGCGTCCGGCAGTGGGAAACGGGTTGTCGGGAGCGTGGGACGACCAACGTCCGGCCGTTCCATGCGGATTCATCTATCGTAACGCATGTCCAAGCAAAACGGGTATGCCGAAACGTGGAATGCGCTGTCCATTCCGTGCGTCAAAAGGGTCGGGTTCTCGCGGTAGCGCCGGCGGCGACTACCGATTTTAGGGAGCGTCTTGCCCGCGGCAATGTTACGCCGCTCGCGCAAGTCGCACCAATTTATGGGACTGTCGTTTGTTTCGCGACCGCCACAAGCGCCACGCGAATAGCCCGGCAGCCGGCACGGCCAGGTTCCGCGCGTTCGACGTACGCCCGTTAGGGGGCGGCGCAACCGGCTTGAACCTGCTTTTTTTGCCGCGTTTGAGTGGCGTCTCCGGCAGCACGTCGGGTTGTGGGCCGGACGACACGTCCGCTGCGCCCTACGCCGGCGCCGCCGGAACTTGCGTTCCTAGAGCAGCAACCGCTGTGTGGCCACGATCGACGGTAGGTGGGAACCGCGGCGAAGGACCGAGACCCGCGAATCCACGGAGCCTTCCACCGCCGGCGCGTCGATCCGAAGTGCGCGCTCCCGCACGAAGTGTGGAGCCTTCGCCAAAGTAGTCGACGAACACTACATTCTACTTATCGTCGAAATGCTGCAAAGGGGAGTTTAGGGGATTTTCGGCATAGCTAACGACAGAGTGCAGGACACGGTTTGCAAAAGAATTCGGGTTGTTTTCTAAGAGGGGGGGTGGTTTACAACGAGGCGCGTGGAGTTTGGCGAAGCCAGTCAACCCGGT
>QEVJ01000230.1 GCA_003576845.1 Planctomycetota bacterium
ACGCCGACGATCGTGCCGGCGATCGCGTCCGGCGCGTCGATCTCGATCGCTTCGCCGCGGACCTGTTCGAGCAACTGCGCGAGCGTGGGATTCGTCGTGAGGTCGATCGCAAAGCTCTTGAGCGTCTTGGTGATCGGATCCTTCGAGCCGTAGGTGACGGTTGAAATCTGTCCGCCGCCGAGGTCCTGCAAGACCATGCTCTTCAAAAGGTCGTTCACGTCGCGGGTGTTGAACTTGAGCTCGACCTTGGCGTTGTCCGCAACGTCGCCGCGGCGCTCGAAGTAGCCCACGCCGGAGCTGAACATCACGACCTTCTTCAGCGGCAGGTCGGGCGCTTTCTCATCGGCTGCGCGCACCATCGGAACGAGCTGCGCGAACGCCGCGAAGGCAATCGCGGGTGCGAAGCAACATGGCAAACCTCCGCGAAACGCGATGATGAGATGACGAACTGTGGGAAGTAAGAGCCGTAGGTCAGGCCAAGCGGCGACGGACTCAACCATTCTCGATTTACTCGTCCCGCGCCGGCCTGACGGGGCGTCGACGTCGCTCGCAAATCCGTCAGGCCAGCGCGGGCCGAGGCTTGCGATGATCGCAACTTCAATCGCCGCTTGGCCTGACCTACCCCGGCGGCAGGCGCAGCATCGGCGCACGTACCGCAAATCTAGCCCTTCGGACGCCGCGACGCACCCGAAAGTTCCGCGAAATCGGGAAGATTCCCGGGCTTCTAGCCGCCGACTGGCTGTAGGCGTGCGGCGAATGGCGCTATTCCGGCCCTGCGGGGCGAGCGGCCTTTTCGTCGATGCCCGACAGGCCGAATCGGCGGCCAAGTTCAGCTTCGACTTCGGCAAGCGTCGCGTCGCGGTGGCCGAGCATCACGAGCAGGTGATAGACGAGGTCCGCGGCTTCGCGGATGAGATGCTGCCGGCCTTCCTCTCCGGGTTCGGTGGCGGCTTCGACGACTTCGGCGGCCTCTTCCGCGATCTTTTCGCCGATCTTCGGCACGCCGCCGGCGAACAGCGTCGTGGTATACGACTTCGCCGGCGGATTCGCCTTGCGGTCGAGCACGACGGCCATAAGGCGATGGAGGATGTCGCTGCGTTCGCTCATGGCTACAGGTCTTATAATCGCCGAAGACGACTAAAAGAACACATTGTAGCTCAGAATGAACTCGCCGTCGCGGACCTGATTGCCGGAGACCGGGAACGAGTACCCGAGGCCCAGCGCGGTGTTGTTGCAGAATAGGATGTTCGTGCCGACGGTCATGTCGATGACGTGGCGGGCTTCCTCGAAGTCGAACGTGCGAATGAACGTGATTCCCTGACCGTTGCTGCCAAATGGGTCGGTCTCTTCCACGAAGAAGCCGCCCTGGATCGTCGCGTCGCCGGAGACGTGTTTGCCGAGGGCTTCGACCTGGGCCGTGACGCCGACGATCCACGGCAAGCAGCAGTCGTCGCCGCAGCCGTCGAGGCTCGGATGGCGATACAGCCACTTGCCCAGCGATACGACCCAGTCGACGCTCATCGTGGCGTTGTCTTCGAGCGGGATGTTGAGTTCCGCGCCGGTGTGGAGGAAATATGTATTGCCGAGATCGCGAAACAGGATCACGCCGGGCTGGATGCGGGAGAACGATTCGTTGATCGTGGATGGTTCCGTGCTGGTTTCGGGCACGAAGCCGAGCGTTGCGGCAACCGTCGAGCAACTGTTGCGGTACACCACCCTCTTGAACAGGAACTGCGGATTGGACCAGCTATCTTCCAGCGCGATGGGGGCCCCGCCGGTATTGTGCACCGTGTTGTACATGCCCTGGACGGCAAAGCTCGACATGTCGGAAAAGGCGTACTCGAAGCCGAAGCGGTAGAGGTTCTGGTCCGGGCTGCCGACCGGATTACCGACGATGTTCGAGTTGAGTCCGTTAAGGGCCTGGAACGCGAACCAGGCGCGGGTGACCGGTTCGGCGCCCATGTTGTCGAACAGGTTGAAGCGGTTCAAGGCGTCGGCGCGGCCCAGGATCATCGTGCCCGCGCCGCCGCCCATGCCTTGCTCCGCCATGGCGACGCTGCTGAACGAGGGTAGCTCGGCCGATTCTTGCGGAGAAGGCTGCGTTGGCGGCATCCCCGGGGTGGGTTCCATCGGAGTCGGCTGCATCGTTGGCTCTTGCATCGTCGGCGTGCCGGGCGCGCACGACGGGCAACTCTGACAGTCTCTACACCCCGACGAACGGCCGCGGAACAGCGGCACCCAACCGACCTGTTCGACGGGATAGAAAGTATCCGCTGCGGTCGCCAAGGTCGGCGCGAAAGCCAACGCACCGCTAACGAGCCACGCCATCCGCGATTTCCGCAACATCGCCATCTCCCGCAGTTTGGTGGGTAGGCGCGCTTTCCTGCCACAAATGCGCCTTGTCACAAAAAATCGTCAACCTTTGCAAGACCACTTGAGCCTGCCCCGAGCGAGCGAGCAAGTTCGGCCGGTTGTATTCATAAACGCTGAGGGTCGGGAAACCTGGGTAGTCTGAGGAGGAACCTGGCGGCAACTTCTCGGCGAATTGCCTGACCGCGACGTCGATGGTGACGGCGATCGGTCTGGCCGCGCGTCGTGCCTGCCGCTACCATTCGCCCCACATTTCGCCCGGGCGGTTCGCGTCCGCGGTCAGCCGTTCGCGCTTCGTATTTCACTTCCACCTTTCCGCGTGCTTGCGCCCTCAAGGGAGGATGGCATGTCCGTTCGTCGTGTTGCGTCGCTGGGATTGTTGTCGCTCGCTTCGATGATCGCCGCCGGTTCGGCCGCGTCGGCCCAGGCGCCGTGGCAGAAGCTCAACATGTTCCGCAAGGTCGAAGCCGACCCGGAAAAGGATTACGAGATCAGCGAAGACAATGGCCCGTGGATGATCATGGCCGCCACGTTCGCCGGCAAAGGGGGCGAAGCGCAGGCCCGCGAGCTGATTCTCGAACTGCGGAAGAAATATCGCCTGGAAGCCCATCTGCACAGCCAACAGTTCGACTACACGCAGCCCGTGAAAGGGTTGCACGTCGACAAGTACGGCAATCCGCAGACGATGAAGCATCGCCGCGCTTACAAGTCCGAAGAGTTCGCGGTGCTCGTCGGTAACTACGCTTCGGCCGACGACCCGCAGGCCCAGCGCGATCTCGAAAAGATCAAGTCGCTTACGCCGGAGGCGCTCAAGTCGAGCAAGGAACGCGGTTCATATCAGCAACTCGCCTCGTGGCGCAAGCTGATCGGCAAGATGGCGCCCGATCGCAAGGGCGCGAACTCCGACACGGCCCGCGGTCCAATGAGCCGCGCGTTCGTTACGACCAATCCGCTGCTGCCGGAGCAATTTTTCGCCACCCGCGGCGTCGACAAGCTCGTCGAGAGCATGAACGACGGCGTAAAGCACAGCTTGCTCGATTGCCCCGGCAAGTACACGGTGCAAGTGGCGACGTTCACGGGCAAGGTGGTCATCGACCAGACGAAGGTGCAGCAGATTCTGGCGGACGACCGGCCCGTCGAAGGCGGTCTCGTCGACGCGGCGGAAAAGGCTCATAAAGTGTGTACGGCCCTGCGCGAAAAGGGCTACGAAGCGTACGAGTTTCACGACCGCGGCATGAGCATCGTTACCGTGGGCGGCTTTGATTCGGTGGGCACGCCGCGCGCCGACGGCAAGACCGAGATTAACCCGAAGATCCACAAAATCATGCAAACCTTCGCGGCGAGCGACCAGAAACTGCCGGCGAATTTCGGCTATAGCAACGTTTTGGGCCGGCGGCCCAAATCGCTCGACGGCGTCGCGCTCGACGCTCAGCCGCTGCCGGTCACCGTGCCCAAGCGGTCGTTTACCTCGTCGTTTGGCCGGCGATAACGGCGCGGGCGGCGCGTCGGCGGCAATGGATTCGACGCGGCGAGCAAGGGCGATGGCCGCGAGTGCAATGGGGAATCAGCCTTTTCGCCAGCAGCAATGCTTGAACTTGCGACCGCTTCCACAGGGACACGGGTCGTTGCGCCCGACCCGACCGCCGCGTTGGAAAGCACTCGCGTCTGCCAAAGCGCCCCTTTGAGCGGGAACCTCGCCCGTCGGATCCGCGAAACGCACGTACGCGGCTCGATGGGCCTGGAGGAGAGTTTGGATAAGCGCCGCGGGATCGCGATATCCCCGCGCGTCGGCCGGGAAATCGTGTGCCAGCGCTGTTTCGAATTTCGAGAGAAGATCACCGTCGAGTTGCCCGATCGGCAGTGCCGCCCCGGAAGTCATCGCGAAATCTTCGAACAGCAAAAGCCGCGACGCAAAGACCTCCGCCACGCGGGCACACGTGCTCAGCGAGACATCCACGACGAAATACATCGTGTCGGACACAAGATCGCGCACGTACAGCCCCACGCCGTGCACGACATTTTCGATAATGAACACGGAGTACACCGCGGCTTGCATCGCCCGCAGGCAACGGGACTCGTCCGTGTCTGCGGCAGGCGGCGACCGCATGGCGTACAGGTCTACGGCGTTACGGCCCTTGTTGCGCAGTTCATAGATGCAATAGTCCGCCAGTACCGCCATGTCGGACTCGGAGTCGAAGATTAATGTCCCGCCGTGTACTATTCCCAACCGCTTTCCCGCCTCGTTGAACGCTCCTCGGGGCAATGTCTTGATTAGCTTTTCCGCCAACCGCGCCGTTGCCGCACGCAGTGTCTTGTAGCGGTGGACGATCGGGGCGTGTTCGGACGCAGCCGGGAGTCTGGAAACCGCTGTGGCGACGCGATGCGTGGAATCAAAATGCTCGATAGACATGGAGTCCCTTCCATTCGATCCCTAAGAGCCGAATCCCGCTGGCGGCGGACACCGCATGCGGGCTCGATCGAGTACCGACTACCAGCCGAGAGTCAAATCGATCGGCGGCCCACTGCAAGGGGCGCCAATGCTTGTGCCTTCCTCAAACGCCGCCCATTGGTTCTTGTGGCTGAACTTCGCGAGTCCCTGCCATGACGTGAACCGTCGAAGGAATCTGCTACCCGTGTTGCGAGCAGCGAGAATCACCTCGTTGCCGGCGTCGCGGCCGCGCTACACAGGTCATGGTACTCGCAACGGCCGCGAAGGCAAGTGCGCTTGAGGAAGGTTCTGGCACAATCTGCGCATCGAAATCATCCCAGTAAACCGTTTCAAATGGCAGCGAACTGTGAGCGATGAAATTAACGGCGTCGATCGGTCCAGAGCTTGGCGCGCTATAAACCATTTGTCCGTCAATCGAATAGCGCACGGCGTCGGCAAGCGCGGAGATTTCGATTTGACGCCAGGTCGCCGACCGGCTTACCGATGTCGTCGTTATACTTCCGTTGGGGATCGAATAGGAATAAAAAAACGGGTCGGCCGCGAACACTCTGTGTCCCCAACCGCTGGCGAGTAACGGGTCGGAAGGAGTTAGGAACAGGCTATAGAATCCGCCGAGACCGGGATCGCGGAGCCAAATGGAGAACGTACCGTAGACGGGCTCGGCAAAGTTATGTGAAATCTGGACGGTCTTTTGGGCGGAGGCGTTGTTGCTCTGGAATCGCAGGGAGTTCTGGCCGCTATGGGCTTGCTCGGGGCTAATTGCCCAGAACCCTGTGGTGCCATTGGGCGTCACATAGTCCCAGAATGAATTTAGCACGGGGCCTTCGAAACTATCGCTGTACGTTTCGCCGTGCGCAATGCCAACCGCGGAGAACCAAACTGCGAAGAACAGAAGACCTCGATTCATGTGCAAGTTCCTTGGCTGATAAAACAGGTTACGTAGGTGCGGTGCGAATTCCAGAGCCCATCCCCAACCCAGCCGCGAGCTCAGGAGCCCGGCTAGGCCTGGTTCCACCGTCGGCGGGTAACCGCGAAGGGCGCCATTCGGTAAACCGCCATCCATCGAGATTGTGCAATGGGAGGGTGCCATTATGCACAGCGAGCCGTGCAAATGCAAATTCTCCGCTTAAAAAAAACTGTAAGGCTTATTGAGCCATCGCTACGTCGCGAAAGAACTAGCAGCGGTCGAGCGGTTGCTGCCTGTCACGTGTCCCATTGGTTGTCCTGCGCGACTTGGTTGAACGCCTCGCGCGCGGCCGCGACGAAACGGCGAACGGCGTCGGGATCCTTGTGGCCCGGCGCGGATTCGACTCCCGTAGCCGTGTCGACGGCCGCGGGGCGAACGCGGTAGATCGCGGTGGCGACGTTTTCGGGCGTCAATCCTCCCGCGAGTACGAGCGGAACGTCGCCGAGCATCGCCCGCTCGTTGGCCAGCGCGTCCCAATCGGCGGTCTGTCCCGTGCCGCCGTATTGGCCCGGCCGGCGGGCGTCGACGAGCGCCAATGCGGGAAGCGTACCGAGTTCGCGGCAACGTTCGAGATACGCGGCGACAGGCTTAACGCCCTCTGACCCAACGCGGAACGCCCGCATCACCGGCCGCGCGCCGAGTCCGGCGAGAAACTCCGGCGGTTCGTCGCCGTGGAGTTGAATCAAGTCGAGGCCCAAAGCGTCGAACGCGCCGCAAACCGCCTCGGCCGGAGCGTTGACGAACAGTCCCACGCGAACCACGCCACGCGGAATCACCGCCGCGACGTGCTGCGCCCGTTCGAGCGGTACGAACCGCGGGCTGTGGGCGTAGAAGTTGATTCCGATCGCGTCGGCGCCCGCGGCGGCCACGGCCCGAGCGTCGTCGACGGTGGTCACGCCGCAAATCTTGATCGTGAACATGGCGGAGACTCCGCAGGCGCGGTCAATCGGCGGTCAATTGGACGGCGACGATTTCGGTGTCGCTGCGGGCATAGCAACGATTGCCGGCATACGCGGGATGGGCCCACGTGAAGCCGATTATCTTCGACCGCGACGATTCATCGTATCCCCTGGGACCGAGGCGGGCGAGAATCAACTCGCCTTCGGCGTTGAGGATGATCGCGCGGCGGCCGCGTTCGTTGTCGGCGCCATTCTTTCGATCCGCGTCGCCGAGCCAGACGAGCGACGCATGCGGGTTGCGGCCGCGAGGCGTCATCTGATGTTTGTCGTCCCAAAGCTTCTTGCCGGTCTTGAACTCAAAGCACGTCAGCCCCAGGCCCTTGTCGAGCAGGTAGGCGTGGCCCCGATCGTAGAGCGGCTGGCTCATCAGGCCGCGGAGGTTCCGCGAATCTTCCCAGGCAAGCTCCGCGTCGCGCGGATCGTCGCCCAAGCGGATCGCCTTTGCGCCTTCCCAATATCCGGCGACGAAGACCAGTCCTTCTTGAAAAATGGGCCTGCCGATGGAGACGCCATAGGTGACTTTGTAGGGCACTTTCCACAGC
>QEVJ01000231.1 GCA_003576845.1 Planctomycetota bacterium
GCTCGCCCTTCAAATACGAACTCTTCGATTCAACATAAGTACCCAGCAACAAAGAACTTAACCGTGCTATCACTCTCTAAAGTGGCGCTGTCCAACTAACCTCTGTGTTCCTCCGTGCTCCTCCTCTGCGTCCTCTGTGGTTAAGCAATCGACGCTACCCGCGCGTTGCGGCTCGGCGGAGGTCGGCTAGTTCGCGTTCGTAGCCGCCGGAGAGGATCGGGAAGCGGCACCAGGTTTTGGGGTCGAGGTTTTCGTCGTCGAGATGGAAGCACGGGGCGTAGCGTTCCCGCTTCCACTGGTTGCGGCACCAGAGGCGGAAGAACCGCTCGACCCACGCGGCGAGTTGCTCCCGGTCGTACTGCGGGAACTTGACGCGCATGTGCTCGAAGACTTCGAGCGGCGTTTGTTTGTCGCGGATGGCGGCCCGCTCGATGGCGTCGAGCAAGTCGTAGGGCATCAGGTCGGCTTCGTCGGTTTGATGCTCGGCGGCGGGGCGCAGCTCGGCGGTCGGTGCTTGTTGTGTCACGGCGGCGAGTTCGGGAATTGGCCGCAGATCGGCGGGACCCGTCGTTTCGACCCAGGCGAGCCACTGCCGCAAGAACGCTTTGTCGATGCCGGCGATCGGACTTAAACCGCCGCAGGTGTCGCCGTCCATCGTCGTGTAACCGACGGCCGCTTCGGAGCGGTTGCTCGTGGCCAGCAGCAACGCGCCGCGAAGATTGGCGAGGAGCCACACGCCGGGAGCGCGCGTGCGGGCTTGGATGTTTTGCAGCGCGAGGTCGTCGGTGGACCAGGAGAGTTCGCGGCCGATCGCGGTGGCGACCGTGCTCTTGTACGCTTCGACGAGGGCGTCGACGCTCCAGGAGATGAACTCCGCGCCGACGGCTTCGGCCACGGCGCGGGCGGCGTTTTCGGTCGTCGCGCTGCTGTTGCGCGTCGATTGGTAGACGCACGCGAGCAAGGCGCGGACGAACGCGCGCGGCGTCTGGCACTTGGCGAGTGGTGCGATATGGGCGAGCTTGGCGGCGAAGGTGTCGCGGCCGAGTTCGGCAACCGCGAACTCGACCATCATCGCCACGAGGCACGCGACGGCCGACGAATCGGCGCCGCCAGAGAGCGACACGACGAACCCGCCGGCGCGGCTCTTGCGGAGATAGTCGAACAGCGCGAGCGGGACGGCGCGGGCGAACTCTTCGCATTTGACGTTTGGCCCGCGTTCCCACGTTGCGTTCTCGGACGCGGCGGCTTGCGGCGACTGCGGCGGAAACTCGAAGTCGATCGCCACGCGGCGAGAGTCGCTTTCGGCGTCGCCGTCGACTTCGTAGCTCGCCGTGCGGGCGCGGTGCATGCGGGTGAGGTCGACGTCGATCGTGGCCGTGGTGAGGACGACGTCGCGATAGGAGAATCGCGGTCCGACGGCGAGGAGTTTGTCGGCGCTGGCGATGAGGACGCTGCCGTCGTAGATGGCGCGGCCAGCTTCGTTGCCGAGGAGGTTGGCGAAAACGTAACTCGTCGAGAACGCCCGGGCGCCTTCGAGGACGAACTGCTCGCGTTGGCGGGTTTTACCGAAGGCGAAGTGGCTGGCGCTGGGGTTCAAGATGATGTCGACGCCGCGCTGGGCGAGCCGGCGGCCGGGGCGGGCGGCGACCCAGGCGTCTTCGCAAATCTCGAAACCGATCTTCACGCCGCCCACGTCGAACAGCAGATCGCCGAGCGGATACGTCTGGTCGCCGAGGCGGAGATTCACTTTGCGCCCGGCGGGCCAGGGCTTGAACCAGCGGGGTTCGTAGTGAATGCCCTCGCCGGCGAGGTGCTGCTTGGCGGCGAAACCGAGGATGCGGCCGTCGGCGGCGAGGCAGGCGGTGTTGTAGAGCACGCCGTCGTGCGCGATGGGGACGCCGATGGCGACGATCATGCCGCGCGTGGCGGGGACGATTTCGTCGAGAACGTCGAGGGCCATCGCATGCAGCCCGGCGGAGAAAAAGGCGTCTTCGCAGCCGTAGCCGGAGACGCACAGCTCGGGGAGGCAGAGGATCGAAGCGTTTTCGGCGCGCGCGGCGGCAACGGCGGCGAGGATTCGCTCGCGATTGCCGTTCCAATCGAGCGGGGTTTGGTTGAGGGCGGCGGCGGAGAGTTTGAGGAGGCGCATCGGTTCCGAAACAGGACAATCACACACAGGTTGTTTCTGAGAGTCGTTACGCGTAACATTTGCGACATGGGTTATCGCGACGAACTAATTCGGCGACTGAAAGCGGAAGGCGCTTGGGAGCAATTGCGCGAAAATGACCGTATTTGGATTGAATCGATTAGCGATGATGTCGCGCGAGAATACATGGCGTTTCAAGATCAGATTGAAATCCGTGATCCGGCGGCGGTGGGTACGGTGATGCACAGAGTCACACGGATTCTTCACGAACTATTTCGACATTCGGTTTTTGAGACAAACGACGAGGGCGTAATCGAATTGTCTTCCATTGGCGGGACGCTTGCCGCAGTGATTGCCGAACTTCAAGCAGTCGGTGTCAGTGAAGATGAGATTGGCGAGGCGTTTGCTACGTTGAAGGTTGCGACGATCGACCGCTATCGCAATGGCGATCTTGAAGGAGTGTCGAGTCTGTTTCTAGGCAAGCTGGTCGAATACGACGATGACAACGAGCTGAAGATTTCTCCCATCGGCACGAAATTGAATCTCCTCTTGCGGGCATTACAAGCCGCGTTACTCACGGACCAAGAAATTGAGGAGGACTTTTGTAAGTTGAATTCTCTGGTCGTTATATTGTTTTCGGCCTATCACGGAGGCAAGAGTAGCTCCGAGTCATAGGAACGTAGCGTCGTTCGAGCGAAGCGAGGCCCACCGGGACGAAGCCAAGCCACAGTAGGTCGGGCGCCTGTGTCTGACAGTATCTTTGTTCGAAGCAAACCACGGCGACTGTGCGAGATGACCCGAACGCCGCGGGAGTCGTTTCACTTGTCGGATGCTCGCGGCCCTCTTTCGAAAGCTTGCAACGCCATTCTCGCCAGCGGATGCACGAGTTTCCGTTCTTCCAACCAAAGAATATGCTTACGGGCCGCAGTTTCGTCGTTCTCCTGGCTTTCTCGGTCGGTCGATGACGCCCAGCGCACGAAGTACGCATACGCAAGTTGCGCTCGGATTTGAGGCTCCCACGCCGCCTTCGTCTTTTCCTCTTCGTCCTCTGCGGCGAGCCAGTCTTCGCCGATTTCGATGGCGCGCTCGGGCTTAGCGATTTTCTTGTCTCGCCAGCACAACATCAACTGATGGCAAACCCGTGCCCTTAAGTCGGAAACGGTTCGTTGACTTGCCGACAGGATATTGTCGATGCCGCCGTTCACTTCCTCGCAGATCGCCAGTGCCCGCTCAACGTCACCCGTGGAATGTAACACGCCGGCGCCGCGAATGCCTGCGTAGGCTCCGATAGCAAGAAACGGGTAGTCGTCGTGAACGCGTTTGCACGTTTCGATCGCCTGGGCGACGGCTTGCTTCTTTCCGTCGTCAGTCGTTGGAAGCGAACCCGCGAGTCCGCACCAACTAGCCCCTAAATCGGAGTCCGCAGCCATCATTTCCGCGAAACCAAGGCCCGCGGCAATCAACTTGCTTCTCGCTTCATCCGGCGTTTTCGGCAACTTACCGACTTTTTCCACCCAATACGCCGAAACGGCGCCGAAAAGCTCGCTCGCCCGCCGATAATGCTTGGCCGCCTCGGCGGGTCGATAGATTCCGGTGTCCTCGCCATAGCGGTGGTTCCATTGTTCCAGCGGCCACAGCGACTTCGCCAACTCAAGATGGGCCGTGCCCGCCTCGCGCATGACGCGATGGCGCTCGATCTCGTCTATGAATTTTAACTCCAAGCACGCGTCGAATGACTTCGCGGCCTCGGCGAGCGCCGCGCGGCGTGCGTCTGGCATTCGCTCTCGCATGGCCGCGGCAAAGGACGTGCGTGCCTCGGTTATCCGAGCATCCTTGTCTTCTTCGTCCGCAATTGCGTAGCTGCCGCCGCCTACCGATGCCGCGACCGCACCGAGCACGACGGTCAATCGAATGAATCTGCTGCTTCGCAACTTGACAAAGTTCATGCTTGCGCCTTTTCCGGTTTCGTACGGGGAACGTGCCGAGCGAAGGAGCCGCATAGGTTGCGGCCGCGCCCACTTTGGGTTTCATTCTATCGGAGCCGTTGCCGCCGTGGGGTTTGTTTTTCGTTGACGTGTTTGCGATGGGGCTGACTTGACGGCGGCGGGTGCTTGGCAGGCTGGTTCGGGGGGGCGACGCCTGGCACGTGGCATTCGTTTGGGGAGCGACTGGTGCGCGACGAACGGCCGTAGGTCAGGCACTCCCGTGCCTGACGAATGTGGCGTGAATCCTCGCCAAGTGGTTGCTCAATCGGCGATGCCGTCAGGCACTGGAGTGCCTGACCTACGCCACTCGGCTGTTGCGATGCCTCGGC
Organism: Planctomycetota bacterium; assembly: GCA_003576845.1. Taxonomy (GTDB): domain Bacteria; phylum Planctomycetota; class Planctomycetia; order Pirellulales; family PLA5; genus PLA5. The sequence goes on from QEVJ01000231.1 coordinate 4,461, forward strand.
CCCGCGAGTGCCTTTCTCGACGTCCGTCCGCGTGGGAGGGCGCTCATGAGTGCGAATTCTAGTTCAAGCCGCCCTAGTTCACCACCGCGGCGTTGCGCGGCGCTGCAGAGTTTGGCGTCGGGCCGATGTGTCGAGAAGCTCTCTCGCGATGCGAACCGTCGCCGAGCGAGCAGTCGATTGCCGTCGCGATCGGAATTCGGCCACGGTACTTTTTGCGTTGGGCCGTTTGCGCGGTGGCCGGCGCATTGCCCCCGGTGTATTCACCGGCGGCTAAATGACGGTGGGGGCTAAATGCGGGCGGGGCTGAATTACTCCGCGTCGGCGAAGAGGGCTTCGGTGAATTCTTTGGGGTCGAAGGTGGCGAAGTCTTCTAGTTTTTCGCCCAGGCCGACGAATTTTACGGGGAGCTTGAATTCCTGGCGGATGGGGACGACGACTCCGCCTTTGGCTGTGCCGTCGAGCTTGGCGAGGACGATGCCGGTGCATTGGACGGCTTCGGTGAAGCCTTTGGCCTGGCTGACGCCGTTCTGGCCGGCGGTGGCGTCGAGGACGAGGAGGACTTCGTGCGGGGCGGCGGGGATTTGCTTGTTGATGACGCGGTGAATCTTCGAGAGTTCCTGCATGAGGCTGGTTTGCGTTTGCAGCCGGCCGGCGGTGTCGACGATGCAGATGTCGGCGCTGCGTTCGATGGCCGCGGCGACGGCGCGGTGAGCGACGCTGGCGGGGTCGGAGCCTTGCGGGCCGGTGACGATTTCGGCGCCGACGCGGGAGGCCCAGACTTTGAGCTGTTCGACCGCGGCGGCGCGGAAGGTGTCGGCGGCGCCGAGAACGACTTGCTTGCCTTCGCTCCGGAAGCGATGGGCGAGCTTGGCGATGCTGGTGGTTTTGCCCGAGCCGTTGACGCCGCAGATCATCAGCACGGTGGGGCCGGACTCGGCGAGGTGGATTGGTTCGTCGCCCGAAAAACCTTCTTGGGCCATGAGGGCGTTGAGCTTCTCTTTGATCTTGGCGAGGACGTCGGTCATTTGGACGACGCGGGCGCGGAAGTTTTCGCGGACCTCGGCGACGATTTCCTTCGAGGCCTTTACGCCCATGTCGGTTTTGACGAGGGCGGCGAAGAGTTCGTCCAAGAAGGCGTCGTCGACGAGCCGGCCTTCGCGCTTGAAGAGGTCGCGGATGTCGGTCTTCAGCAGGGCGGTCGTCTTGGAGAGGCCGGATTTGAGACGGGCGAGGAAACTGCGTTTGGCAGGGACTGGGGGCTGGGGGCTGGGGGCTGGGGGCGCTTCGCTTGAGGATTCGGAGGGCGGGATTCGGGATTCGGGGACGGCGGATTTGGGGCTCGCGGATTCGGCTTCGGGAATCTCGGGGTTCGCCGGTTCCGGGCGCGCCGGTTCTGCCGCGGGTTTCGTTTTGCCGAGGATGCGATCGAAAAGGCCCATAGGGAAGGTTTACGGTTTAAGTATCAAGGCACAAATAAGGCGGAAGGCTTAAGCCTCAATGCTCAAGCCTCAATGTTCAATGTTGCAAGTATTGCCGTTTCGCGGGCAGACCGCGACCCCCGGATTCCGAATCGTGATCGCCGAATCCTGAATCCCGAATCCCTCGCCGCGCGTCCCGCGCCTCTAGCTCCGTTTGTGCAGCAGGCGGTCCAAGATTCCGTTGACGAATTGGGCGGATTGGCGGCTGCCGTAGCGTTTGGCGAGTTCGACGGCTTCGTTGATCGCCACGCGGTCGGGCGTGTCGTAATGGAGGATTTCAAACGCGCCGAGCCGCAGGACGTTGCGGTCGGTGGCGGCCATTCGCGAGAGGCTCCAATTCTCTGCCGTCGCTTCCAGGAGGGCGTCGAGCTCGTTGCGGTGCAGACGCACCCCCGCGACCAGCGCACGACCGAACTCGATCAACTCCCCGGAACGCAGGCGGCGCGCAAGGAACTCCCCGGCCGGATCAGGCTTGGCGACCGGGTTCAGGTCGTCCTGATACAGCACCTGCAAGGCAACTTCGCGGGCACGGCTGCGGCGGGACATAGCGGGCGGGGACGCCGGGGATGGAGGCAACGCGAGCGGCGCGGCGTGGGGTTAACAGCATACCAAGCGGCCAGCGGCGACGGAACCGGGGCTTGGTCGGGGGTCAGGATTCGGGATTCGGGGAGGCCGCTTCGCGGCCTTTGTTGGGGAATTGTATCCTGCGACGCAATGGGAGAAATGCCGCGGACTTCGTTCAGCGCAATTTGTTCGTAGAGGCTTCCCTGAATCCCGAATCCCTAACGCCGAATCAGTAGTGTCCGGCTATAAGTCGAATAGTGACAACTGGTTAGGAGAACCGGGTTCTGAAAACAGTGGTTTTTCGTCCGCCAGGGCCTGATTTAGCGGGGTTTTTTCGAACAGCGCGATGCTGAGCACTTGCAAAATCTCGTACAGGCTGCGTTCGAGGCGCA
>QEVJ01000049.1 GCA_003576845.1 Planctomycetota bacterium
CGGATCCCAGTCGCCGCCCCATATCACCTTGATCACGTTCCAGCCCGCGCCGCGGAAGATCGCTTCGAGTTCCTGAATGATCTTGCCGTTGCCGCGGACCGGGCCGTCGAGCCGCTGCAAGTTGCAGTTGATGACGAAAATCAGGTTGTCGAGCTTCTCGCGCGAGGCGAGCGTGATCGCGCCGAGCGTTTCCGGCTCGTCGCATTCGCCGTCGCCCAAGAAAGCCCAGACGTGCTGGTGCGTCGTATCCTTAACGCCGCGGTCGCGGAGGTAGCGATTGAACCGGGCCTGATAGATCGCCATCAACGGCGCGAGGCCCATTGACACCGTCGGAAATTCCCAAAACTCCGGCATCAACCACGGATGCGGATAGCTCGACAGTCCGCCGCCGGGTTGGAGTTCGCGGCGAAAGTTGTTGAGTTGCTCTTCGCTGAGCCGGCCTTCGACGAACGCCCGCGAATAGACGCCCGGCGAAGCGTGGCCTTGGAAATAAATCTGGTCGCCGTCGTAGCCGGATTCGCCCTTGCCGCGGAAGAAGTGGTTGCAGCCGACCTCGAACAACGTCGCCGCAGAGGCGAACGTGCTGATGTGCCCCCCGATGCCGTGGGTGCCGCGATTGGCCCGGACCACCATCGCCATCGCGTTCCAGCGGATGATGCTCTTGATTCGCCGCTCAATCTCGCGGTTGCCGGGATAGATTGGCTGGTCGACCGGGCTGATGGAATTGATGTACGGCGTATTGGCCGAAAACGGCAGGTCGACTCCCTCACGAAGGGCCTTTTCATTCAACTGGCTAAGCAGGTAGCTCGCCCGCTGCGGTCCGCGGGTTTTGAGCACATAGTCGAGGGATTCGAGCCATTCGGACGTCTCGACCGGATCGGCGTCCGGTCCTGTGGCGGCGGTTCTACTGGCTTCAACGTACGTCATGCGCACCCCCTGTCCGGGTTAATTCGCTCCCGCCCAAGTTCTCTAAATATACAACCGGTAAATTATCGGGATCGGACCGCGGATCGTAAAGGGCGGAGGACGACGAGCTTATCGGCGGCCGGCCGAATGACTGGGATTATGGAAAGTCTCAAGTTTTAAGTTTCAAGGCTCAAATAAGGCGAAAGGCGTAATGCTCAAGGCCCAATTCTCAGTGCCCAATGAGTGCTCAATGCCCAGGGGCGAAGATGGTTTGGGAACACATTGAGCCTTTTGCCTTTAACCTTATTTGAACCTTGAAACTTGAGACTTGAGCCTTGGGCCGTACCGGGCCGCGTTCGCGTGGTCCGATTCGCAACGCCGTGCTATCGTTAGGTTATGCCCCCAGTCGCGCGATTCCTTCGACACGCCCGCAGCGCCTTTGGGTGGATTGCGCTGGCTGCTTCGGTCGCCGTTGCTGGGCCGCTTCTCGCCGTCGATCACGTTGCCATTCGCCGCGCCGAGGAGGCCGAAGAAACGCGGCTGTCGGGGCGCGTGGTCGTCGAGGCCGTCGACAAGAGCCTGTTGTTCCAGACGGCCGACGGCGGACTTTACGCGATCACCGCCGAGCAGGTCGTTCACCGCGATTCGGATCCGCAACCGTTCGAGCCGGTCTCCGCCGACGACCTCGGCAAGCAGTTGCTCGCCACGCTACCAGCGGGCTTCGACGTTCATCGCACGCGGAATTACGTCTTCGCGTACAACAGCAACAAGGCCTACGTCCAATGGGTCGGGGCGCTGTTCGAGCGGCTCCACCGCGGCTTCCACACCTTCTGGCAAGGCAAAGGGATCAAGCTTTCCGAACCCGAGTTTCCACTGTGCGTGCTCGTGTTTGCCGACGACGAATCGTACTCGAGCTACGTCAAGCAACACTACGGCGAGGCAGCGAGCAAACTGGCAGCGTTCTACGCGCTGTCGACAAACTACGTCACGCTGTACGACTTGACGGGCGTCGGGGCATTGCGGCGCGAGGGTTCGCGGCGCGGTAATTCCGGCCAGATCAACGAAATGCTCTCGCATCCTTCCGCATCGCAGAACGTCGCGACGGTCGTGCACGAGGCGTTTCACCAGTTGCAATTCAACTGCGGCCTAAGCCAGCGGTATGCCGACGTGCCGCTGTGGGTGGCCGAAGGATTGGCAATGTACTTCGAGACGCCGGACCTGAAGTCGGCGCAAGGCTGGCGGACCATCGGCGCGGTTCACCACGGCCGGCTTCGCGACTTCCGCGGTTATTTGCCCAATCGGCCCGAAGCCTCGCTCAAGTCGCTCGTCGTCGACGACAAACGGTTTCGCGACGCCCGCGGCGCGATCGCGGCCTACGGCGAAGCGTGGGCGATGAACCACTTTCTAATGCAGCGGCATACGAAGGAATACGCTGCCTATCTCAAGGTCGTCGCCGCCAAGCCGCCGGCGGTCGTGCAAACGCCCGAAGACCGGCTCAAGGAGTTCACGGCCGCGTTCGGGGAGCTCGAGGCGCTCGACGCGGAGTTTCTTAAGCACGTGCAAGCGCTGCGGTGAACCGAACCGGCGCCGTGCGCGGCGCGCGTTTTGGCGCGGCCGAGACGTCGAGTTTGCATCTGGACTGCATCCGCCGGTCTGCCGTACCATGTCTGCGGCATTCGATGCAAGTTCTTCTCGAACCCTCGGCGAAAAATCATGCCCGCTCAGCCCTATCTCGATTGCCAGAGAGCCGCCGGCGGAACTTCTGGCGAGGTCCCCCGTCGCGACTTTTTGATGCAGCTTTCGATCGTCGCCGGCGGAACGGTGATCGCGGGCTGCGCCGACAATCCCGGACCGAATCCCACCGCCACGGAACTACAGAACGTTTCGTGGTCGAAGGCGCCGTGCCGATACTGCGGCACCGGTTGCGGTGTCGAGGTCGGCGTGAAGGAAGGGAAGGTCGTGGCAGTTCGCGGCGACGAACTCGCGCCCGTCAATCGCGGCTTGCTCTGCGCGAAGGGTTATCATTTGCCCGGCATGTTGTACGGCGAAGATCGCCTGCTGTATCCACTCAGGCGCAATCCGGACGGCAAGGGCTTTTCGCGAATCAGTTGGGACGAAGCGATCGCCCTGATCGCCGAGAAGTACCGCGCCGCGCTCGACAAGCACGGACCCGAGTCGATCGCCATGTACGGCTCCGGCCAGTGGACCGTGTTCGACGGTTACGCGGCGCTCAAGTGGTTCAAGTCCGGCATGAAAAGCAACAACCTCGAAGCGAACGCCCGAGTTTGCATGGCCAGCGCGGTGGCCGGGTTCATGACGCAGTTCCAAAGCGACGAGCCGATGGGCTGCTACGACGACTTCGAAGCGGGGCACGATTTCTTTCTCTGGGGCAACAACATGGCGGAGTGCCATCCGGTGTTGTTCAGCCGCATCTTGGAGAACCGCCGTAAGAACAAGAATGTGCAGATCCTCGATATCGCCACGCGCTGGACGCAAACCTCGGATTTCGCCGACGTGTTCGTGCAGTTCAAGCCCGGAACGGACCTCGCCCTCGCCAACGGCATTCTCCACCTGCTTGTCGCCAAAGGCCAGGTCAATTCATCGTTCGTCGACGAGCACGTGACGTTCAAACGCGGCATCGAGGACCTCGACAAGATCGGCTACGGCTGCTTCGGCGAGCAGGCGGACAAGTACACGTTCAAGGACGAGCCGAAGGACAGCAGCTTCGACGAACTCAAGCAATTCCTGGCCGATTACACGCCCGCGAGGGTGAGCGAGATCACCGGTGTATCGCCGGCGCAAATCGAAGTCCTGGCGGAGCTCTACGGCAATCAGCGGCGAAACTCGGTGAGCGTCTGGTGCATGGGCGTCAATCAGCACGTCCGCGGCACGTGGATGAACAATCTCATCACCGACATCCACCTGCTGACGGGCAAGATTTCCCGGCCCGGCAACAACCCGTTCAGTCTCACCGGCCAACCGTCCGCGTGCGGCACGGTCCGCGAAGTCGGCACGCTCTGCGACCGATTGCCCGCCGATCGCACGGTGACCAAGCCCGAGCATCGCGCGGAAGCGGAGAAGCTCTGGAACGTCCCGGCGGGCACGATTCCCGAAAAGCCCGGCTATCATACGGTCGATATGTTCCGCGCCCTGGCTCGCGGCGACGTGAAGGTCATCTGGATTCAAACCACGAATCCCTGGGTCAGCCTGCCGAATCTTACCCGCTTCGAGCGCAAGCCCAACGACGGGCGGTTTATTATCGTGAGCGACATCTATCCGACGCCGACTACGGCCGCAGCCGATTTGATTCTGCCTTCCGCGGCCTGGGTCGAGCGGGAAGGCGTGTTTGGCAACACGGAACGCCGCACGCAACAGTGGAACAAGCTCGTCGACCCGCCCGGCGAAGCGAAGGAGGATGCCTGGCAGATCGTCCAGGTCGCCAAGAAAATGGGCTACGATAAGCTGTTCCCGTGGAAGGACGAGGACTGGCACAAGCCGATGTTCGAGGAGTACCGCTCGTTTACGGTCGGCATCGGCAAGGACGTGGCGAGCTACGAACAGCTCAAAGCCGAGCGGGGGATGCGTTGGCCGGTGGTCAACGGCCGCGAAACGCGATATCGCTATGCCGCGCCCTACGATCCTTACGTCAAAAAGCCCGAGGGCGTCCACTTCTACAAGGCCAAGGGGTACGGCGAGCGGGCGGCGTTCTGGCTGCGGCCGTATCATCCGCCGGCCGAGTCGCCGGACGCGGATTATCCGCTATGGCTTACCACCGGCCGCGTGCTCGAACATTGGCATACCGGCTCGATGACGCGCCGCGTGAAGCAACTGCATCAGGCCGTGCCTGCCGCGTATGTCGAGATCGAGCGGACCGACGCCGAATCGCTCGGTATTTCTTCCGGCGACAAAGTGCGGGTGAAAAGCCGCCGCGGCGAAGTGGTTTTGCCGGCGGTCGTGGACGGCCGCGGTCGTCCGCCGAAAGGAACCGCGTTCATCCCCTTCTACGACGAATCGAAGCTCGTCAATCTGCTGACGCTCGATGCGATGGACTCGATCAGCAAGGAACCGGACTACAAAAAATGCGCCGTGCGCATCGAGAAGGTGTAGCCATGCGAACGAGTCGCTTGCTACCCGCCGCGCTCTCGTGCCTTGCCCTCATAGTCGCTGGCTGCGGCGATGCCGCATCGCACAACGAGAGCGCCCCCGCTTCGCTCGCCATCCGGGCAGAACGCCGCGCGTTCGCAGGCGCGCCGCCGGTCATTCCACACGCGCCGCAATCGACCGACTGCACGAAGTGCCACACGGCGACCGGCATGGAAGTGCCGCGGCTCGGATTCGCGCCCGCGAACCCGCACGGGCACACGACCGGCTTATCCGACTCGGCCCGCTGCAAACAGTGCCACGTCTTCCGCCAGACCGACGCCGTGTTCGCGGCATCGACGTTCGCGCCGCTCGTGACAGTCGGCCTCCGCGGCGAGCGGGCTCACGCGGCCGCGCCGCCGACAATGCCGCATCGCGCGTTCATGCGCGAGAATTGCCTCGCCTGTCACGACGGCCCGTCGGCCCGGCCCGAAATCCGCTGCTCGCATCCCGAGCGGAGCCGCTGTCAGCAATGCCACGTGGCGAGCAACGGCGAATAGCGGCCGTTGGTATCCAAGGGAACAGACGCGCGAAGTCCAACGGCGGTTTCCACGGGTGGACGAGCCACACGTGCCACCCCAAATCCAGCGCGAGGTCCGCGGCCTTAACGGCCTTCGGCCTTCTTCACCGAAACTTCGTCGAACCAGATCTTACCGACGCCGCCGAGCAGGCCGATGCGGATGCTGGCTTCGCGGGCGTTGCCGGGAACCGCGACGCGGGCTTTCTCGGTGTACCAGGCGAATGAGCCGAACCAGTTGCCGATCACGGCCGGCTGGCCGACGGGCGCGCGGCGCTCGTCGAAAAACGTGATGACGACGTGCGGCATTTGGTCGAGGTTGTCGCCGGCACGGATCGACTCGCCTTTGACGCGGCACGACACGTCCAGTTCGCGGACCTTGCGCCCATCGACGGCGAAGCCCTGCAGCGCCTGGCTATTGCGGCCCGGATGGGCGTTGCTGAACAGCGCGGAGTGCTCGCCCGGTCCGCCGCCCTCCGCATCGAGCTGCATCTGCTGCATGTAATACCACGCGGCCGGCGTTTGGCCCGGCGGGTCGTCCGGCTTTTCCGCGGGAACTTCGATGACCTCCTCGAAACCGCCATTGGCAATGGACGGATTGGCCGGATCGGGTTTGATCTTGCGCTGCGACTCCGCCGCGCCGGTCATCGGCACGAAGAACGTCGTTTGTAGCGCTTCCGGTTCGAGCTTGCCGCCTTGTTTGCGGTAGAGATAGAGCACTTGTTGATAGCGCTGGCCAACGGGGACGACGATCCGCCCACCTTCGCGAAGCTGATCGACGAGCGGCTTGGGCACCGTCTCGGGCGAGCACGTGACGATGATCTTGTCGAACGGAGCATGTTCCTTCCAGCCGGCGAAGCCGTCGCCGATCTTCGTTTTCACGTTGTCGTACTTCAGTCGCCGGAGCGTGGCCGCGGCTTTGCGGCCGAGCGGTTCGACGATCTCGATCGAGTAGACTTCCTTGACGAGCTCGCCGAGGACGGCGGCCTGATATCCGCTACCCGTGCCGATTTCAAGCACTTTGTCGGTCGGCTGCGGGTCGAGCTGCTCGGTCATGAACGCGACGATATACGTCGACGAGATCGTCTGGCTCTCGCCGATCGGCAGGGCCATATCGAGATACGCCCGGTCGCGAAGATTCGGGGCGACGAACTCGTGCCGCGGAACCTTGCCCATCGCTTCGAGCACCCGCTTGTTCTTGATCCCGTTGCCGACGAGGTCTTGCTTGACCATCAGATCGCGGGCGTCGTCGAGGGCCTTGCGCGATTGGGCCGAAGCGGGCGCCGCAGAACTTGCGACGCACAGCGCAGCGAGCAAGATGGCGATGGGCGTCCGCTTCATCGGTGTTGCCGAAAGAATTCCAGGTGTTTGGGGCGCAGACAGAATCGGCCCCGCGGGATACCCTCGTGCATTGTAGCATTTGCCGACCGAAAAGCCGCCTTTTCCGCTCGATTCCTTGCAATTCGCTTCCCATTCCGGCAATGAAGACCAATCCCGTCAAACGTAAACTTGCATCCGGCCAGGCGACATTCGGCACGTGGCTGTCACTGGGCGACTTGTACGCCACGCGAGTATTGGCCCGATTGGGATTCGACTGGCTGACGCTCGATCTCGAACACGGGGCGATCGACTGGTCGCAGGCGGCGGCGAACTTTGCGGCGATCGCGGACGCCGGGTGCGTGCCTTTGGCCCGCGTGCCGCAGGGGAGCCACGACTACATCAAGCGGGTGCTCGACTGCGGGGCCTGGGGCATCGTCGTACCGATGGTGAACACGGTCGAGCAGGCCCGCGTCGCGATTGCGGCGGCGAAATACCCGCCGGCGGGCAATCGCAGCTTGGGGGGCGGCTGGCATGCGCTGAACTTTGCCGCGACGCCCGCGGAGTATTACGCGAAGGCGAACGACGAAATTCTCGTGATTCTGCAAACGGAAAGCCCGACGGGAATCGACAACGCCGAGGCGATTTACAAACTGCCCGGCGTCGATGCGATCTTCGTCGGCCCGGTCGACTTGCGGGCGAACATGACGCGCGCCGACGGCACGAAGGCGACGGATCAGGAGTTCGAAGCGGCCCTGCAACGCATCGTCGACATCGGCAAGAAGACGGGCACGCCGACGGGCATGCACACGATGGACCCGCAGTCGGCCCTGCGGCGCGCGGAACAGGGGATGCAGTACATCGCGATCGGCAGCGAGTTGTCGCTGCTCACGCAGGCAGCGAAGGACGTCGTGAGCATCGTCCTGCCGGAGCAAGCCGGACGCGATGTGGCGAAGTATTGACGCCGCGGTAGGACGGACTTGAAGTCCGTCCTACGAGGGCGCAGGCTTCCACGCCGGAAATGCGACCTGGCCCGGTTTTTTGACGCGGGTGCGGTAGAGCGTCTTGCCGGCGGTGATGTAGAGATCGCAACCATCCGCCCCGCCGAATGCGCAGTTGGTGATCAGGTCTTCGTAAACCGGGATGCGGCCGAGGAGTTCGCCGTGCGGCGTAATGACGTACACGCCGGGCGGGACGTCGGCCGTTTCGTGCAGGCCGCGGGGTGTGAGGACGCCGGCCGCGACGTAGAGATTGCCTTCCACGTCGAGCCGCATCCCGTCGCCGCCGCGGCCGGGCGCGAAGTCGTAAACCAGCCGCTGACCGCTCGCATTGCCCGCGTCGTCGAGGTCGAACGCCCAAATCTTGCGATTTCCGCCAGGCACGGGGCAGCTATCGACGACGTAGAGCGTGCGGCCGTCTTGCGTGACGGCGATGCCGTTGGGGCGCTGGATTGCCGGCTGCGCTAGAATCCGCGTCACGCGGCCGCTGGGGTCGATGCGATACACGCCCTCAATGTCCATCTCCATTCGCGAGCGGTCGCCGTAGCACGGATCGGTGAAATAAATTCGGTCGCGGCCGTCGACGCAAATGTCGTTGGGCGAGTTGTAGCGCACCGTGCGACCGTCGGAGCGTTCCGTGCGATCGGTGAGGATTTCATACTTGCCGGTTTGCAGATTGGTGCGGGTGATGCGTCGTCCACCCCCCTCGCCGAATTCGGCGCCTTCGCAGTGCAAGAGCCGACCCTGGCGGTCGAAGGTCTGACCGTTCGTGCGACGGCTTGGCTGGCGGAAGACCTGCACGGCTCCGTCCGGCGCGCGGCGGAGGATGCGGTTGTTGAGGATGTCGGAGAAGTAGACGGAACCGTTGGCGTCGACGACGGGGCCTTCGGTGAAGACCAGCGTCGAGGCGGCAACGGCTGGCTCGTTACAAACCGTCTGTGGAAGGCTCATCCCCGCTTTCGGTTCACGCATTTCGCCGCTCCAGAGCATTCGTGATTCGTTGCGCGAGGTTACTTGTGCAACAACTTTTTGAGCTTCGCCCAGGGCCGCGCGTTCGCTACGTCGTGTTGGGTAAGCCCCGCGCGGCGGGCTTGGAGGATGCCGTAGCGCATGACGCCCAGGCCCTCGGTGCTGTGGGCGTCGGTGTTGATGACGATCGGGATGCCGCGTTCCTTGGCGGCGGCGCACGCTGTGTCGTCGAGATCGAGCCGCTTGGGATTAGCATTGAGTTCGAGCAGCTTGTGGTGCTTTCTGGCGGCGGCGTAGACCGCTTCGAGATCGACTTCGTAGGCCATGCGGCGATTGAGGAGCCGGCCGGTCGGATGGGCAATCGCGTGGACGTGCGGGTCTTCGAGCGCGCCGAGAATTCGCTCGGTGATCTGCGCGCGGGGCTGATTCTGTCCGTAGTGGACGCTGGCCACGACCCAATCGGCCTGTGCGAGCACGTCGTCGGGCAAATCCATGCCGCCGCGTTCAAGAATGTCGCACTCGATGCCCTTGAGAACCAGAAAACCGTCGTCGGCCTCGGCGTTGAGGCGGTCGATCTGCTTCCATTGGGCGAGCGCACGTTTGGCGTCGAGGCCATTGGCCATCGACACGCGCTTCGAGTGGTCGGTGATCGCGATGTATTTGAGGCCGCGCTTCTTCGCGGCGGCGACCATGTCCTCGATCGAGGCGCGGCCGTCCGTGGCGTGCGTGTGCATGTGCAGGTCGCCCTGGATGTCGCGCTCTTCGACGAGCACGGGCAACGCGCCGGCCGCCGCCCAATCGAACTCGCGACGAGCTTCGCGTAGCTCCGGCGGAAAGACGGGCAAGCCGAGCGTGTCGTAAACCTCTTTCTCGGTGCGGCCGGCGACGTACTTCTCGCCGCGGAACACGCCGTACTCGTTGATCTTAAGGCCCTCTTTTTTGGCCAGCGAGCGGAGGACGATGTTGTGGTCCTTCGACCCAGTGAAGTAGACCAGCGCCGCGCCGAACGACTGCGGCGGGACGACGCGGAGGTCGATTTGCACGCCGGTGGAAAGCCGCACCGACATCTTCGTGTCGCCGCGGCCGATGACCGTCTCCAAATCTGCGATCGTCGCGAAGCGATCCATCAGGGCCTCGGGATCATCGGCGACGGCGAGCACGTCGAGATCGCCGACCGTATCGCGGCCGCGACGATAGCTGCCTGCCATTTCGAGTTGCTTGACGCCCTGGGCGCCGCGGAGATGGGCGAGCACGCGCTGGGCCTCGATGTCGGCGTCGGCCCACAACATGCGGACGGTCGATTGCTCCGCGACGGAAAGACCGGCGAGAATCGCTTGCTCGGTCTTCGCGCCAAATCCCTTGAGGCCGCGGACTTTGCCGGCTTCGCACGCGGCGCGGAGTTCGTCGAGCGTTTTGACGCCGAGTTCCTTGTAGAGCGCCGCGGCTTTCTTGGGGCCGACGCCGGGAATCCGCATTAACGCAAGGACGCTTTCGGGGACCTGGGCCGTCAGTTCTTCGAGCAGTGGGAGTTTCTCGCCGGCGACCAGAGCTGCGATCTTGTCCGCGAGGTCCTTGCCGATGCCGTCGATGTCGGTGAGGGAGCGATTCTCGTCGGCGAGGATGGCGGCGGCGGGTTCGCTCAGGTCGCGGATGGTGCGTGCGCCGTTTCGGTACGCCCGGACGCGGAACGGGTTTGCGCCCGTGAACTCCAGGAGGTCGGCGATGTGGTCGAACGTGTCGGCGATCCGAGCGTTGTCCATGCGAGGAAGTTTACCGCGAGCCAGGGCGAAGGGCTATTGGGCGGGTGGCTCGGCGGCACGTGCGAAGCGCCAGTCCTGGGCGAAATGCCAGCGATGAGCGATGATTGATGTGCGATGGACGACTAGCTTTGCCGGTTCCCCGTTCTTCGCTCCTCGCTGCTTAATCCTCATTCATCGCTTGCCATGCCCATGCGTCCTGCTCCGATCATCAGCGTTTCCGGTCTTCGCGGCATTGTGGGCGAGAGCCTGACGCCCGATGTGGCGTTGCGTTACGCCGCGGCGTTCGTGGCCGACTTGCCGGCGGGGCCGATCGTCCTCGCACGCGACGGCCGGGCGACGGGGCCGATGATTGTCGACGCGGTGCGCTCGGCGCTGCTGGCGACGGGGCGGGACGTGCTCGATGCCGGTGTGGCCGCCACGCCGACCGTCGGCGTGCTGGTTCGCGAACATCGCGCGGCGGGCGGGATTCAAGTTTCTGCCAGCCACAATCCGGCGCCGTATAACGGTCTCAAGCTGTTCGGCGGCGAGGGACGGGTTATTTCCGCGTCGTCGGGCGAGCGAGTGATCGAGCGGTATCGCGCGGGCGAGCTTACCTGGGCCACGCACGATCACGTCGGACGCGCAAACACGATTGCGGACACGACATCGCGGCATCGCGATCTGGTGCTGGCGACCGTCGACGCCGAGCGGATTCGCCGGCGACGGTTCAAAGTGCTCGTCGACGCCAATCGCGGTTCGGGCAGCGTGCTCGGGCAGGTGCTGCTCGATGCCCTCGGATGCGAGGCGATTTGGCTCGGCGCTTCGCCGGATGGGTTATTCGATCACGCTCCGGAACCGACGGCGGAAAATCTCAGCGGCGTAGCGCAGCAGGTTGCCGCGTGGAACGTCGACGTGGGTTTCTGCCAGGATCCCGACGCGGATCGGTTGGCGATTATCGACGAGGCGGGCCGGTATGTGGGCGAGGAATACACGCTCGCGTTATGCGTGGCTCACGTGATGGCGACGGCGGATGGCCGCGACGGCCGGCCCGCGCTCGGCCCGGTGGTGACGAACTGCTCGACGAGCCGCATGGCACAGGACCTGGCCGAACGATACGGTGTGCCCTTCTTCCGCTCTGCGGTGGGCGAGGCGAACGTGACCGACGTCATGCGGCGCGAACGGGCACTGATCGGAGGCGAAGGGAGCGGCGGCGCGATCGATCCGCGCGTGGGCTATGTGCGCGACAGCTTCGTCGGCATGGCGCTCGTGCTCGATATGATGGCCCGGCGCGAACTGCCGATCAGCAAGCTCGTCGAAGAACTGCCGCGGTATGCGATCGAGAAGGATAAGGTGACGGTGGCTGGGGGCTGGGGACTGGGGGCTGGGAGTTGGGGATCGAGTCCGGCGGCGAACGCATTGCGACGGGCCTTTGCGGATGCGGCGGCCGATGCGAGCGATGGGTTACGATTCGAATGGCCCGATCGCTGGTTGCTCGTCCGCGCGAGCAACACGGAGCCGATCGTGCGGATCGTGGCCGAAGCGCCGCGGGCCGAGGACGCGAGGGCCATGTGCAGCAAGGCGGCCGCGGTTTTGGCGGAGTGAAGAGTGGGCAGTGGACAGTGGACAGTTTCACTGCCCACTCTTCACTGCCCACTAACCACTATTGTTCCTTGAACGTCCCCGCGGTCACGATGATGAGCTTGTCTGGATCGACATACTTCTTGATGGCGGCGTTGACCTCGTCGAGCGTGAGCGCGGCGAGCTTGGCGGGATAGTCGTCGATCCAGGACGGGTCGAGGCCGCGTTCGATCGCGTCGAGAATCGCGTTTGCCATGCCGGCGCTGGTGGCGAGACGCACCTGATGCGCTCCGGCGAGGGCGTTCTTGCGATATTCGAGTTCCTCGGCGGTGATGCCCTGTCGCTGCCAAAGCCTGAGTTCCCGATCGGTCGACGCGAGGCCGCGGTCCAACAGCGACGGAGCGAACGTGCCGCGGACGCTCCACGTGCGATCCAACGTGCCGCCGCCGGACAGGACCGCGCCGATGCCGTAGGTGAGGCCTTCCGTGTCCCGGATTTTGCCGATCAGGCGGCTCGTGAAACCGTCGCCGAGGACCGATGTGGCGACTGAAAGCCGGAGGTGGTCTTCGTCGGGGTAGCGGAGACCGGTCGGCAGTCCGAGGGCAACGCTCACGCTCCGCTTGCCGGGAATACTGACGGCGATCTTGTTGCCTTTTTCCGGCGGTTTGGCGGCCGCAACATCGGGTAGCGTCTGGCCGCCTTTCCACTCGGAGAACGACTTTCCGAGTTCCTGGCGAATCTGTGGGGCGTCGACGTCGCCGACGACGACCATGCGGACCTCGGCCGGGCCGAACCACTTGGCGTGAAAAGCCTTCACGTCGTCGAGCTTGGCCGCTTTGACCGATGCGATGATTTCTTCGGGCATGCGGCGATGGTGGGGATGTCCCTCGGGAAACGCCGCGTTGGCGAAAGCGTGGGCGGCCATCGCGTCGGTGCTTTCGCGAAGCTGCTCGGCTTCGGCCAGGCTCTGGATGCGGAGCTTCTCGAACTCGTCCTCGGGGAAGCTCGGCTCGCGGAGTTGCTCGGCCAGGAGCGAAACGACGCGCGGGGCGTCCTTCTTCAGACAGCGGGCGGAAAAGCGGATCGAAGTCGCATCGTTGCTGAATGAAATCCGCGCGCCGACCTGATCGAGCATGGCGGCAATGGTATTGGCGTCGTGCTTCTTCGTTCCCCGTTCAAGCATTTCGGCGGCAAGCGCCGCGAGCGTCGGGTTTTCCGGCTCAAACGCGGGAAACGAGCCGACGATCGTAATCACGTTGCGATAGCCCGTCGGACAGATGAGCACGTCCATGCCGGCAATGCGGTCGCGCTGGATGCGGGGAGCGATCTTGCTCGCCGATTCGTTCGCGGGGGTCGCGGCGGGTTCGTCGGCTTGTGCGGCCGTTAGCGAGCAGGCGGTCATGGGAAGTGGAGAGTGGGCAGTGGGCAGTGAGCCGTGGGTAGTGGGCAGCGAGCAGAGCTCCGATTCGAACGGTCGTTCGTCGGCGTCGTCGTCGCCTTTCTGTCCACTATCCCCTGTCCACTGCCCACTCGCCTGTCCACTATCTACTGCCCACTGCCCACTTGTATCTGCCCTCTGGACGCTCGACGTCTTCTCGGCCGCGTCGTCGTTCTGCGGAAAGTGCGGGATGAACCAGCCAGTGGTGCATTGATCTTCGCGGAAGTATTTTTTGGCGACGCGCTGCACGTCTTCATGCGTGACGCGGGCGATGGCTTCGTCGAGCGTGTAATACAGCGCCCAGTCGCCCGTGGCGATGCACTCGTTGATGGCCGCGGCAATGGCGAACGATCCGTCGCGGCCGAAGGCGGTCTGAGCGTTGTTTTTGGCGATGGCTGTGGCGACTTCTTCGGCCGTAACGCCTTTGTCTTGCACCTTGGCGATTTCTTCGAGCAGTTTCTTCTCGACGTCTTCGTGCTTCGTGCCGGGAGTAAGTTCGGCGGTCGTGAGGTGCAGCGTGGGATCGCGATTGAAATACGGCGAGGCGGAAACGTCGGTCGTCAGGCTCTTGTCGGTCAGGGCCTGGTACATGCGGCTGTTGCGGCCGTCGCTGAGAATCAAACTGAGCACTTCGAGCGCGGGGAAATCGGCGTGCGTGCCGGGCGGGATTTTGTGGGCGAGCATCACGACGCCCAATTCGCCGGGCCGCTTCACGACCACGCGGCGAGGGCCGGTCTGCGGCGGTTCTTCCGTATAGACCTGCGGAATGGCCCGGGGCGCTTTGCCGATCGTGCCGTAGGTCCGCTTGATTAGGTCGAGCGTTTTGGCTGCATCGAAATCGCCGATGATCGTAACCGTCGCGTTGTCGGGCCAATAGAACGTGTCGTAGAACTCGCGGAGCTTTTCGATCGGCACTTTTTCGATGTCGCTGCGCCAGCCGATTGTGCTGTGATGATACGGATGGGCATGGTAGGCGGTCGCCCAGACTTCTTTTTCGAGGGCTTCGCTGGGCAGGTTCTCGCCGCGCTCGAACTCGTTGCGGACAACGGTCATTTCCGGCCGGCGGTCGTCCTCGCGAAGCCGCAAGTTGCGGAGCCGGTCGGCTTCGAGGCCGATGACCAGCGGCAAATGCGTGGGAGGCACGGTCTCGAAGTAGTTCGTGCGGTCGAGCCACGTCGTGGCGTTCGTGATCGCGCCGGTGCGTTCGAGAAGCTGGTCGAAGCCGTTGCCGTTCTCTTTGCTGTGGCGGTACGTGCCCTTGAACATCAAGTGCTCGAGCAGGTGCGTCGCGCCGGTCGTGCCGTAGGACTCGTTCCGTGAGCCGACGCGGTAGGTGACCATGAACGTGACCGCGGGGGCCGAGTGGTCGGGGAGCAGCAAGACGGCAAGGCCGTTGGAGTCGAGCTTGTATTCGGTGATGTCCTGGACCTTGCGGACTTCGGTGAACCCTTCGGCGCCCGCGGCCTTGGGGGAAAAACCGGCGATGAACGTCAAGAGAAACGAGATCGAAACGGCCGCAACGATCGATCGGATGCGCAAGCTCATGAGATGGCCCGGAAAACGAGTAAACCGTAGAGAAGCAGACAGCGCGGCCATTGTCGCGGCGAGGCCGCGGTTTGGCAATGCGAGTGCACCGAGAGCCGCACCCTCGTTACCGCCAAAAGAATGGCCTCGGCCGAGGCGCCGCCCGGACTCGACCGGCCGCCGTTGCGGACGGGGGTGAGGTCAAATTCGCTCGCCGATCACGCGCATATCTGCCGGCGCTCGTCGACCGCTTCGATGGCTTCGACGGCCAGCGGCAGCAGGTAGTCGAGTGGGCACGGGCATTGCGTCGACTCCCGGTTCGCACAGTGGCTGCAAACTTCTTCGTGGAACCGAATGCGGTACGGCTCCAACAGCCCGCTGGGCGATTGATGGCAAAGTTCGACGACCTCTGCCAGGTGCAGTTCGATGCCGCAGAGCTTTCCGTGGGGCGCACAGGGCGGCCCGCCGGGCGGCCGTTCGATGCAATGGCTGCAAACCCGAACCCGAATTTCGGCCATGTATTCGTCTAATTCGTTGGTCGTAAACATGGCTCCCTCCCGAAATGTTAGTGTTGGCCGTGTCATTGTTGTCTAACGAATGCAAAGCACGTGCCCGCGAACGCCGGCGGTTTTTTGTGTTTTCCGCCTAGCCTTCGCCAAGCAAAGCGGGCAATTGGCGAACGTTTCGAGGACGCTGGCAAGTGAATCGCTGGCACGGTGTGCTAGCGCGTACCGGATTCGCACGCAGCCGCGCGAAGCTGGGCGCGGGGGCGTTCTGCGGCGAATGGTTGTCGTCGCGCCGCGTTTGCCGAATTATTCTCCCGGCCGGCGTCAGTAGCCTAGCGCGCACCCATCTTTGCGCGGATCGCTCGCTCCTTGCAGAACGCCGTGTTCCCAGTCGATGAGCACCGCTTGATAGCCGCCGAAGGAGCCTTTCTCGCGGCGGACTTGATGTCCGCGGCGGCGGAGTTCGTCGAGCGTCGCGTCGAAGATGCCGCTTTCGACGGCGACCGTGCCGCCGGCGGATTCCATCGGTTCGCCGGTCGGGGTCGCGCTGCCCAGGTGCCGTACGCGGGCGGCGTCGCCGGCTTGCTGGAGGTTCATGCCAAAGTCGACCAGGTTGACGACGATCTGCACGTGCCCCTGCGGCTGCATGTCGCCGCCCATCACGCCGAACGAGAGCCAGGGGCGGCCGTCCTTGGTGACCATTGCCGGAATGATCGTGTGAAACGGTCGCTTGTGCGGTTCGTATTTGTTGGGATGCTTGTCGTCGAGGGCGAACAGGCAGCCGCGGTTCTGCAGGACGAAGCCGACGTCGCCCGGGGCGACCTTCGAGCCGAAGCCTTCGTACAGGCTTTGGATCAGTGAGCAGCAGTTGCGGTCTTTGTCGACGACTGTGATATACACGGTGTCGCCGTGAGCCAGCTTTGGGTCGCCGGCGGGCACGTCGGTGGCGGCCTTGGTCATGTCGATCGACTTACCGCGCGCTTCCGCGTACTTCTTCGAGATCAGTTCCTCGACGGGCGGCTTGCCGAACGCGGGGTCGTGGTAAAAGCGGGCCCGGTCCGCGAACGCGAGTTTTTTGGCCTCGGTGAAGAGGTGAATGTAGTCGGCGCTGCCGTACCCGAATTTCCTGAGGTCGTAGGGTTCGAGCAGATTGAGGATCTGCAGCGCCGCGATGCCTTGGCCGTTGGGCGGCAGTTCCCAGACGTCGTAGCCGCGGTAGTTCGTCGACACGGGATCGATCCATTCGCTTTTGTGATCGGCGAAATCGGCGGCCGTGAAGAAGCCGCCGTTGGCCTCGCTGAATCTCACGATCCTCTCGGCGATCGAGCCTTCGTAGAATTCCTTCGCTCCGCCGCGAGCAATCTGGCGATACGTCGCGGCAAGTCGCGGCAGACGCGCGATCGTGCCGACCGCCGGGGCTTTGCCGTCGACGAGATACGTCGCGGCGCTGTCGGGCCACTCGCTGAGGGGCTTTTCGGCGCCTTTCCAATAGCTGCCAATGATTTCGGCGACCACGAAGCCATCGTCGGCCGCCGAAATGGCCGGCGCGAGAACATCGGCGAGCTTGCGCCTGCCGAAGCGGCCGAGCAAATCTTCCCAGCCGCGAACGCACCCGGGCACGGACCAGGAGAGCGGGCCGGTGGTCGGAATCTGCTTGAGGTCCAGGCGGCGAAACTCGTCGATGGCAAGTTTGTAGGGACTGCGGCCGCTGCCGTTGAGGCCGTAGAGCTTCTTGGTCTTGGCGTCCCAATAAATGACGAACAGGTCGCCGCCGACGCCACAACTCATCGGCTCGACGACGCCGAGCATGGCATTGACGGCCACGGCGGCATCGGCGGCGTTTCCCCCGGCACGCAGAATGTCCAAGCCAGCCTGGGTCGCGGCCGGGTGGCTCGACGCGACCATCCCGTTACGGGCCATCACGACGGAGCGGGTCTGTTTGGCGTCGCCGCTGGGGCGGTCGTAGCCGCCAGCGAGATTGCGGTCTTGCGGAGATGGGGGCGGTTGTTGGGCCGTGGCAACGGAAAGCAAAGCGGACATGGCGAGCGCCAGGGCGGTGGTTGGAGTCCGGAATGTGGCGTACATGGTTGTTCATTCTTTGTGAACCGAATGGCGAATCGGAGCGTTGCGAGGTCGGCTGTATGACGATACCCCCCACGATATCGCGTTGCAACTCGCGATACTTGACGAACGGCGCTTTGCAGGCCAGAACCACGGTTATTGCCGCGGCCGCATCGTGCAACGGCGCGGCATCCAAGGATTGGCATGGCGCTGGAACTCGCGATAACGCCGCAGGGACGCCCGATCGTCCATGAAACGCCGACGGAAGCGGCCGCCGTGCTCGCGCCGGCGGTCGAGAAGCGGATCGCCGGAGCGTTTGCCGACGACGCGGCTTGCGGGTTGTTGCATCTGGCGACCGCCGAGCTGCAAACGGCGCTGCCGCCGCAACTGGACTTCGCGCGCGCGGTCGGCCGGGCGTATCTCACGCGGTTCTGCCAGACTCCGGCCCGCGACGATTCCGGCGAACCGGCGCCGGTCCCGGCGGATGCGGCGGTCATCGAGGCGCTGGTCCGCGACGCGCCGCCGATGATGGGGCTGGAATACCTGAGCGCCGCGACGCTCGCGGCGTGGTGGGAACAACTCGACCGGCTCGTCCGCGACGAGATCAAGCGTTATCCGGGTGGCGCGGCGGGCTATCTGCGCGAGCGGAATCCGCTGTGGCGGCTCGTCGGACGGGTCACGCTGCACCTGGCGGAAAACAAACGGGATCCCGAGCATCCCTTCGCGTTTCTGGCGACGTATGCCACGCGGCTCTCAGCTCAAGGCCGGGTGCAGCACGAGCCATTGGGCCGCGCCCTGCAACAGTACGCGGGAGCGAAGAACCGCGAGATGCTACTCGCGTTGCTCGCTCCGTTGCAACGGGCAGCGGAGACCAGTGCGCTGGTCAAGGAGCTCGTTGACTCGGGCGACATCTATCATCCGCTGGCGTGGAGGCCGCACGATGCGTACCGCTTTCTCAAAGAAACGCCGACGCTGGAGGAAAGCGGAGTCATCGTGCGCGTGCCTGACTGGTGGCACGACAAGCGACCTCCGCGGCCTGCGGTAGCGGTGCGCGTGGGGCGCGGCTCCGGCACGGCGCTCGACGCGGAGTCGTTGTTGTCGTTCTCGGTCGACGTGGCTCTCGACGGCGAGCCGCTTTCCGAGGACGAGTTGCAGGCGCTGCTCGCCTCGGCCGGCGGGCTCGTGTCGCTGCGCGGGAAATGGGTCGAAGTCGACCGCGAGAAGATTCGGCAGGCGCTCAAGCACTGGAAGACGGTCGAGCGGGCGGCGCGGGAGGGAGTGTCGTTCTTCGAAGGCATGCGGCTGTTGTCGGGGGCCACGCTCGATCGCGACGCGGCCGCTTCGATCCCCGACGCCGAGCGCGAATGGACCGGCATCGCAGCCGACGACGCGGTCGTCGAATTACTGAGCAAGCTGCGCGATCCGGCAAGGCTGGAAGGCGCCGCGATCGGCGGACTGCGGGCCGAGTTGCGGCCGTACCAACGGGTCGGCGTCAATTGGCTGCGATTTCTCACGCAACTGGGGTTGGGGGCATGTCTGGCCGACGACATGGGGCTGGGCAAGACGGTTCAAGTGATCGCGCTGTTGCTCAGCCGCAAGGAACACCGGCGGCAGGACGGCGTGCGCGGCGGATCGGCTCGGGCGAGCCTGCTGGTCGTTCCGGCGTCGCTGATTGCCAACTGGAAGAGCGAGTTGGCCCGATTCGCGCCGTCGCTAACGTCGTGCGTCGTGCATTCGTCCGAGATGTCGACGGACGAGGTCGAAGCGGGACCCGCGGTCCAGGCGAGCGATGTCGCCATCACCACCTATGCGATGCTCGCGCGGCTCGATTGGCTGCGGGCGCGGACGTGGGACCTGGCGATTCTCGACGAAGCGCAGGCGATCAAGAACGCCGGCACGAGGCAGACCCGGAACGTAAAGGAATTGAAGTCGGCCGGCCGCATTGCGCTGACGGGAACGCCCGTCGAGAACCGCCTCGACGATCTGTGGTCGATTTTCGATTTTCTCAACCCCGGCCTGTTGGGTTCCGCCAAAGCCTTCGCGGCCGTGGCGAAGAAGCTCGTATCGGGCGAGGGGCCGCGGTTCGGGCCGCTCAGGTCGCTCGTGCAACCGTACATCCTGCGGCGGCTCAAAACGGATAAACAGGTGATCTCGGACCTGCCCGACAAGACGGAAGTCACGGCATTCTGCCCGCTTTCGAAAAAGCAAGCCGCGCTGTACGAGCAAGCGGTGCGCGAGCTGGCGGAGCGGTTGCGAACGGCGAGCGGAATGGAACGGCGGGGGCTGGTGCTGGCACAACTGATGCGGCTCAAGCAGATCTGCAATCACCCGGCCCAACTACTCGGCGACGGCGATTTTTCCTCGGAGCAGAGCGGCAAGTTTCAGCGGCTCGCGGCGATCGCCGAGGAACTCGCCGCCCGGCAAGAGCGGGCGCTCATATTCACGCAATTTCGCGAGATGACCGAACCGCTGGCGGAATTTCTGGCGGGCGTGTTCGACCGGCCGGGGTTGGTGCTGCACGGCGGAACGACGGTCAAGCGGCGAAAGGAGCTTGTCGCGTCGTTCGCGCGCGAGGACGGCCCGCCGTTTTTCGTGCTCTCGCTCAAGGCCGGCGGAACCGGATTGAACTTGACATCGGCGTCGCACGTAGTGCATTTTGACCGCTGGTGGAACCCGGCCGTCGAGAATCAGGCCACCGACCGGGCGTTTCGCATCGGCCAGCGGCGAAACGTGCTGGTTCACAAGTTCGTATGCCGCGGAACGGTCGAAGAGCGGATCGACGCCATGATCGAGGAAAAAGCCGGTTTGTCGCGCGACCTGCTGGAAGGGGGTGCGGAAGCCCGGATCACGGAGATGAGCACCGAAGCTTTGTTGAATTTCGTCGCCCTCGACCTACACAAGGCCGTCGACGCATGAACGCTCGGTTTACGTTCGCCGCCGCAAATCCAAATCGAAGGGAGTCGCCATGTGGTATCGCTTCAAACCCTATGTCAGCGTCGCGAAGCGCCGGGCCAACGCCGCCCGCGAAGTATCGAAACTCCAAAAGAACGGCCAAAAGATCGAGCCGGTGGTGATCGAAGGCCGCAAGATCGCCACGACGTTTTGGGGGCAATCGTGGTGCAAGAATCTCGAAGCGTATAGCGATTTCTCGAACCGCCTGCCGCGTGGCCGGACGTATGTCTGCAACGGCTCGGTGGTCGATCTGCAAATCGAGCCGGGGAAGATCACGGCGCTCGTCAGCGGCTCGTCGCTGTACCGGATTGCCATCGACATCGACAAGTTGCCGACGGCGGCGTGGACGACAATTCGCCGGGAGTGCGCGGGGCAGATCGGGTCGATCGTCGAATTGCTTCAAGGCCGGCTCTCGAAGCACGTCATGGAAATCGTGACGCAACCGAACGACGGGCTCTTTCCCAAGCCGAAAGAGATTCGCATGAAGTGCTCGTGTCCCGACTGGGCCGGGCTGTGCAAGCATCTCGCCGCGGTGCTCTACGGCGTTGGCGCGCGGCTCGACCGCCGGCCGGAACTGCTGTTCCACCTGCGGCAGGTGGACCACATCGAGTTGATCGAACAGGCAGTCGAGGCCGACAGCGGTCGGACGTCGGCGAAAGCGAACAAGAAGACGATTGCCGCGGGAGACTTGGCCGACGTCTTCGGGATCGACATCGACTCGGACGGCAAGGACGGTACGTCGGGCGTTGCCGCGGCTTCGAAAAAGCCCCGCGGCTCGTCCAAGGCGGGGAAATCGGCGAAGGCGGCGAAGGCGGCCAGTGCGTTGCCAGCCAGCGGCGCGGACGTCGACATTGGTCCCGAGTCCGCGCCAAAAACGCGAACGCCGCGGCGAAGCCCGCGGCGGGATTCAGAGCAACCCGCGGCGGGCGAATTGTCGTCGGAAACCGCCCTATCGACCGCCCCCCCGCGGAAGAAGCGTGCGGCGCGTGCCGTGGCCTCCGGGGAAGGCACGGCGGTTCGACCGGCCGGTAAGCGTTTGACTGAGCGTGCTGCCGCAAGCGCAGTTACCGCGGCTCGGCGAGGCAAAATGCAAGCCACCGCTCGGGGGCCGCAGCCCGCAGGTAAGACAAAGCGCGATTCTCGGCGTCCCAAGTAGGCCGTAAACGGCGTGCAGATAACCATTTGCAGACGTTTCGGCCGCAGCATCGTCGCGGCTTGGCGGCGCTACCGGGCCGTTCGCGGTCCGGGCTGGGCAAAATGCGGCGGACCACGGTTGCAAACCGCGGCAGGATTGCTAAACTGACGGCTTGTGTATTGTTTTAGGTACTTGTGTCGTAACAGTTTGTGTAGGAGTTCCCAGAGTCTGGAGATTGGGTCGGCGCGGCGCGGGAAAGTGCCCTGCCGGCGATCCGGTCTACCGTCGTGAGGAAGTGCGGCTAGCAGATGTCCATAACCAAAGAGCGGAAACAGGAAGTCATCAAGACCTTTCAGCGGCGCGAGGCGGACCGGGGCTCGCCGGAAGTCCAGATCGCGGTCTTGACCAGCAAGATCAACTCGCTGACCGAACACCTGCGCACGCATCGGAAGGATTATGCCAGCCGACGCGGGATGTTGATGATGGTCAGCCGGCGCCGTCGCCTGCTGGATTATCTCAAGCGGATCAATCCAGAGCAGTACCTCGAAATGCTCCGTCGTCTCGAGCTGCGCAAGTAGGAGCGCCGTCGCGCGAGCGCTGGCGCCCGGGAAATCGGGCGACATCCTCCGCATCCTCCGAACCCGAGTGGTTCCCATCACGGCCTCGGCCGGTCGGTCGCCGGATTGCGCGGCGCGTCTCGCGATCCGAGACGCCTTCTTTCCCCGGCGAGGGTGGTCTGCGCACGCGGTTCACCCGTCGGACGCTCGACGGCGGCGGCGGGTCGCGCCCGGTTTGCAGTCGTGGCCCGTTCGCGAAGTCCAGACTCGAAGAACACTCAGCCAACGTGAGAGGAAAATCCATTGAAAGTACGTGTTGAAAAACAGATCGGCGGGCAGTTGTATGCCATCGAAACTGGGGTGCTCGCCAAACAGGCCGCTGGGGCGTGCCTGATCCAGTACGGTCAAACGGTGGTCCTCGTTGCCGCCGCATCCGGTCCGCCGCGGCCGGGCATCGACTTTTTCCCGCTGATGTGCGATTACCGCGAGCGGACCGCCGCCGCCGGCAAGTTTCCGGGCGGGTTCATCAAGCGCGAAGGCCGCCCGACGATGAAGGAAACGCTCACGTCGCGGCTCATGGACCGGCCCATCCGGCCGCTGTTTCCCGATTGGTTCAAGGACGAGATTCAGATTCAAGCCTTCGTCATGGCGAGCGACAAGCAGCACGATGGCGACGTGCTGGCGATGACCGGGGCGGGCTGCACGCTGGGCTTGGGCGGGTTGCCGTTCCGCGGCCCGATCGGTTCGGTGCGGCTGGGACGGGTGAACGGCGAGTTCGTCGTGTTTCCGTCGCAGGATCAGCTCGAAGAGAGCGACCTCGACTTGATCGTGTCCGGCAGCCGCGAATCGGTGCTGATGATCGAGGGCTTTGCCCGCGAAATGCCCGAGGCCGACATGGTCGCGGCG
Organism: Planctomycetota bacterium; assembly: GCA_003576845.1. Classification (GTDB taxonomy): domain Bacteria; phylum Planctomycetota; class Planctomycetia; order Pirellulales; family PLA5; genus PLA5. The sequence goes on from QEVJ01000049.1 coordinate 23,244, forward strand.
GTCGACACAGCGCACGCGTACATTCGCGAGTTGTGCGACTTGCAGGACGAGTTGTTCCAGAAAGTCGGCGTGGCGGCGAAGGAATATGTTATTCCGCCGTCCGACGGTTTGGCCGAGCGGTTGACGTCGGCGTACTACGACGAGTTCAAGTCCGCCAAGATGACGCCGGGGAAACAGGATCGCGCGGCCGCCGTGGCCGCACTGAAGGAGCGGGCGCTCGCCGAGACCATTCCCGATCCCAAGGCGGAAGGGGCCATTGCAGCCACGGCGTTCGGCACGGCCTGGCACGACTTGGAGCAGAAGGTGGTTCGCGATTTGATCCTCAGCGGCACGCGGCCGGACGGCCGCGGCACGAGGGATTTGCGCGACATCGCGTGCGACGTCGACGTGTTGCCGTGCGTTCACGGCTCGGCCATGTTTCAACGCGGCGAAACCCAGGCGCTCATTACCGTTACGCTCGGCACCGTGCGCGACGAGCAGCGGGTCGACGGACTGATGGACGAATACTCCAAGAAGTTCATGCTCGACTATAACTTCCCGTCGTTTTCGGTCGGCGAAGTGCGGCCGATCCGCGGACCGGGGCGGCGCGAGATCGGCCACGGCGCGCTGGCCGAACGGAGTGTCAAATCCGTGCTGCCTTCGCCCGAAGATTTTCCGTACACCGTGCGGATCATCTCGGACATTCTCGAATCGAACGGTTCGAGCTCGATGGCCAGCGTGTGCGGCGCGACGCTCGGCTTGATGGCGGCCGGCGTGCCGATCTCGAACCCGGTGGCGGGAATTTCGATCGGCCTGGTCAAAGAGTCGAACGACAAGTGGACCTTGCTCACCGACATCATCGGCGACGAGGATCACTTCGGCGATATGGACTTCAAGGTGGCCGGCACGCAGAACGGCGTGACGGGAATCCAGCTCGACCTGAAGATCGACGGGATTTCGCGGGACATCATCGTGGCGACGCTGCAACAGGCCCGCGAGGCTCGGATCAACATCCTCCGCAAGATGCTGACGCGGATCTCGCGGCCGAAGGACGACATTGCCGCGACGGCCCCGCGGTTGTTGCGGACGAAGATCGATCCCGAAAAGATCGGCATGCTCATCGGTCCGGGCGGAAAGAACATCCGGGCGATCCAGGAAGAGACGGGCACGGTCATCGAGGTCGAAGACGACGGAACCGTCACGATCGCCAGTACGAACGCCGAGGGCGCCCGCGAGGCGCTCAATCGCGTCGAGTTGGTCACGGCTTCGGTCCAGATCGGCCGGATTTACGACGGCCGCGTGACGAGCGTCAAGGATTTCGGCGTGTTCGTCGAGATTCTGCCCGGCAAGGACGGCTTGTGCCATATCAGCGAGCTGTCGGACGAGTACGTGCAGCGGGTGATCGACGTGTGCCGCGTCGGCGATCGAATGAAGGTCAAGGTCATCGCGATCGACGAGCAGGACCGCGTGAAGCTCAGCCGCCGTCTGGCGATGGAAGAGCTGGGCGAGGAAGTGAAGATGCAACCGCACGCGGCCGGACCGGTCGAAGACTACGACGGCGGCGGACGATCGAACGGCGACCGCGATCGCGGCGACCGAGGAGACCGTCGCGGCGGACGCGGCGGCGACCGCGGACGCGAACGAGCCGGCGGCCGGGGACGCGGCGGCGATCGGGGTGATCGTTACGATCGCTAGGCATTCGCTTCCACGAGAGCGTGTTATTCAATTGCGGGCCGCGTCGACATCGATCGACGCGGCCCGTATTTTTCGTTCGGAGGTGGCAAGTATCCGCCACCCGCAACCGGTTTCCCGGCACCGGATGCCAGCCCTCGATACGAAACTATCCACCGATTGCACAGATTTTCACAGAACAGCCGTCGGCCGCGATCGAGTGGGCAGCGGACAGTCGACAGAATGGGCAGTCCGCCGGGTGCCACGGCTGCCTTGTCCAGCAGTGCGGAAGCGGCGAACGACCAACCATGGGGCACGCCGCTTCGGCTGGCTCCGTCGTCGAAATCGCGTTAGGACGTATAAGAGAATGGACGCGCCAACGGCAGTTCACACTGCTGGACAAGCCAGCAGCGGCACCGGCGCTCAACGTATGCGCGCAATCAGAAATGCAAATTCAGCCATGCCACTGCTTTATTTGACCTTATTTGACCCGAAAAACGCTCCCGGAATTCACAGTTTGCTGCCGCACCACTCGCGGGGTATAAGAAGTTCTACGCGGGGGCACTTGTGGCCAAGGCAAAGCAGGTAGAACCGCTCCGAGCGAGACTCAATTCACTCGAAAGCCGCCCCAGAGCGGCACCGGATGAGAAACCGAAAGCGCCAATAGAGGCCGATATCAAACGCACAAACACTGCAATCGAAAACACGCTAAACGAGGACTTGCTCGCGATTCCTGAATTCGACTTGCGTAAGCCCACCCCCAGCAGCGTCGGCAAACCGTGGGCGCAATTTGGAATTAGCGAGAGTTCGTCACCCGGAGAACACGAAAAGGAAATCGCACACGTCACTTGGACGTGCATTGGGCACCCACGAAAACACGATGGCACGCGCTGGCTAGCTGCCGTCCCTAAAGTCGAAATCGCGGTAGTGATCCACCAACTTCCGAAAGGGCATGAAGTCAAACACGAACATCGCTGCTACGAGGTTCTAAAGATCAAAACGATTGTCGATAACCGAGAAAAAAAGCCAATGCTCGAAGTAAAGGAAATCGACGCAAACGAATTATGGGGCGACATTCTCGCGATGAAGAAACGTCAACTCATGCCAAAACCAAAGCCGATTCCCATGAAGAAGCCGAACGGCAAAGATTCCGGGTAGCGCCCCGGAACAATGCCTCCCGCGACCTTATCGTCGAAGAACATTGGGCGAAATAAGGCGAAATAAAGAAGCGCTGGCCTGATCCCTTTCATAAACTCAAAGCATTCTGGGGACATACCAGGGGACAGACCCTTTGGAAAATGCGTTTTTAGCCGCAGTTTGCGGCATGCCTGAGAGGGTCAGTCTCCTTTTTCAACAAGCTGTTAGCGACCCAATCGGCGAAGGAACTCGCCTCCTACAGTTTTGGGACTTTAGTCGCTTGCGGGCGCAGACTCGCGGTGGGGGCGACGGGCCCGATAACCTTCGAGCCGGGCGGCGATTTCGCGTTCGCGGGCCGCGTCCGATTGGCTTTTCGCGACGGCGAGGGCCGCTTCGGCCATTTTGACCGCGTCCGGGAATCGCCCTACCTCCGCGTATGCGGCCGCGAGCGCATCGAGAACCGCCAGGTCGCGCCGCCCCGGGCCGTTCGCGAGCGGCTCGACCAGTTCCAACGCCTCGCGGCCGTTGCGGAGCGCGTCTTCCGGGCTGGTCGACAGGAGCCACGCGAGACCCGCCCGCGCCGCGACATGGTCGGCATGGTATTCGAGGGCCCGGCGATAGGCGGCCGCGGCGTCCTGCGGCTTCCGCTCGAATTCCGCAATCCGGCCAGTCATCTGGTGCATGTCGGCCACGCGGAGGTTGCGATTCACGTCCTCCCGCGAGCGGCCCGGGCTCGGCGGGGCGGATTCCTGACTCAAATACTTGTCGATATACGCCCGGGCGTCGGCGGGATAGCCGCCTTCCAAGTGGGCAGACGCGACCGCGATCGGGTGCGACTCGAACAGGTCACGGGCCCAGCGGCCGGCAAACGGGACCGCCCGCTGACGATAGGTCGCCGGATCGGCGGCCATGTCGAGGACGTCGGTGAGCAGAACCCGCGGCTCGACGGGACCGAAGTAGATCATCGTTCCGCGGCCGGCGGGGTCGATGAGCAGGCTTAGCGGCAACGGCAACGTCCGCTGGCGGTAGACCACGCGCCGCTGGAACTTGTCGACCGCGGCCAGCAAGGCGTTGTTTGCGCGACCGGCATAGAACGGGTATTTGAGGTTCGCGAGCACCGACCGAAGCGCATCGGCCGTCGGCGGATCGGACTGGTTCAGCCCATCGACGTTCAGGGCGACGATCCGCACCTTGAGCCGATCGAGGGCCGCCTTCTCCGTGCCGAACTCCCGAAGCTCCTTCAGACACGGCGCACACGACGTGGACCAGAAGTTGAGGAGCACCGGCACGCCGACGAGGTCCGCCGAGCGAATCGTCTGGCCCGCGAGATCGACATACTCGTACTCGTCCATCGGCAACGGTTCGAGCAGCTTGACGCGAGCGACGGACGATTGCGGCGGCGACTGCGGGGGCGAGGGCCGCAGCGCGACGTTTCGCGATACGGCGTTCGCTTCGGCTCGGCCCGTTCCTTGAACGAGGCGATAGCGGCCGTTCGGCTCAAGTCCGGCAAACGTCTCGACGCCCGGCTCGCCGCCCGTGGGCCAGCGAACGGTGACGCGCTCGATCTTGATCGCGTTCGTTGTCGTTGCGTCGCCGAGTCCGAAGTGCAACCGCCGGGACGACTGGCTCAGATAGCCGTCGCCCGCCACGACCGATTGGACGAGCTTTCGCGGAGCCTGGCCGCCAAGCTCGACCTCGACCCACGCGCCCACCGCGTCGCGATTCGTGCCGCGCTCGGGATCGCCGACGAGTTCGAGCGTCAGATGGGCGTTGCCCGAGGAAATGTCGTTGCGCAGGAAGCGGACGCGGGGACTCGTGCGGTTGGCCACCCATAGGTCGAGGTCGCCGTCGTGGTCCCAGTCGGCGACCGCCACGCTGCGGGCGTCGTCGTCGAAGTCGAGACCCGTCGCGGCGGATACGTCGGCGAACCGCGGGCCGCGGGTGTTCAGAAAGCAGCAATTCCGCTCGCGGCCGCTGAACGAACGGCCTTCCTGGATCATCTGCGCAAGCTGCGTCCAGGCCGAGAGATAGGTTTCGCTCGGCGTGAGCTGGCCGGTGCCGGTGGGTGTTTGCGACACGACCTGTCGCCAATAGAAACTTCACAAATCGCCCGTGTCTTCTTGCGTGATGAAGCCGTTGGCGACGTAGATGTCCTCCCAGCCGTCGTTGTTGAGATCGACGAACTTGGAACCCCAGGCCCAGCGGCCGAGCGTGACCGCGGCATCGAGGCTTACGTCCTGGAACTTGCCATTGCCGAGATTGCGATAGAGCGAATTGCCGCGGGCGTGGTGACGAAGTTGTTCGAGCGTTTTGGCGTCCGCGCCGGCGAGGAATTGGGCCTGTTTCGTGACGCGGTTGCCCGCGGACGAGAACATGTTGGCGACGTAGAGGTCGAGGTCGCCGTCGTTGTCGTAATCGCCCCAGCAGGCGGACATGCCGGGACCGATGTCGTCGACGCCCGCTTCGCCGGCGACGTCGCGAAAGCGGCCGGCGTCGTTGCGATACAAGTTGTCGCGGCCGAAGTCGTTGGCGACGAACAGGTCGTCATCGCCGTCGTTGTCGTAATCGCCCCAGGCGGCGGCGTAGCTGAAGCGTCGGTTGTTCTCGTCGAGGCCGACTTCCTTGGTGACCTGCTTGAACCGAAAGCCCTGCCCGAACCGCGGATCGACGCGCGGGCCGTCGTTGCGGAGCAGCACGTTGCGGCCGCCGTTGTTCGCGTCGTGATACGGCACTGGGCGGGCGAAGAGAATGTGCCGCTCGACGCCCGGCCGCGGGTTGTAACCGCAGACGAACAAGTCGAGGTCGCCGTCGCGGTCGTAGTCGCTCGCCGCGAGCGAATAGGCAAACGACGCGGGCATCAGGGCGGTGCCGGCCGGGGTGAACCGCCCGCGACCGTCGTTCGCAAAGAACGCCACGCCCTCCCACACGGCGACGGCGAGGTCTTGATCGCCGTCGTTATCGAAATCGGAGAAGAGCGCGGCGTGCGTCGCGTCGATGAGATCGACTCCCGCCGTCGCGGACACGTCGGTCGCCGTGCCGTCGGCGTTTTGCACGTAGAGCCGGTTGGGCAACCCGCCGGGCTGGCACACGTAGATGTCTTCCAGGGCATCGCCGTTTACGTCCGCGACGGCGATCCCCTGCCAACCGCCGACGTCGATGCCGAGCCGCTCGTCGAGATTGCCCGTCCAGTGGTCGGTGCCCAGGAGGAGTTGCGAGGCGAACGACGCGTTCGCCCCGAGGACGGCGGTCGTGCAGTCGGCGAACATGCCGCCTATGTCCGCCGTGGCGACAATGTTCTCGAAGTCGCTCGCGGCAATCGACGCCAGCAGCGGCAGTGCCTTGTCCGCAGTGCGTCGCCACGTGCAGCGGCATTGGGCGTTCCACTGCACGCTGCCGGTCGCGGTGGGTCCGCCGATTTGCATCACCATCGTCGTCGTGGCGGTGTCGCCGGCGATGTCGACGCTCACCGTCTTGAACTTGGCGTGAATGTGCGGCTCGTCGCCGAGCGAGGCAATCAGATCGTTGAGCGCGGCGGCGAGTCCCACGATTCCGCGATGCTTGACCGCCTGGTCGCCGGCGGCGCGGCCGACTTGGAACGTCGCGTCGCGAAAGGTTTCTTCAAGCTGGCGGGCCGAGAGGTCCGTCGCGGTTACGTCGGCTGTGGCAAGCGATTCGAACGCGGCGGCTTCGACGGGTTTCGCGGCGGAGATGAAGGCCGCGAGTTTTTTGAGTTGCTTGTCGGCGGCGTCGTTGAAAACCTCGGCGTCCCAGCCGTCGCGTTCGGCCGGCGTTTCCAGCGTGCGGCGCGTCGCGGCCGGCAACGCATCGGGCGACGTGGGGCGAACGAGCTCTTGCGGGGGCTGTGGCGATTGCGACGGAGACGCACTGGCGTCCGGCAACGACTCGCGGGGAGAGTCGCCAACGTTGTTCGACGTCGACGGCGGCTGCTCGATGGCCGACTTGCCGCCTTCGGCGCTCGCGGTAAGTGCCGGCGGACGTTTGCCGTCGTCGTTGGACCCGCGTTCCCGATCGCCCAAAAAACGGTCGAACGCGACGTAGCAGGCAATCGCGACGGCGAATGCCAACAAGACGAGCCACCCGCGCCGTCGCGAGCCGGGCGAATCGGGCCGTTGCGCGGCTGGCGTCTTGGGAATGAATTGCGAGTTGGCAGCCACGCGGCCGACCCTTGCTGCACGCAAAGAAATGGCGAACCAAAAAAACGCGAATTCGATTCTAGACACGGCGATTGACCGTCGCCAGTCCGCGGGTCGCGCGACTTGAACGCAAATGTCGGGTGAGCCTCACTTCGTTCGGCCGACCCTATCCATTACGCCCCAACCGTTATGCGGCGGCGCGAGTATTTGAGACATTCGCCGTAACGCTCGGGTCGTCGTCCGGCTGCGGCAGGGCGTGTTCCATTTCCCAGAGCCGGGCCTGCTTGACGAACGTGTTGAAGAACGCGGTGAGCATGCAGACTTGCAGCCCGGCGAGGCCGTCGAGAAAGCCGAGCCGCAGCAAGTAAAGCTGCAAGAATCGCAGCATCGGTCTGATCGCAAGGCCAAAGAAACCCGTCCGTCTGCCGCGGTCCCACGAGTCTTCCGCGCCGAGCTTCGTGTATTTCACGTGCTTGGCGAAGAACTGGTCGAACGTCCAATAGGTGTAGTGGGCGAGATTGGCTCGCGTGTGCCCGGCGCGCCGCGGATCGACGTCGATCTCCTCGTGGACGCGGACTTGCCGATAGCGGCAAACGTCGCGGCGGATCAAGCGGAACACGGCGTCGCTGTTCCACCCGCAATAGCGAATGCGGTGGCCGAGAAAATAGTTTTCGCGGCCGATCCAATAGCCGTCGAGATGCTCGGGCGGGTCGGCGAGGATCGCGCGGATTTCGGCGGCCAGTTCCGGCGTCACCCGCTCGTCGGCGTCGACGATCAGCACCCACGGATGGGCCGCTTGCGGAATCGCCCAGTTCTTGAAGTCCGCATAGCCTACGAACTCGCGTTCGATGATGCGGCACCCGCCGATCGACCGCACGATGTCGAGCGTATCGTCGGTCGACAGCGAGTCGGCGACGAGAATCTCGTCGGCCAGGCCCTGCACCGACGCGATGCACGCGCGGATGTTCCTCCGCTCGTTGCGGCAAGGGATCAGAACGGTGAGTTTCGCGGACATGGGGCCTGCGACGCGCGAAGGGCGAAAGATCGTGCCAACGACGGCCGCATACAGTACCCTACGGCCGGCGGATCACCAAGATCATTCCAATGTCGCAGGCCGTCACGCCGTCACTTCGACCGCGAACAATCTGGACGCCCAATTGCCTCCGGATGACGCGCTATTCGCCACCCACAGCAAATGAGGCCGCGTCGTCGCGCAAATCGCGAAGCGCCCGGTCGACGATGCGGCGAATCTGTTTTTCCACTTCCTCGACCGACCGCTTCTCGTCTGGCAGCGCCATCCAGCAGAACTGAATCGCCTGACGGATTTGATGATCGACCTGCTGCGGGCTTAAAAAAACCCGCATACGTTCTCGATCATCGGGGTCTTTGGGGTCAAACCGTTCAATACCCATAAGATTCCGCTTGTCTTGGCGTTCGTTCGGATTTGCGACGTCGTTCGTGGACTTCGCGTCGATTGCCCGCCGTGTATTCACGGCGGGCTATATAACACAGCGGGCTAAATCTTACGGTGAGCCAAACTCTAGCGTGGGCCAAACGGCAGTTGACGTTGGGCGTCGCCGCCGGCTTGCGGTTCGCTCGCCTCGCGCACCGGTGGCGTAAGCCCGAGATGTTCGTACCCTTCCGCCGTGATTCTTCGGCCGCGGGGCGTGCGGACGACGAGCGCCGATCGCAACAAGAACGGCTCGACTTCATCTTCGAGCGTGTCGGGCTCGAGGTTCAGCGTATGGGCGATCGCGTCGACGCCGACCGGTCCGCCGTCGAACACGCGGACGATCGTCGCGAGGTACTTGCGGTCCTGACCGTCCAAACCGAGCACATCGATGCCCTGCATGTCGAGGGCTTCGCGGACGACGCTAACGGTCGCCCTCCCGCCGGCCCGGCTGGTGGCAAAATCTCGCACCCACCGCAGCCGATTGTTCGCAATCCGCGGCGTTCCGCGGCTGCGGGCGGCGATTTCGTCGGCCGCCTCGTCGTCGAGCGGAAGCTTCAGCTTCGTGGCGTTGCGGCGGACGATTTCGGCCAGTTCGACGACCGTGTAGAAATCCAAATGCTCGCGCATCTGGAACCGATCGCGCAGGGGCGCGGAAATCAAACCGGTCCGCGTCGTCGCGCCGATCAGCGTGAACGGCTTGAGCGTGATATTGAGCGTCCGGGCGTTGACGCCTTCGCCCAAAATAATGTCGATCCGAAAATCCTCCATCGCCGGATAGAGGAACTCCTCGACCGGCTTGGGGATCCGGTGAATTTCGTCGATGAACAGCACCGAGCCGGCTTCGGCGTTGGTCAGATACGGAATCAGGTCCTTGGGCGCCTTGAGCGTGGCCCCGCTGGCGATCTGAAACGGCACGCCGAGATCGCGGGGAATGCACGTGGCGAACGTCGTCTTGCCGAGGCCAGGCGGACCGTCGAACAGAATGTGTCCGAGCGGCTCGTTCCGCTTGCTGGCGGCGTCCACCGCGATGCCCACCCGCGCGTACACCGCCCGCTGTCCGACCATGTCCTGCATCCGTTGCGGGCGCAGGTCGCGGTCTTCGTCGTCGGACGCTCCGGAAGATTGATAGAGCGGTTCGCGGGCCATGAAGAAGCCGAATGCTTGCTGCGGAAAGAACGCCGAAGTTACTACGCCTAATCGACTTAGGACGTGCGCGAGTGCAGCGTCAACTCATCCATCCTGCGACTACTATACCAGCGCACAGCGGCAGACATGAAGAGCAACGCCGGTGAGGGTCGCAAAGCGGGTGCATGTCGCGACTTGCGCAAACGGGTGGCCTTTCCGACAACCGCGGGATTAGTCGCGGGTACACCTCCCTATCATCCGCAGCTCTCGCAATTTATTGTAATTGGATCGGTTTGGCTTTCTCGACCACCCGCCATCCGCACTGCTGCCATTCTTCGGGCACACGGCCCATCGGTCTCAACGTCCGGACCGACCTTGCCGGCGAGCGGCTTACGCGGTACTAATCCGCCCTCACGTCGTGTTCCCCAGTGGGCCGTGAAGTCCCTCGCGCAGTTGGCCCAGCCGTCCAAGCGTCTCTCGCCATGCGCCAAGGCCATCGTTCCGCACCGTGGTGGTTGCTTGCGGGGACCGCGCTCAGCGCCGCGGCGTTGGCCACCGGGTGCAAGTCCGTCACGACCTCCAAAAAGGATCCGATGGCCTACTTCGTGCCGTCGAACCAGCGGGTGTGGTCGCCGGACCAGGCGGTGCTGCCGACCGCCGACATCGGCCGCGACGAGGTCCTCGTGCGGAACGTACGGAACTGCAAGTATCTCTCCGCCGACGATTACGTCGTCGATTACTACGACCGGCTGATCGCCCTCGGCGATCTCGTGTCGGTCGACTACATCGTCGTGCCGTTTCAAGCCATGCCGACGATGGCGCATACGATGGTCAGCTTCGGCACCCGCGACGGGCAGCAGATCGTGGTGTCGGTCGAGATTCGCAAAGAGGCCGGCGAAAGCTATAGCGTCGTCAAGGGCCTGCTCAACGAGTTTGAGATCATGTATGTCGTCGCCGACGAACGAGACGTTATCGACCTTCGCGCGCGGCACCGCGGCGACGACGTCTACGTTTACCCGTTGCGGGCCAACCCGGAACAGGCGCAGGCGATCTTCGTCGATATGGTGCGGCGGGCGAACCAACTCGCCGAACGGCCCGAGTTCTACAACACCGTCTCGAACAACTGCACCACGTCTCTGCTCCTGCACTTCAACCGCATCGCCAAACGCCCGATCTCCGCGGCCGACCCGCGAGTAATCCTGCCGGGCTTGTCCGATCAGTTGCTCTACGAACTCGGCCTGATCGACACGAACGTAAGTTTCGAGGAAACGAAACGGCGAGCGAATGTCAGCCCGCTCGCCCGCCAGCACCGCGACAACCCCGACTACTCGCAAGCGATCCGGGCGAATTGGTATCTAAGGCGGCAATGAGACAGAAACCGCCGCGGTGTGGCGACGTAATGGCGACGCTATGGAAAGGTCTCCCGACCTCGCCGCCATACCCCTGACCGACAGGTCTCCAACTCCGCCGTCGCCCCAAATGCAATTCAACTGCAAACGTTTCACGTGAAACGCACAACAAAGGTGAGAAAACCTGGACTTGACAACGACCCAGCTTGCCAAACCTAACCCCATAGAGTGGGCTGTGCCCGCCGCAATCGCCGATCCCTTCCGCATTTGGCGACGCTGTTCTTGGATCGCACCGTGGGCGCGAAGGAACGCAGAATGCGCATCACCGGACGCTAGGCAACGTCGGCGAACTGCGGAATTTAGGGAATCTCTCTGCCGATCTTGACGCTTGCGGGCGGATTTTGGTAATCACCGCCGCGGAAAATCATGTCTTATCGGCCGGATGCCTCGTCGCGCTTGAGGCCCGTGGTGACATTTCTCGGAAAACGCTGGTGGATTGCGTCGCTTTTGGTGCTGGCGCTCGTCGTGCGCGCGGCGGCCCAGACGGTCCCACGGGTGCAACCGCCCATGGCGCAGCCGGTGGCGCCTGCGGCCCCGCTCGGCGCGCCGTCGCTCCCCGCGGCGCCGACCTATCCCGGCTATGGCCAGCCTTACGTCAGCGCGCCGCCCTATGCCGCTCCGCCTGCAACCGCGGGCGGCGGAATTTTTTCGGTGCCGCCGACCGGCGCGGCGCCGCCGGGATATGTGCCGCCCGGTTATGCGCCGCCGGCCGTCACGGGCGCTCCGCCGGGCTACGGCACATACTCGCCCGACCCGCGGTTCGTGCAAGGCCCGTCGTCGATTTTTCCGCCCGCTCCGTACAGCAATCCCTATCCCGGCGGCAACGTCTATTACAACCAACCCGACGGCGGCATCGCGCAGTACACCAAGTTCATCCAGGGCATCACGCTCGAACACACGTGGCTCGCCGGCGACGATAGCACGGACCTCGATCAGAACGATTCCGACGTCGCCGTGACATTCGCACTGCCGATCTTTCCGAATCCCAAGAACCCGCTCTATGTTTCGCCGGGCTTCGGGTTGCACCTGTGGGACGGTCCGGCGTTTCCAGACTCGTTTCCGGCCGATCTCCCTGCGCAAGCCTATGACGCGTATCTCGATGTCACGTGGCGGCCGCAATTTAACGAAGCGTTCGGCATGGAACTGGCCGTGCGGCCCGGCGTGTATTCGTCATTCGATGCGATCAACTCCCAGAGCATTCGCCTGCAAGGCCGCGGGCTGGGGTTCATTCGCCTTTCGCCGGCTTGGCAACTGGCGATCGGGGCCGTGTATCTCGACCGGCTCGATATCAAACTCCTGCCGGCCGGCGGATTGATCTGGACGCCCAACGAAAAGAATCGCCTGGAATTCCTGTTTCCGAAGCCAAAGCTCTCGCGCTACCTGATGACCGCGTGGACGAACACCGAATGGTGGATTTACGCGACGGGCGAATACGGCGGCGGCTCGTGGACGATCGAGCGCGCGCCGGAAACCGATCCGCTCGTCGCCGCGATGGACGATCAAATCGACATCAACGATTTCCGCGTAATGGTCGGGCTGGAATTCAAGCCCACGCAAAGCATTGACGGCAACTTGCCGCCGACCCGGCGGCAATACGTCGCCTACTTCGAGGTCGGCTACGCCTTCGAGCGCGAGATCATTTATCGCAGCAATGTGCCGGACGAGTTCAATCTGCCGGAGACGTTTTTGCTGCGGGGCGGGATCAGGTTTTGAGGGGCGAGGGGCGAGGATCGAGGATTGGGGATTGGGGATCGAGGATTGAGGGAGGATGGCGTTTGGAGATTTGCTTGCGGGCGGAGTCGTGGCGGTGGTTGGCGCGGTCGGGCGCTGGCTTCGTTGCTGCGCTCGCGCTGGTAACGACGTTGTTTGCACAAGGGCTTCAGCGACTCCCGGCCGTGGAAATGCCGCCCTCGGCGCTGCCGGTTTGGGAAGCGCCGGTTGATGCCGCGCCGATCAACGCAGCGCCGATCGGCTCGGGTACTCTCGGAACACCGTCCGCCGGCGTTCTGCAAGCCACGCCCATCTACGCCGAAACGATCAACGCGGGCAATCCGATCACCGACAGCGCGCTGTACGACGACTTCATCACGGGCGAAATGTCGACGTGCGGCGTCAAGCGGATTCCCGACTACAAGAGCGGCTTCTTTCAAAAGATCCGCTTCACGGGCACGTGGATTCCGTCGTTCGACGAGACCGACGTCGGCTTTAGCGATCTCGAAGCGCTGGCCATGTTCGCCGCGCCGCTGCCGACGACAGATTGGCCGCTCTTGATGACGCCGAAGTTCATGGTCCGGTATCTCGATGGGCCAAGCTCGCCGGACCTGCCCGCGAGGCTCTACGACACGTCGATCGAGTTCCGCTGGTTGCCGAAGCTCACCGACCGGCTCCGTCTGGCCCTGGCGATCGAACCCGGCGTTCACACCGACTTCGAAAAGTACGACGCCGACGCCTTTCGCACGCCCGGACACGGCGTCGCGATTTACGATTGGACGCCGACGCGGCAACTCGTCCTGGGCGCGATGTACCTCGACCGCGAAGACATCAGCGTCCTGCCGGCCGGCGGGCTGATTCTCAAACCCAACGAAGACTGGCAGTTCGACCTGATCTTTCCGTATCCGAAAATCGCCGGCCGCCTGTGGGCCGACGGACGCACCGAGTTCTGGCACTACGTCGCCGCCGAGTTCGGCAGCGGTCCGTACTCGATCCGCCGCGTCGACGGCCGCCAGGACGTCATCATCTTAAGCGACTATCGCTTGCTCTACGGCCTGGAACGCAAACAGCTCGGCGGCCTCTGGAGCCGCATCGAGGCCGGCTACGTCTTCGGCCGCGAGATCGAGTTCGTCAGCAACGACCCCCGCTACCAGCCCTCGCCGACGCTGCTCCTGCGAGCGGGCGTGCAATACTGAATCGCTGCCCGGCGCCACTGCTGGGCGAGCCGGCAGGCGCGCCGAGCGACGCCCATTCCAAAATCGACATCTATCGATGCGCTAAACCGGCCCTGCGTAGAGCACCTCGGCCACCGACGACCCTGGGGCATAAAGTACCAGCCCGCCGTGGCGGTCGTTTACGTGCACCACGCAATCGCTCGTGCCCGCGGCGTGCTTGGCGAGAATCGCTTCCATCGCCTGCACCGCCGCCACCACTTGCCGATCGGCCGCCAGGTCATTGTACGACAGCGAACGCACGCGGCTGAGCCGTTCGTCGCGCTCGCTCGCCGGGCCACCGTATTCGACGAACGCGACCTCGCGGGCAAACTTTTCGAGCACTTCGACGCCGTAACCTCGCTGCGCGCGTGTGCCGTCGGGTTCAAGGAACGTGCCGTTGTAGTGGTTGTTGATGTTGATCTTCGTGGCGATCGGCGTCCGGCCTTCGATCGTACACTCGACGCCGCGCCGCCGGCTGTGACCGTTCCACACGCCGTTGTCGAACCGGAACTGCACTTCCTGCTCGACGTAGCCGGGAAAATTGTCGGGCGTCACCCAACTCGTGTGGATATCGTAGGCCGCCTCGCGTCCGTCGTTGTATGCATAGACGAGCCGCAGTTGCGTCGAATCCCACGTCGGGCCATCGGCCGGGCCGACGAGTCCGCGCTGTCCGGTGCAATGCACGCGCTTGAGCCGGCCGCCGAACGTGAAGTCGATCAGCTTGATGTAATGCACCGCGACGTAGGTGCCCGGGTTGCGTCCCGTGATCCACTCGGCAAACTGGCTGCCGGAGATGGATTTCGGTTCGAGCAGCGAGCAATAACCGTTATTGCAGTGCGACAACAGTCCGTCGGCGACAAGCGTGCGAAGTTTCTTGTGGTCAGGGTCGAGCAGCTTGTGGTAGACGACTTTGGCGACGCAGCGATTCGATTCCGCAAGCCGCGCGAGTTCGTCGAGTTGTGCCAGCGAAAGCACCGAAGGTTTTTCGATGAGCACGTGGCGACCGGCGGCCAGCGCCGCGCGGGCAATCTCGAAATGCCGATCGTCCGGCGTGGCAATGCAAACCACGTCGACGTCGGAAGCCAATAACTGCGTAATGGCATCGTCGCCGGCGAAACTGGCGAACGACTTGAGGGCCGCGGGAGCTGCGTTGCGGTATTGCTCGGCGCGCTTGCCGGTCCGCGTGGCGACGGCGGCGAGTTCGACCTCGCACAGCCCGAACCGCCGGTCGTAAAGTCCGTCGCGGGCCGCGTTCTCGAAGAACGGCCGATAGGTCTCGTCGAAGATCATGCCCATGCCGACCATCCCGCAGCGAAGCCGCGGAACGTCGGCTGAATCTCGGGCCAAACGCGGCGAACCGGATGGGGTAGTGGAAGCGCTGTTCATGGCGCCGAGCGTACCCAACGCTCGCCGCGGCGGCTAGTGCCCGCATTATGCCGCAAGTTTGGCTCGCGGCCGGGCTTTTGTTAAACTAGCGGAAGGCGGCAAACGCGGTCGAACGCCGCCGTAGGATATCGCACTACAACGCCGAAACAGCGGGGTCGGCAATGCACCGAAGCAGGACTTTCACGGCGCGAGGACGGAACACGCGATATGCCGCATCCGTGTCGGCGCGTATCGCATGGGTTTTGGCGCTCGGCACGGTTACAACCGCCGCGCATGCCCAACCCGCCCGCACCCTGCCGTTCCAAAAGCCGACCGGCGCTGGGGCTTACAACGAAGTCAAGCGCTTCACGGGCCACACCGGCGCGGTGAGCTCGCTCGCCCTCTCGCCCGACGGTCGGTATCCTCGCCTTCACGCGGACCGGCGATCTGGTCATCGCCGGCGACAAAAGTCCCAAGTACTCCGCCTGCGTTTACGTTTGGCAATGGAACGCGAACAAGGTGACCTTCGCCTGGAACGACGCCGACGCTGGCGTGGCGGCCGCCGCGATTTCGCCCGACGGCAAGATCGTCGGCGCGGTCGAGAGCAACGGCCGAACGCGGCTCTTCTGCCGCGAGCAGAACGCCACGCTGGTCCTCGAAGAAGCGCATGCCTCGTATCGCCGCACCACGATCGGTTTCTCGCCCGACGGCAAGACGATTCTCACCGGCGGCATCAACGGCTTCGTTCATCGCTGGCGCCACGGCATCGACGCCAAACACCTTTACCGCGGGCCGAATCAGTCGTTCCCGCCGGAGTTTCGCAGCTTGATTCGAGCCAGCGCCTATGCCCCGGACGGTTCGTGCGTCGGCACCGCGCACGACGACGGAACCGCGCGGATTTACCTCGAAAAAGCCAAACTCAAGCACCGGCTGATGGGTCACGAGGGCGGCGCGACCTGCGTCGCGTTCACGCCCGACAGCAAGTACATCGTAAGCGGCGGCAACGACAAGACGATTCGCGTTTGGGACATCGCCGCGGGGCAACTGTTGTGGGAAATCTCCGGTCACAGCGCGGCCGTCACGCGCGTCCTCGCGCCCACTCCCGATACGGTCGTCTCCGCCAGCGCGGACGGCACGATTCGCCTCTGGCGGCGCGGCAGCGAAGGCGATTCGGCCCTAGCTGACGTGGCGGCCGACTTCGTGCGCAAGCGGCCGGAGCGGAAAAAGTCGCTCCCCGTGCCCGACAAAAGCGCGGTGGCGAAGTCGAAGTCGCTCATCAAGGACTTGTTCGCGGCCGACTTTGCCAAGGCCACGGACGACAGCGGCCGCCGCGGCCTGGCGACGAAGCTCTTGGCCCAAGCGCGGCAGGAAGAGAACCTGCCCGAGGATCGCTACGCGGCGCTCGATTCGGCCGAAGCGTTGGCGATCGAGGCGAAGGCCATCGGCCTGGCGATCGAGATTGCCGACGAGTTTGGCGTGTGGTTCGAGGGCGATGCGTCGCCGCGACTGGTCGGCGTGGTGCAGGGCTTATCGAAAACGTGCCGCTCGGTCGCCGAACGCACGGCGCTGGCCAAAGCGGCCCTGCGGCTTGCCGACGAAGCAGCCGGCGAAGATCGTTATCTCGACGCCTCGCGAATCTTGGAGGATGCCGGTTCCGCCGCGCTTGCCGCGCGCAAGAGCGATTTGCAGGAGGCCGTCAAATCCGTCGGCGAACGGATCGAGACGGCGAAGGCGGCACAAGCGACGTACGAGAATGCTCTCGCGTTGCTCGCCAATAACTCGACCGATCCGGCGGCGAGTCTCGTCGCCGGCCGGTTCCTGTGTTTCGTCCGCGGCGACTGGGCCAAGGGCGTGAAACACCTCGCGCGGTGCGGCGATGCGAAATTGCAGAAGGCCGCCGAGAAGGAACTCGCGATGCCGGAAAGCTCGGAGGAATTCGAGATGCTCGGCGATCTGTGGCAAGCCGCCGCTGCCACGGCCGACGCGGGCGACAAGGCGGCCTGCGCCGCTGCGGCCGAGTATTGGTATCGCAAGGCGCTCGAAGGCGCTGCCGGTTTGCGGAAAGTCAAAGTCCAGCGCTCGCTCGACGCCGTCGGGCCGGTGCCGCAGAACTTGCGGCGGCGGGATGGGGTTGGAGGTTAGAGGCAGTGCTTTGTACTAGCATTTCGGTTGCTAGCATTTGTTTTATGCTGTCAGTCGTGTCCGGCTATAAGTCGAATAGTGACAACTGGTTAGGAGAACCGGGTTCTGAAAACGGTGGTTTTTCGTCCGCCAGGGCCTGATTTAGCGGGTTTTTT
>QEVJ01000232.1 GCA_003576845.1 Planctomycetota bacterium
GCTGACGGACGAGCAACGGGCCAAGCTGGTCGCGGCCGGTGCGGTTCATCGGTTCCAAAGCGGACCGGACGCGGCTCGTGCGCGTATGACGGGCTAATTCGCGTTCCGGCGGGGTCGCTGGTGTGATTGGACCTTGGAAGCCGTTTGGACGCAAAATCGACGCCCCAAACATGGCTTTATGTTGGGCGTTCGGAGCGTTTTCCTAACCTTGGAGGATGAGCATGGCAGTTCGGACCAAACCGAAGCGGAAATTGGCACGGAAGGGCCAGCCCGCGGCAGTTCGCGCCCGGCCGGCGGCGGTTCCGGAGCGGCGGGCACCCGCGCCGATCGTCGTCACGGTTCAGCGGCGGAAGCTGGTCAACTGGCGGACCGGCGAAGTCCACTGCGACCCGGCCGGGAACGTGGCGACGTGGGATTCGACCGACCCGGCGGCGGAAGTCGCGTTGCTGGCGAAGGCGGCCAGCGGCGGCGGCTGGGCGCTGGTTCCCGAAGGCTACCGATTCGAGGCCAAGGGACCGGAGGGCATGTTGTGGCGGTAGACGCACGGCCTGCGGCGGACGAATGCGGACAAGCGGAAGGCGGTCGAGATGGCGCTGCGTGATAAGGAATGGGCGGCGATGAGCAACGTTGCGATTGCGGAGCATATTGGCGTTAGCCACCAGTTTGTCGAGAACTTGCGGTCCGAACTGTCAACCGTTGACAGTTGTGACAAACCCCGCACGGGCCGCGACGGCAAGAAGCGCAAGATCCCGAAGAAGCGCAATGAACTTTCGGATTCCGAAAGTTCATTTCCCGAGAAACGCAAGGGCAAAGACGGCAAGAGCTACCCGGCGTCGGAAACGGTAACGGTGACGTGACCATTTTCGATCCCCGACAACCTTGACGCGGGCCGGACCCGTGGCTTACATTGGCGGGCACTAAAGGGCTTCGGCCCATCATAGAGGACAAGTCGATGATGTTTCGCCAGCCGAATAGGCCGAGCGCTTCTGCGCGGAATCCAAGCGACGATGGGGGAAGCCCCGGAGCAAGGACCGCCCCGTGGTTCTATGACCGCGGAGTAGGGAGTGCTTGGCCTATTCGGCTTTTCTCATGCGCGCACGTCGGCTTGTCGAGGCCCGTCAACTTCGGTTTTGCCGAAGTTGCGCGGGTCTTTTGATGCGCCGGCGCTGCGCGGGAAAGGCCCCGCCCATGCACGCCCGATTCTCATTTCCGTTCGATCCCGAGCCACGCCCCGCGAGAGTGGCCGACAGACTCTTGGCCGATGCCCATTCGGTCGAACTGCGGTTGATGAAAAACGACCGTGGCAACGTCAATCTCCTGTTCGAGGTCAAAGGCAACGTCGGGGCCGACTCGTGGCTGGACGATGCCGATGAGGTCGATTCCGCCGACGAAGCCCGCGAGTCTCACGCGGCGCTCGCCTTCGCCCGGCAAATCGTCTGAAAGCCCGCTCCAAGAGTTCATGGCCGCGGAGTTCGCGCCGTACATCGCCGAGCGCAAGTTGCCCGCGCCGAAACACGGTCCTAAGCCGTGCCGCTACAGCGGTTTCTTGGATCGGCTGGCCCGGTTCCTCAAGCGCCCCGTCGTCATCGGCGACCTGACGCAAGACACATTCAATGGCTACTGCCGCGACGTGCGCGTTGACCCGTGGCGGTTTAGTCGAATCTTCCACGCGGTGTGGGATGCCGCGGTGAAACACGTCCCCGAGTTGCCCAAGCGAACGCATCGCGTTGCCGGGAGCGGCGTGCCGTTCGCCACCGCATTGCACGGCCCGTGCAAGTGGACGAAGCAAGAGACGCAAAAGCTGCTGGACGCTGCCGAGCGCGTGGGCGGCTGGTTCCGGCGGCGAATGCCAGACGGTTCGACCACGAGGATTCCGCGGGCCGTGTGGTTCGCGGCTTACGTTCGCATCGCCCGGCTGACGGAACTTCCTTGGGTGCGCATCGAGGCCATCCGCAACGGCGACATAACGCCCGCGGGCACGCTCGCCGCACGCCCGGGCCGTCGGCACGCGCACAAGCCGGACGACGCGAAAGCGTTTCCGCTCGGCAGCAAGACCTTGAAAGCTATCGAGCCGTTGCGGGGCGAGCCGGACGCGCGGCCGTTCGCCATCGTCGCCGGGCGGGACTTGCTGCGGGTGTACTTCCGGCATCTTTGCCGCGTGGCGAAGTTGGAAAAGTCCGGGGGCGAGTATCAACTGATAATGGGCAACCACCGGGGCACGAAAAACCCGGGCGAGCCAATCGCTTTCGAGCCGGCCCCCTTGGAAGGCTTTGGACTCGATTCGCCGCTGGCGGATTTTTGCGAACGGTACTTGTTCCCGCAAAACCTTCGCATCAAGACGGAGGCAACGCGAAACAGCTATCGGATCACGCTCAAACAGTGGAATGAAGCCCTGGGGCGGACCGTGAAACTTCGCGACGTGACGGTCGACAACATCGTGCGGCTCGTGCGGTACGCGGAGAGTCAGGGCATGGCCCCGCACACCTGCGAGCAAAAGCAAAACGTCGCGGTCGCCATCGCGAACTTTTGCACGCGGCGGCGGATCATCAATTGGCCCGTCGAACTGACGCGCTATCAAACGCCCGAAGTGCATCCCGATAGCTGGGCGCTCTCCGAAATGGAATCGCTGTTCAAGGCGTGCAGCAAGATGCCGGGCAGCTACCTGGGCGTTCCCGCGCCGCAATGGTGGCGGGCGATCCATTTGTTTTGGTGGGATTGCGGCGAACGCACGGGAGCCACGCTGAGTATCGAGGCCGACTGGATCAACCTCGAAACCGGCGTGGTCGCGATTCCGGCCGCGGCGCGCAAGGGACGGCACAAAGCGGCGTGCTACGAACTGAAACCGCAAACCATCGCGAGCGTGCGGCCCCTCGTGGAAGCGGCGCGGGCCTCCGGCCGCAAGCTGGTCTTTGAATTCCCCGGCAGCGCAGGTTCGTTCTATCACCACTACGGGAAGCTGTTGAAGCTGGCGGGCCTGCCGAACAATCGCCGCACGAAACCGCAAAAGCTGCGGCGGACCTACGCGACGTTCATCGAAAAGGCCGGCGGCAGTGCGACCGAAGCGTTAGGCCACACGTCGCGGCGGACCACGCTCGAAAGCTACATCGACCCGCGAATTGTCCGCAAGCCCGCGGCGAATCTGCTGCTGCCCGATATCACGGGCGACGAACCGGAAGGGGGTGCGGCATGAAAAAGCCCGGCCCCGAAACGACGCTCCGCGAGTTCCTCACGCGGTACTTTGACGACTTGGCGGACTCGTCTCGAAACAGCTACGCCACGGCAATCAACTCCCTCGTGGCGTTCGTCGGGCACGAGGTTACGCTCGCCGAATTGAACGAACGCACGATCGGCCGATGGATCGCCACCGCGCTGCCCAAGTATTCGCCGCAGACAGGAAAAACCTCCGTCGATGTTATCCGGGCACTGTGGCGCAGGGCCGCGGAGTTTGGAGCGGCCGCGCCCGCGCCGGCAAAGCAAGTCGGCATCCCCGACTACCGTGAGCCGGTTGCGAAGCGCGTCCGCCATGCCGATGACGCAATGGCCGTCTGGACGTTATTTGAGGTCGTCTATCGGCCGGCGAAGTTGGCGGGCAAGAGCGCGAAGGCGCACAGCGTCTATCGGGCGGCAATCAAATGGCTGTGCTACTCGTTGGGCAGGCCGGCACGGCTGAGCGATTTGACGCCGGATGATTTCAGGGCGTTCTATTCGTTCTGCGCGGACCGCGGGCTTGCGCCGGCGACGATTGAGAACCATCGGCAGCGATTGGCTACGTTGTTGTGGTTCGCGTTCGATAGCGGCATCGTGACGGAGCGGCCCTACGTTCCGCACGTCGACCCGCGCGACGACGGCAAGGCCAAACCTTCGCCGTGGAACGAACCGGGCACGCTGGCGCACTTCTACGCCAACACGTTCAAGCCCGAAGCGCTCCGCGGAATGCGGGCGGCGACGCTGGCCTACTTCGACGCGGCCGTGCGCGCTTACCTGCGATTCGCCGGCGGCAACGTCAAGCCCGAGTCGATATCGCAGGACTCCATCGCGGCGTTCGCCACGTGGTTGCGTGAGGCGGGCGGCTACAGCGCGTTCGTCATCGACAACTATCCGTCGATCCTGACGCGAATCTGGCGGCAGCATTCGCCGCAAGCTGCCCCGCGGCTTCCGTCGCCGATCCGGATGGGCGCGCCCGCGGTAGACGGATCGCTATTGCAGTTCTACGAACGCGATTACCTGGGCGAGCATCCCTTGCGTTCATCGACCGACTATCAGTATCGGCTCGTGCTGCGACGGTTCGGCGAAATCTTGGGGCGCGAGACGATGCTGTCGGACCTGACGCCATCGGCGGTCAATGCGTTTCTCGTCAAGCG
This sequence comes from Planctomycetota bacterium, assembly GCA_003576845.1. GTDB lineage: Bacteria > Planctomycetota > Planctomycetia > Pirellulales > PLA5 > PLA5. Next base: position 4,362 of record QEVJ01000232.1, read on the forward strand.
GCTCGAAACGAAGTCGCCGCGGACCGTAAAGGGCGAGCGCACGACGTTGCTCGTGCTGTGGCGGAGCGCTTTCGAGTGGGGCCACGTCGCGGACTTGCCGCGGCGGATTCGCAAGGTCAAGGCTGACCCAATGACTCCCGATGCGTTCACGCCGGCGGAGTTGTCGCGGCTGCTGGCGGCAACGGCCGATCCGCAATTCGACTGCCTTTTGCGCGGCGTTCACGTCGGACGGTTTTTGCGAGCGCTCATAATGGCCGGATACGACACCGGCTTGCGGCGCGGCGACCTACTTTCGTTGACGCGGAGCAACTTGCACGAGGGCGGCATGATCGTGCTGACGATGGAAAAGACCCGCCACGTTCACACCTGCATCGTGCGGCCGGAAACCCTCGCGGCCATTGAGGCCGTGCGTGTCGGCGGCGACGAACGCTTGTTACCGTGGAACGTGCGGCCGGAATACGTGCATCGGCGCTGGCGGCAATTGCTGCGCGTGGCTGGCTTGCCGGCCGACTATCGCAACGGCCTGCAAAAGCTGCGGCGAACCTCGGCGACGGCGCTGGAGCGCGTGTCCGCTGGCTCGGCGGCGTGGCACTTGGGCCACAAGACGCCCGGCATGGCTGCGGCGCATTACTTGGACCCGGCACAGTGTTCGACGCCAATGCTGCCACCGGCGATTCCGGCGGCATTGCAGGACGCCAAGAAACGAAAGGACGACGCCGCATGAACGCGGTCCGGTGGCTTGCTCCCAGCCGACTTGAAACACGGCTGAACGTGGCGACACGGGCGGGCCACCGGCACCGCGGACGGAGAAGAGGCGAGATACGACCCCGCGGCGTTTCGCTCCCAGCCGGAGAGGCGAAAGCCCGACGTAGCGGCCCGGCTGCCAAGTCGCAAGACGGGCGGGACGCCGCGGGGAACAAAGTGCGCCGGGGTCTCGCCTGATGGGTTGTTACCGAGACTGGCCCGGTCGGCGGCGCTTGCTGTCGGCCGGGCCGCCCGGCTTGAAACGAAACGACGAACCAAGGGGAGTGACGAACGATGAGAGCTTGGCTATTCCAAACGACGGTTCACAAGCGGCGGCACGGCGACAAAGCGCCGTGGTCGGTCGGCTACTACGATCCGAACGGCAAGAAGAAATCCCGCACGATCGGCGCGAAGTCGAACGCGGAGAAGTTCGCGCGGAAGATCGAAGGGCAGCTTGCCAGCGGGACGTATGAGGATCGCTCGCGGGCGACATGGGGCGAGTTCACCGCGGAGTACGAATCGAAGGCGTTGGCGACGATGGGCGGGGTCAACCGCGAGCTTACGCAAATCGCGCTCAATCATTTCGCGCGGATCATCAAACCGAGGCTGATGCGCGGAATCGACACGAAAGCCGTTGACGAGTACGTTGCGGCCCGGCGCGTTGAGAAGATGAGAGGCGGGAAGCCGCACAAGAATGGCAAGGTTCCGGCACCCGCCACGATCAACCGGGAGCTTCGCTATCTGCGGTGCGCGTTCCGCAAGGCCGTTCGATGGAAGTACCTGGCGCAGTGCCCCGAGTTCACGTTTCTCCGCGAGCCGGGCAAGCTGCCGACCTACGTGACGCCGGAACATTTCGCGGCCATCTACAAAACGTGCGACGTGGCGACGTTCCCCGCGGAGCAAGCCTACATGGCGGCGGACTGGTGGCGCGCGTTGCTCGTGGTCGCGTATATGACGGGTTGGCGCATCGGCCAGATACTTGCCCTCAAATGGGCCGACGTGGACCTGGACGCCGGCACGGCGCTGTCGCGGGCCGCGGACAACAAGGGGAAGCGGGACCAGCTATTGCCGCTCCATCCGCTCGTGGTCGATCACCTGAGGCGACTAAAGGGATTCTCGCCGGTCGTGTTCGGCTGCCCGGTTGACCAGCGGGGACTTTACGACCCGCTCAATGCGATTCAGGACGCGGCCAAGGTGCGGCCGACGCACGGGAAGCGGTACTATGCGTTCCACGATTTCCGTCGGGCGTTCGCGACGATGAACGCGGAACGGCTGACGGCCGACGCGCTCCAAGCCCTCATGCAGCACAAGAGCTATTCGACCACCCAGCGGTACATCAACATGGCCCGCCAGCTTGACCAAGCCGTAGCGGCCGTGTTCGTCCCCGACGTGTCGCTATCGACAGCGACGGGCTGAGGTTCGCGGCGATGGCGTACAAATGGAGTACATGTCCGGCGAACGGGGCGAATAAATGCTTGCGAGAGTTGGCGTAAACCATTGCAATGTAACGAGTACCAGAGGAGGGACTCGAACCCTCACGCCCTTGCGGGCACTGGATTTTGAATCCAGCGCGTCTGCCATTCCGCCACTCTGGCTAAAGCGTTTCATTGTAACGACTTATGCCGACTCGAAAAGGGCCGAAATCGCCGTTTGTACGTGTTCTTGTCCGTATTTCCGAAACCTATTCTTACTTGGAGGATCCCCGAGAACGCGACGAAAACCCTACGACAAGAAAAGCCACAAAGCATGGTATCTCGAAACCGGCCGCAAACAAGTACGGCAGGGGGCGAACAAAAGAGGAAGCATTCAAGGAATACCGCCGGCTAATGGCCGAGCATGAGCCGGCCCCCGTCCGGCAGGACCACGGCGGCGCAGTTGCTCGATATGTTCCTTGACTTGAATGGACGAAGGACAACCGTTCGGAGCGCACATACGAATGGTATCTCTCTCACCTGAAGCGGTTCGCAGCGTACGTCGGCCGTCGGATCACGCCCGATGCTTTGACGCCAAATCACGTTTCGCAACGGCTATCGACTGACTACAAAGGAACCTCATCGACGTATCGGAATGGCGCGGTTCGGGCCGTCTGCAGGGCAATGAATTGGGCCAGGAAACAGCGTCTAATCCGGATCAATCCTGTCGAGGATGTAGAGAAGCCCTCCGTCGAATCTCGCGAAAGCTACGTCACGGCGGACTAGGGGGAGAAGATTCTACCGTGCCCTGCCTCAGTTGAAACTGGAATGTCGGGCTGGTCAGGTTAGTTACAACCTGACCGGAGGGACATTCCCGTGGCCCTCCGATGTCGCTAACCGCGCGATCGGCCGATTGGCCGCACGCGTTGAGCGGTAATAGGTGTCGAAGGCCGTGCGTCGCCCGCGAAGGCCTGGTCAATAAGTGCCGGCGAAATGGAATCCAAAGCTGTGCCACCGGAACGCTGAGCTTGATTGCGACGGATTACTCGCAGGGCTACCCCAAGTTAGAGAGTTGGGCATCGATTTTGGGTTTTTTGGGGCTGAGATTGGGCGTAAGTCGAATGTTGATTGGGGGCGTGGCGGCGGATTGCGATGTAGTGAAGACCTACTTCGTTGACATCCGCTTGGCGTATGCGATTCTGATTCGCGACGGAGTCTCGCGAGTGAAGGATCGCCTATGTTTCTGCGGCGTTTCGAGCGGTATAAGAACGGCAAACCGCACACGTATTGGGCGTTGGCCGAATCGTATCGCACGGCCAAGGGCTCGCGGCAGCGGATCGTCGCCTATCTGGGCGAATTGACGCCGGCCGAGAAAGACGGCTGGGCGAAACTCGGGCAACATTTGGCGACGAATTCGCCGGCCGCGAAATCGCCGGCGGACGCATCGCCGGATGCCGGCTCTGCCCCGAAGCCGCTGCAACGGACGCTCTTCGATCCGCCTCGGCGCGACGAACCGCGG
>QEVJ01000233.1 GCA_003576845.1 Planctomycetota bacterium
GCCGACGAGCAGCGCGACATTGACGAACAGACTCGCGGCCCAGGCAGGCGTTTCGTAGTCGGGACCGATGCCGTCGCCGGCGGAGGTTTGCCACCAACGTCGCAGGTGATTCATCGCTCGGTTCCTCGTCGGCGGAGTCGGGTCGGCGGAGTCGGGATTGACGGAGTCGGGATTGGCAAGCGGTAGTGTCGCGTTGGGCGTGGTGCGGACGCACTTCGGCGTGTTCCTCTAGCGCGCGGCGTCGTCAAAAGTACCCGCGGTTCCTTGGGTTTGATTCGTCGGTTTGGGCGGCGGGTATTGCCGGGCTTGCGGCGTGCCGTATGGAGTCTGGCGGTTTTATTTTCCCTAAGATGTTGGGGCGGTGCAAGTTGGGTGTTGGAGAGCGATGGCGTCGGGCGGAAATTGGGCGGGGCGTCGCGGTGGATGGAAAGCACATTGCCCCCGGTGTGTTCACCGGGGGCTAAATGGGGGTTTTTCGCGGGATTCGCGTCGTTGACGGGGGGTTTCGGGCGGCCTACCATAAAACCGGGCGTCGATGGATCGCGGTGGCGGTCCGACCGATCTTTTTCGCGCGATTTACTCGGAGGGAGGCGGCATCGTGGTCTACGAAAAATCTTGCCGGCAAATATTCCCCGCGGGCAGGTTAGGCAAGCTTGTCGGGCGAGCGCTGGTGTGGCTGGCGGCGGCGGGATTATTGTTCGTCGCGCCGGCATTGGCGCTTGCTCAGGCGACGCCGCCGCAGGTCGCGACGCCGAAGGCTGCTCCGCCGGGTGCTGCGGCGCCACCCGCTGCTACACCGCGGCCCGCCGCGCCTCCGGGTGCTGCGGCGGAAGAATCCGCAGCGGTCGAACCGAAGGAAATGTCGGTGACGACGGAGGATGGCGTGGCGATCAAGTTCTCGTATTACGCCTCGGCCACGCCGGAGTCGGTGCCGGTGATCTTGTTGCACGGCGGCGGCGGCAAGCGCGACGACTTGCGGCCTGTGGCCGAGTACCTCAGCGCGCAGGGGCATTCGGTCGTCGTGCCCGACTTGCGTGGGCACGGCGAGAGCACCGAACAGACCAAGGCGGGCCGCACGATTACGCTGAGCTACAAGACGCAGAACCGCAACGACATCAACGCGATGGTTCTGCACGACATGACCAAGATTTGGAACTTTCTGCTCAACGAGAACAACGAAAAGGTCGTGAACATCAAGAAGCTGTGCGTGGTCGGCGTCGATATGGGGGCGATCGTGGCGGTCAACTTCGTGGCGAAGAACTACACGGAAAAGGACTATCGCAATCAACCCCGCGGAAAGGACGTGAAGGCGCTCGTGCTGGTATCGCCGCCGTCGGCGTATCGCGGGGCTTCGTGCAGCGAGGCGACCAAGCAACCGGCGTTCAAAGGCCAGGTGTCGACGCTCATCGCGGTCGGCGACGACGGCGCCACCGAGCGGAACAACGCGAAGCAACTGGAGAGCATCCTCACGAAGTTCGCCGAGTCGGGCGCGAACAAGGACAGCAAAGAGAAGCTGGTGCTCTATGCGGCGCTGAAGACGAAGCTGCAAGGCGCGCAGTTGCTGGCCAATCCGCAGCTTAAGCTCATGGCCGCCGTGGACGGGTTCATTCAGAAGCGGCTGGTGGAGAAGAATATTCCTTGGGTGAAGCAGATAGCGTTTTAGGGGCGCGGGGAGCGGGGCGCGGGACTCGGGAATGCTGGGTTGCGTCTTTTGGTTCATCACGTGCTTCGGGCTCGCGGATGGCTTTCTCTCTGACGCGCCGCAAGTTCGTCTCGGCGAGCGCCGCGGGCGTGCTTGGGTTGCGGGCGCGTGGCATCTTGGCCCATGCGGAACGCGGCGGCGACGGCGTCGCTCTGCTGCTGACTGAACCTGCGCGGAAGGCGGTTTCGCGCGGGCTCGATTTTCTCGCGGCGCGGCAACAGGCCGACGGGTCGTTTGGCGCGACCGGGTATCAAGGGAACGTGGCCGTTACTTCGCTCGCGGCGATGGCGATGATGGCGGCGGGGAGCACGCCGGAGCGCGGGCCGCATGGCCGGGCGGTGGCGAAGTTTCTCGACTACGCGCTCGCCTCGGCCCAGCAGAGCGGGTTCATCAACGGCGTGACCGTGAGCCACGGGCCGATGTACGACCACGGCTTCGCGACGCTGTTTCTGGCGGAAGTACACGGCATGACCGACCGCCGCGAGGTGCGCGACAAGCTCGCCAAGGCCGTGAAGATCATCGTCGAATCGCAGAATCGGCAGGGCGGGTGGCGCTATCAGCCGGTGCGGGCCGAGGCCGACGTTTCGGTGACGAGCTGTCAAATGATAGCGCTGCGGGCGGCGCGGAATGCGGGCGTGTTCGTGCCCAAGGAAACGATCGAGCGGGCGGTCGATTACGTGCGGCGGTGCCAGAACGCCGACGGCGGGTTCACGTACATGCACGACGGCGGCGAGAGCGTGTTTCCGCGGTCGGCGGCGGCGGTCGTGTCGCTGTATGGGGCAGGCTTGGACGAAAACCCGAACGACGCGCCCGAGATCAAGCGGGGGCTGGAATATCTAGCGCCGTACAAGCCGCAGCGCGGAGCGCGGGTGCGGTATAGCCACTATTATTATGGGCACTATTACGCGGTACAGGCGATGTGGCACGCGGGCGGGGAGCGGTTTGCGTCGTGGTACGAGGCGCTCCGCAACGATCTCGTCGAGCGGCAAACGGCGACGGGGGCGTGGGACGATCCGTTCGGCGCGGAATACGCGACGGCGATGGCGACGCTCGCCTTGCAGATGCCGCAGAATTCGTTGCCGATCTTCGAGCGGTGACAAAGGCTAAATGCAAAAGGCAAAATGAAGAATGAAAAATGCAGAGTCGCACTCGGCGCCTTGCCGCCGACGTACGCAAGCGACTCTGCATTTTGCCTTTTGCATCCTTCATTTGTTGGCTACTTCTTCGCTTCGACGCCGAGTTCTTTGAGTTTCTTGGCGATTTCTTCGCCGTGCGAGGCGGCGGAGACTTGGGTGTCGACGTGGAGGATCTTGCCGTCCTTGCCGATGTAGAAGGTCCAGCGTTGGGCCGTCTTTCCGCCCGGCTTGAGGACGCCGTAGGCTTTGGCCGTTTCGAGCGTCGGGTCGCTCAGAATCGGATAGTCGAGCGACAGGGATTGGGCGAATTCCTTGTTGGTTCTGGCGTCGTCGGTGCTGGCGGTGAAGTAGGCCACGTCGAACTTGCGGATGGCGTCGCCGCTCTCACGGAGCGACTGGCATTCCTTCGTTCAGCCGCCGGTGAAGGCTTTGGGAAACCAGGCGACGACGACGGCTTGCTTGCCTTTATAGTCGGAGAGCTTGTAGGTTTTGCCGTCGGAGCCGGCGAGCGAAAAGTCGGGTGCGGCGTCGCCGGATTTGAGTTCGGCGGCTCGGGCATTGGCGGTCATGGCGAGTCCCAGGAGAGCGACGAGTGAGAATAATCGCGACATAACGGGTTCCTCGAGCGAAATGGAGAAGCGAACGCGAATCGCGTGTGGGCGGCGCCCAGGGCGCATTCAGTCTACGCCGCCGCGGTGGCTCTACAAGGTTCGGCGGAACGGTTCACGCTAGGGCTGAAAATAGAAACGCCCCGGCGCCGGGACGAAGGGGCAGTTCCGTCGCAGCAGCCGAGGCGGCCCCGAAGGGCACTTTCCAGCATAGTCGCGGCGAGGCGGTTCTTGCAAGCAACGACGCCCGAAATCTGCGTTTGCCTGCGTAGCCGCTTGGCCGGGCGGAGTGTTTCGTCGCCACGGGCGGGACGCACGCCGGGTGGCCGAAACCCGCATCGAGCGCCGAATTCACGCACCGCGGAGGGCACGGTCGCGGCGGGCGAGGATCGTGTCGCAAGCGGCCGTTACGTCGTCGACGGGGATGGCGAGCATGGTTTCGTTGCCGGCCGAACGGCGCTGGCGGCTCGTTCCGCCCAAGCGCATTTTTTGGATGGCGATGTGCTGCGCGCCGTAGGGGCCGTTGCGTTCGGCGGGCATGGGTCCGAAGAGACCGACGCAGGGCGTGCCGACGGCGGCGGCGAGGTGGAGCGGGCCGGTGTCGGCGCCGACGAAGAGGCAGGCTCGGCGGGCGAGTTCGGCGAGTTCGGCGAGCGAGGTCGCCGGGGCGAGATGGGCATGTTTGCCGCCGATGGCGACGATTTCTTCCGCCCAGCGGCGTTCTTCATCGCCGGCCCAAACGACAACGCTCGGCAGTGCGTGCGATTCGCCGAGATGCCGGGCGACTTGCCCCAGGCGGTCGGCGGGCCAGCGTTTCGAGGGCCAGCCCGCGCCGGGATTGATGACGGCGAGCGGGCCGACGAGCCGCTCGCGGGCGAGGAAGCGTTCGACGTTCGTGGCGGCGTCGGGAAAGCGGGGGACGTTGAACTGCACCGAGGGCTTCGCGATGCCGAGCGGGGCGAGGAGTTCGAGGTAGCGGTCGACGACGTGGGCGGACTTCGGCGTTACGCGGTCGTGGTAGAAAAGCCGGCTAATTTCGCGGCCCATTTCGCCGCCGAAGCCGATGCGACGCTTCGCGCCGGAGAGCCAGGCGGCGACGGCGCTCTTGGTCAGGCCCTGGAGGTCGAGGGCGACGTCGAACTGTTGTCCGCGGAGCAGTTTTCGCAAGTGCCAGACGGCCGACGGCGACTTGATCCAGCGGCGTGGAGCGACGAAGCGGCGGTCGAGGGCTTTGTGTCCGGCGAGGAGGTCGCCCGCGCGGCCCTCGGCGAGCCAGGCGATGTAGGCCCGCGGGAACGCCTCGCGGAGGGCGCAGGCGACGGGCATGGCGTGGAGGACGTCGCCGATGGCGGTGAGTTTGACGATCAGAATGCGGGGCGCGGCGTCGGTGGGCATGGGATGCTCCGGGGCGGGGCGGGAGGACGGGGGCGAATGATAGTCGGGATCACGGCGGGGACCCAAGAGACGTTTTGGGCGAACGGCACGGTGCGGGAGAAGTGGACAGTGGGCGGTGGACGGTGGGGAGTGGCGATTTCAGGCCGGTGCGGCATGTTGCGTGCTCACAGCGCCGCGGCGACTTCTTGGGGCGAATCGGCGTGGAGGAGTCGCTCGCGGGTTTGCGGGTTGGCGACGGCTTGGGAGATTTGGGCGAGCAGGGCGAGTTGCGTTTCGGGGTGTTCTTCGGGAGTCACCACGAGAAACACGAGCCGCACGAGTTCGTCGGAATCGGCAGCGAAGCGGATGCCCGATCGTGAACGGCCGAAGACGATGACCGGCTGCGACAAGTTCGGACAGCGGGCATGGGGAATCGCGACGCCGACTCCGAGGTCGGTCGAGATTTCGTGCTCGCGTTCTTGAGCAACCGCGCATACGGAGGCGCCTTCTGGCAGCGATGCGGCGGGAATCGCGGCGGCCAATTCGGCAATCGACTCGTCGGCGGTTTGCGCGGACATATCGAGGACGACGCGGCCCGCGGCGAGGGCTTCGCCGAGCGACGCCGCTTCGCCGGGTTGATGCCTGCGGACGCGGCCGACGACGTGATCGAGGATATCGTCGAGCGTGACGAGGCCGATCGGTTCGCCGGCCTGCTCGACGAGCCGCGCCGAGTTGCGATCGTTGCGCAGGTCGAGCAACGCCGATTCGATGTCGTCGTCCGGCGCGACCGATTTGAGCGGTCGGAGGAGGTGGACCCACGATTCGTCGCCGCGAGAACTGGTTTTGAGGTCGCGGGCGAGCAGGTAGCCGGCGACCCGACCCATCGCCGCGTCGATCACCGGCCAATGCGAGTGCGGATGCTGTGCGAGGGCATGCAGGACTTCCTCGCGCGTGGCGTCGCTCGAAAGCGTGCGGACGCGGGGCCAGGGGATCATCATCGAGCGGACGCGCTGGGTGCGGATTGCGGAGACGTTTTCGAGGATCAACTGCAAGCGGAGGTCGCGGACCTGGTGTTCGACTTCGTCGCGGTGGGTTCCCGTGTCGGCGAGGACGAGGCGCGTAAGGGCGACGGCGGCTTCGCCTTCTTCGAAGACGGCGGCGGTCGCGCCGGCGTCTTCGAGATAGTCGCGTTCACTGAGGTAGTGTGCCCGGACGAAGATGCGGGCGTGCTCGTTCAAGTGCCGCGCGGCGGTGACGACGGCGACGCGGGCGGACGACTGCGGCAGCGTGAGGACGATGTACGACGCGGTCTTCATGCCCGCGCTTTCGAGGATCGACTCGTGCGACGCGTCGCCAAAGATGGCGGGCTGTCCGGCGGCTTGGAGCTGCGAGACGGTGTCCATGTTCATGTCGATGACGGTGGTCGAGAGGCCGGCGTCGGTGAGCAGGCGATGGACGGAGCGGCCGACGGGACCGAAACCGACGACGATGGCGTGGCGCTTGACCGGCGTGGGGACTTGAGCGATTTGGGATTGCGCGTCGCGGTTGAGAGCCTGCGCGCGGCGATCGGCGCGGCCGTTGAGGAGTTTCCAGAGCGTCGGTCGGCGGCGGAGCCAGGATTCGATCGGCGCGAGCCAGCGGAAGAGCATTGGGTTGAGCGTGATCGACACGATGGCCGCGGCGATGAGGACGTTGTGGCCTTCGTCGGGCATGAGGCCGTGTTTTCGCGCGAGTTCCGAGAGGATGAACGAGAATTCGCCGATTTGGGCGAGGCCGAGGGCGACGGTGAGCGCCGTGCGCACCGAACGGCCCAACGCGGCGACGATGAACAGGGCCGAGAGCGGTTTGGCGAGCAGGATGATCCCCAGGGCGGCCAGGAACATGAGTG
>QEVJ01000050.1 GCA_003576845.1 Planctomycetota bacterium
GTGCCGTCCCCAACGCTCGCCGTATTGGGGCGATTGCAGCAATTCGTCAATCAGGTTTTCCCACGCCCGCGGCGAAGAGTCGGCCACGAACGCCTCGACGCGCTCCGGCGGGGGCGGCAAACCGACTAGATCGAAGTACGCGCGGCGGATCAACGCGCGGCGGTCGGCCGGCGGCGCGGCCGTGAGTTGTTTCGCTGCGAGCTTCGCGTCGATGAAGGCGTCGATCGGGTTTGATTGCGCGTCCGTCACCGCAAGTTCGACATCGGCGAGCGCGTATTTTGCGATCAACCCCGCCTCGATGCTCGCCCGCACGTCGCCTTCGAGCGCCCCGGTCGTAAATGGCCACCTCGGCAACGTCGCCGCGAAACCCGCCGAGTTGAGGCAAGGCGCGGCCCATCATCACCGCAAAATCGCGGCGATGTGCGACGTCGGGAACCGCCTCGGTCCCGCTTGGATTGGCTTGAGCGAACAATTCGCCGGCCGCCAGGCCGTTGAGGTAGAACTCCGTCGAACGGTTCATCGGGCCGGGATGCTTGACGATGGTAATCAACACCGGGCGGCCGCAGACTGCCTGTGCCGATCCAGGCGGCAGAGCGGCGTTGTGCCCAAACCCGCCGGCGTGAACCAGTTGCGAGGTGCCGCGAATCAACTCGCACAGCGCGGCCCGCGGACGGCCGGGATCGCTCGCCGGCGCCGGTTCGCCGAATCCGACCACCACGCTCGACGCGAATTGGTAGCCGGGCGGCTGCAAGTTCGCCACCAGCATGACCGTGTAGGCCGCGTCCCCGTGCATCGGCAACGGATTACTCGCCGCGGAAGCTAGCCCGTTCTCGTCCGCAAACCGCACCGCCACTCGGCCCGACACGCGGCTTCGCGCGGCGAACGTCGGGGCGGCGCCGCCGCTGGGGGTCGTGGCCGCCGTTGGCGCCAGGTCGCGGCCGCGGCCGCTGGCGTCGGCCCAGCGCGTTACCGCCGCGCCGTCGGGAAGTTCGCACGATTCAGCGCGGAACCAGGCTTGCAACGAAGCGGACACCGACTCATCGTTTGGCGCTCGAGCCGGCGACGTGGAGGTCGCTGCTTTACGAACAACCTGCCCGGCGACCGACGGACGAACCAATCGCTTGAACGCCCAATGATCGGTGCGCGGTTTGTTCGCGGCGGCGTCCGGTCCGGCGGCGGCGGACGTTTTCGCGCCCGCGTCGATCCAGGCTTGGACGAGGGCGATTTGCTCGGCCGTGAACCGATCGGACTTCTTCGGCGGCATTTCCTCGTCGCGGATCCGCTGATAGAGCAGGCTTTCTCCGGCGTTGCCCGGCGCGATCGCGGCGCCCGACTCGCCGCCCTTCTTCATTGCGTCGACCGACCTCAGGTCGAGACCCGCTTCCTGCTTCTTTTCACCGTGGCAAACGAAGCAACTTCGCGGCGAACAGCGGTTGGACGCGATGCTCGAAATCGGCGCGATCCGGCTCGGCTTCCGCGGCCGTCGCCGCAGACGAAAGATGCGACGATAGCGGCGACGGCAAATCGGCCGGCGATCGTCGAAAACTCGAGCAGGCCCGGTCGCCGTCGGCAGGTTGCGCTGTGAGGCATGACACAACTCCCCGCGGAGGATGCGATGGCTTTTTAGCAACAAAAGACAATCTAGTCCCGCCGGGCTTCGCTGTCAACCCTTTCCGTGGCCGCCGCGTAACGGCAGTCATCGTAACACGACACGACCCCTCGCCCGCCATAGGGAAAGGGGTCGCGTGCGAAATCTCGCGTATCTCTGCAAGTTCAACTCGAAGCATTCCGAATCGCGAGTGCTTAACTCGCAATCCGGGAGCGTCGTCGGCCGACCGCCGCTAACACCACTAGCCCGAGACCAACCAGCGCCGTCGTCGAGGGTTCGGGGACTGCGTTGAGAAACTCGCCTGGCGCGAGGGCTCGGTCCGTCAGCCGAATTTCGTCGAACCGGGCGTTCACGCCGTGCCCGCCCTGGCGACCGGCGATCAGCCAATCGAGCGCCAGCGGCATATCGTCGGTGGTGATCGCGTTGTGCCCCGCACTCAGCACGCCGTCGATATACCAATCCCACGCGACCGTACCGTCTCCCAAATCGCGGCGCACGATCGCGAAGTGGTGCCATTCATCGAGGGACACCGGCGTGCCGCTATTGTAGCCGGGACCGCCGACGTTGTGCGCCGCGCCGGTTGGATCGCGAAAACCGCCGTCGACGAACCGGTCCGAGTCCGGTGCGCCGGTGAAACTCGCGTTCCAGAACAAGTTGAAACGGTTTGCGTCGGCCGGTCCGCCATTGGTCCAGAACATCGCGCTGTGACCGGTCGGCGCCGGCACTTTCATGAACCATTCGAGCGTCGCGTCGCCCGGCGAACCGCCCACGCTCGGATCGTGAAAGATGAAACCGTGTCCGTTGACGTGGGCGAATCCGCCCTGCGTAAAGTCGAGACTGTACTGATTCGGCTGTCCCGTCCGCGGCACGACGGGCCGGTGGCGTGGCGGCCGCGGGGCCTCAAGAGAACAACGCCCCGACCAGGCAGGCCAGCATCACGGCCACCGACAGGACCAGCAGCGCCGCCGTCGGACGGCTCATCCTTGCGGCCGCGTCGGTCCGAAACGCCACGTAGCAAATCGCGAACATCAACAGGGGCGTGTTGAACGCGCCGGCGAAGAACTGTCCAAACACGACGAGCGTCTGAGGCTGCGCCGGAAGCAGCAGAAACGCGATGCCGATGCCGACGAGATAGACCGACTGCACGACGCGATGGCAACGGCTCGTGGCGTAGGAATTGCCGCGGTCGAAGACGCCGAGGCTAGCCAGCAAATCCGACCACATGCGCCCGGTCGCCGCCGTGGCCACCACGAGCGTCGAAAACAGCGTGCAGAACGCGCCGATCAGAAAGATGCTCCGCGACCACGGACCGTAGGTTTCCGTAAGCATCTGCGACATGTGATCGACGACGCCTAAGCCCTCGGGTTTCTCCGGCATGCTGCTCAAGATTGCAGCGCCGAGCAGAAAGTACGCCACCGTACAGACCGTGGCCAGCAACGTAGCCGCGCCCGCGTCGACTTGCAGCACGCGAACCCAACCGCGCGCCCGCTCGGTCCAACCGTGCGTCTCCTTTGCGCCAACGTGAGCACCGTATCCCTTTTCCAGGATCCAATACGGGTACATGAACAGTTCGTTGGCCTTCGTGCCAAGCGCGCCGATCAGACTGACCACGGCGTACGCCCCGGCCCGCGCATCATTCCCTAGCGAGAACGTCCATCCCGATGTGAACTGTTCCCACGAAATCGCATAAGGAGTGCCCTGCAAAAACGCGATCCCGGCGACGACGGAAAGACTGAAGCCCGCGACGAGCATCGCGACCAGCTTCTCCATGTGGTTGTAGATTCCGCGCCACAACAGCAGTTGCGTCAGCGCGATCATCAATATGCCCCAGGTCCGCGCCGACGTCGTCGCGTCCTCGGTCAACGGCGCCGCCGCGTGCAACACGCCGCCCACCGCGCCGACGATGCCGATCAGGCTGGCCAGCGTGATCGTGTATCCGGCCAGATAGATCAAGGCGATCCAGGACGTGCCGCGCCATTTCGGCCCGGGACACTGGTTGAGCGCCGCGACGGTCGTGCGGCCGTGCACGATGCAATGCCGTCCGATCTCCACTTGCAGGAAGTACTTGATCGCGCACGAAAGCACCACCGCCCACAATAGCACGAAGCCGAACTTTGCGGCTTGCAGCGGCGTATTGATGAGCTCGCCCGAACCCATGACCGAGCCGGCCACGACGATGCCCGGACCGATGGACAGCATCATCGCCCCTAATGTGCGCGGTGCGGGACGGACGGTGGTGGCTCGTGAGTCTCCCATGACGCTTTCGATGTGGGGAATAAGGAGCGCGCTGCCTTGCCGTTGCCGCGCGTCAGCTTCTTTCGGTGCCGGCGCCGCCGACGTCCACGATCACGCGGCCGTGGACGCACCCCGTGCGGACGACGGCCAGCGCCTCGTTGATCTGCGCCAGCGGAAACCGCGCCGCGATCGGCGGACGTATGATTCCCCGCGCTATCATGCCGAGCGCGTCCACTGCGTCTTGCACGCCGCCGTTGCGCGATCCGAGGATCTGCAATTCGCGTTGGGCGATGCGGATCGTGTCGATCGCCGGAAACTCGACCTCTTCCCCAACGACGACAATTCTGCCGCCACGCATCACGGCATTGGCCGCCAGTTCCATCGTACGCGCAAGGCCGACCATCTCGAACGCGCAGTGCACGCCGTTGCGCTCGCGTGCCGCGAACTCACGGATCCGCTCCGCGGCGTCGGTTTCTCCGGCGCAAACGCCGGCTTCCGCCCCGGCTTCGACGGCCAATTCCAGACTCTCCATGCTGCGGCTCACCGCCACGGTCCGCACGCCCGCCGCGCGCAGCAACTGAATCGATCGCGACGGCAAGGACTTTCCACTGTTCTTCGGGGTCCATCACGCTCGTGTTGTAGATGAACCCGCGGGGCAAGTGGTGATGGTTGAACAGCATCGCCTCGGCGGTGGGCGGCGTGTAACTGCCGCCGCGCCAACCGAGGAAAAACGTGATCCACACCGGCGGTTTGAGCAGGCCTTTTTGCACCATCCGATGTGCGTTCCCGACACCGCCGTAATGAAAGCACTCGGCCTCGATCTTGACGCCCAACTCCGCCGTTGCCCGGCAGTACTCCTCCAGTTCCGGCCGATTGTGCAGTCCGTAAAGTTCGATGGGCTCGCGGCCCGGCTCATAGTCGAAACACTCGTCGTGCGGATTGAAGCACGTCGAGATCATGTCGGGTTTTTGCTCGGCCATCAGTACCTTGCGCTGCGGAAAGCGGCCGTTGGCGATGCCGTATTGGATAATCGGCTTCGTTGTGCAACCGCCGAGAATGTCCTTGCGCAGCTTGGCCCAGCCGGGAATATCGAGATCGGACAGCCGCGTGCCGTCGGCTTGAATCCGTTCGTCGATCGTATACGGACCGTGCAAGTGGCAGATGCTCGCGCCGGCGTTGACGCTGCGCACGTATTCCCGCGCCACCTCGTCGTAACCCTTGGGCGTCGGGTTATGCGGGTTGCTCGGATAGGCCATCGTCGAATCGCACGTGACCGTGATGATCAGCTTGTCCATCCTGAAGCTCCTCTCAGGGCGACGCGACGGCCGCCGCGGGTGGCGGACTCGAATGCTCGTTAGGTGACGACGCCGGCGGTCATCGGATCGACGGCCGCGCCTTCGGCAGCCGAACGATCCGCGGCGACATGAGGACCGGCCAGAATCGACTTGCTAGGCTTGGGCGCTGCCACGCCGCGCGCACGCGACGCCGCTTCCAAGGCAAGCCACGTCGCCTCGTCGACTTGTATGCCGTGACGCGAACGAATCATCTGACAGCGATGCTCGAGTTCGCCGGGCACGAGCACTTCCTCGACGCCCGGGACGGTCGGCGAGCTTTTCACGTAGCCGATCAACCGCCGCACGTGCTCGCCGAACGCCTGCGGCGACGTGTAGCGCGCAATGTCGATGGCAATGACCAACATGCCGTCGCGCGCGTCGACAACTTCCTCGCGGCAACAACCCGCCCCGGAAAGCGCCCCGGCGAGAATATCGATCAAGAGTGCCAAGCCAAAGCCCTTATGGCCGGCAGAACCGCCGAGCGGCAACAAGGCGCCACCGGCCGAGTAAAAATCGTCCGTGTTTGTCGTCGGACGGCCTTCGTCGTCAACGATCCAACCCGACGGAACCGGTTCGCCACGCTGATGGCAACTGCGAACCTTGCCTTCCGGCGCAACGCTCGTGGCGATGTCGAGGACCACGGGAAAGTCGCCATTGGACGGCGCGGCGATGGCAATCGGATTCGTCGCCAGCCGGCGGGCGAGTCCTCCAAACGGGGCCACTGTCTGCCCGCCGCCGCCAGCGTTGACCATCACCAGGGCGACGAAGCCCCGTTTCGCGGCCCAGGCGGCGTAGCTTCCCAACCGGCCGGAGTGATAGCAGTTTCTGGCGGCGACCGCGGCGACGCCGCTGCGGGCGGCCTTTTCGACGGCCAGGTGCATCGCGCGCTGCCCGGCCACTTGCCCGAAGCCGCGCTGCCCGTCCAGAACCGTCGACGAGACGTGATCCACCGTCACGGCGCACTCGGCGGCGGGCAACAGATGCTCGTTCTCGATGGCGTCGAGACATTGGGCCACCCGAATGACGCCGTGCGAGTCGTGCCCGACGAGGTTCGCCCTCGACGAGGTGTGCCGCGACGAGTGCCGCGTGATGCTCCGGCGCTCTCGCCGACAGAAAGAGTGCGCGCACCCACGCCTCCAACGTGCTAGCGCCGATATTTGGCACGGGCGGCTCCATGAGAACTCGGGAAACACCTTGACGGCAGGAACGGGCCGGCAGGGGCGTTGCCGACGCCGATCCGCGACGCGGAGTCGATTCTAACCCGACGGGCGAGTTTCCACAAGCTTTTAACGCGCTAAAATGCACGTTTAGCACTAAAAATCATTCCGGCCCGCGAAATTGCTTCTCGGCTCTCGGCGCAAGTTTACCGAACGCCGTGCCGGTGCTAAGGTTAGAGAAATTGGCCCCGTGCGACCGGATACCGTCGGCGCGGCGACGCGCCAACGCCGCATCGTCGGCCTCCCAGCGGAATCTACGACCCCACACGTTGTCCTCCATGCCCGCCGCATCGCGGAATCTGCTGAACGACCGGGTCTATCAGTACCTCACGGCCCAATTGGCGTCGCGGTCGCTGGCGGTCGGCGATCGAATTAGCGCCCGGGCGGTCGCGGAGTCGCTGTCCGTCAGTCGCACAACCGTCAACAAGGCGATCGAACGGCTGATTGACGCCGGTTACGTCAAGCCCGACGAGTCGCGGCACCCGGTCGTGGCGGCGTTGCCGACCAAGCTCAAGGTGATCGCGGAACCGAGCTTCGAGTTCTCCAACCAGACGGAAACGACTTACGAGATGCTGCTCGACCGCATCCTGCGCGGCAAATTTCAGCCCGGCGAAGTCGTCAAGGAGCGGCCGGTAGCGCAAGAACTCGGCGTGAACCCGGCGACGGTGCGTCGCGCGGCGGAATGGCTGCGGTCCGACGGCCTGCTCGAGCGGATTCCGCGCCGCGGCTGGCGGGTGTCGATGCTCGGCGCTCGCGATCTCAAGGACGTTTACCAGATTCGGCTGATGCTCGAACCGCTGGCGGTGGAGTCCGCCGTGCAACGGATCACCGACGCGGCGCTCGACCAACTCGAAAGTGACACCCAGCGGCTGATGGCCCTCGGCGAACATGCGTCGGTGTTCGACCGGCGGCAGGCCGATTACCGCTTTCACCAGGTGCTGTGCGAAGCGTCGGGCAACAAGATTCTCTCGGAAACTTTGGAGCCGCTGATCCGCAAGGCGCTGCTCATTACCACGGTGGGCTTCCGTTACGGACGATCGAGCCGATCGTTCGAGGAGCATCTGCGAATCCTTGCCGCGCTTCGGAAACGCGATGCCAAGCAGGCGGCAAAAGCGATCCGCGATCATTTGCGCAACGCGCTGCGATTCAACGTCGAAGCCTGGGAGCGGCGGTAAGCCGTGTTGCGCAGGCGGAAGCTCACGGTTCGCCTTGCGGCGCGCGCAACGCGGTTCGGGTTTGCTCGAAGACGTTTCGGGCGGCGTGCTGCAAATACTCGACGTCGCCGCCGAGTTGAATCCATTGCACGCCCCAGCCGGCGGCCGCCGCCGCGAACGACGGATCGCTGCCGCAGCCCGTGCCGACATTTTTCCCCGCCGCCCGCGCCGCGGCCACCACGCGCTTGAGCGTCGCCAACACGTCGCCCGCCGTCACCTCCCCGGGCGAACCCATCGAGTACGACAAGTCCCACGGTCCCAGCGCGATCGAGTTAAGGTGCGGAATACGGACGATTTCGTCGATTTCGGCTACCGCGGCGACATTCTCAATCTGCACCGTCACGAATAGATCGTTGTTCGCCGCCGAAAGGTAATCGCTCGGGTTCGTTTGGCCATATCGCGCAGCGCGGCGCGGGCCGTAACCGCGGCTGCCGAGCGGGAAGTAGCGGCAATTGGCGACCACGTCTCGCGCCTCGGCCGCCGAACGGATCTGCGGCACTATGATTCCGTCGGCGCCCGCATCGAGCACGCGTTTGATCCAGGCCACGTCGCACTGCGGCACACGGACCAGCGCCGGCGTCGCCGTGGCTCGGGCCGCGATCAGATGCGCCTGCATCGCTTCGAGCGACATCGGCGAATGCTCCAGGTCGATCCACAGGAAATCAACGTGCGGGCCGAGCGCTTCGGTAACGGCTGGGTCGCTCAGCGTAACCGCCGCGCCCAGACAGAGCCTGCCGGCGTCGAGTTTTTCGCGGAATGCGCGAATCGGCGATGTCATGGACGACGCCTCACGGTTTAACGCACGGCGATCGGATTTCCCGGAGAACCGGTGGCTCCCTTGAGCCGCAACGGCGCGAAAATGAAGGCGAACTCGTGAACTCCGTCCGCGGCCAACTCGTCGAGATTGAGGTTTTCCAGAAAGTAGATGCCGTGTTTCATCAGCATCCACTGGTGCACCTCGATCTTGCGGCTTGGGTTCGGCGCGGGGTCGACCTCGATGCCCCAGTTGTCCGCGCCGACGAGCATCGGATCGCGGCCCGGCGTCCATCAAACGGTCACTATCGACCGCAATAACGTCAACGAGATCTTCGCTCTGACGCTCGTTCGTCACGCCGGCGACATTCCAGCCCAGTACAACGATCTGACGTACTTCATCAGCCCCACAGCCGGCCGGACCGGCGTGGCGCAGATGCGGCTGGCCGGCTTCGGCGATGAATATCTGTCGTCGCAATACGAGAATGGCGGCGACGGCGCCGCGTTCGAGAAGGAATTGACCTATATCCCGTCAACGACGACCGGCGGTCCGGAAGGCTTCAAGATTCCCCAGCGCTATCGGCATCCGGTCGAACTCAACACGGACATCGCCGACTATGGCGACGACGAGGACGTCTATCGGGTCCACTGGCTTACCGAAAACCATCGCGATGCCGACGACTACTCGCGAATTATCGACTTGAATCAAGCGTTCGGCCTCACCGGCGCCGCGCTCGACGCCGCCACGAGCGAAATCATGGACGTCGACCAATGGCTGCGCGCATTTACCGTGCCGCGGATACTCGGAAACCGCGACTTCTACAGCCAGCCCGGCGGTCCGCCCGGAAGCTGGAATCACAATCTCATCGTCTACGTCCGGCCGTCCGACGACAAAGTGCTGGCCTTGCTTTGGGACATCGACGAGTCGTACCAGGAACCAATCAACGGCTCGATCATCGGCGTGGTGAATTGGGCGAAAGTCGCGCAGCTTCCCGGCAATCTCCGCAAATACTACGCGCATTACCACGACCTGATCTCATCGACGTTCAACGACGTCTACATGACCTATTGGGTGAACCACTATTCCGGCCTGGCTCCCGGCGTCGGTTTCAACGGGCCGAAGAGCTACATCGTCAACCGCGGCAACTACATCCTGAGCCAACTTCCCGTCGAGATTCCGTTCGAAATCGTCACCAACGGCGGCGTCGACTTCGCCACGGACGAGAGCAGCGTGGTACTCCAAGGCAATGCCTGGTACCGCGTGTATGACTTGTATCTCGCCGGGCGGCCGGAGCCGCTCGACGTCACGTGGATCGACGCCGACACCTGGCAAGTGGCCGTGCCGTTGCATCACGGCGCCAATACGCTGACGTTCCAGGGTTTCGATCTGTGGGGCAATCTCACCGGCGAAGACTCGATTGCGGTGTCGACCACGGCCGGCGTGCCTCCGCAAGAAGCGTTGCGAGTCGACGAGATCATGTACAATCCTGCCGGGGATGACGCCGCCGAGTTCATTGAAATCGTCAACGTAAACGGCCAATCGGTCGACCTTGCCGGCGTCCGCTTCGCTGCGGGCATCGACTTCGCGTTCACCTCGGGCAGCCTGGCCAGCGGCGAACGGATCGTCGTCGCCCGCGACCCGGCCGCGTTCGCCGCTGCGTATCCGTGGGCGACGAACGTCGTCGGGCCGTTCTCGGGCGGAACGCAACTGGCAAACGACGGAGAGACGATCACCCTCGTCGACGGAGCGGGCGAGCTGATCCAGAGTTTCGCTTACGACGACGCCTGGTACGGCGAAACCGACGGCGGCGGGCGGGCGTTCGCTCGTTCGCCGCGATCCGGCCGGCCCGCTCCATGATTGGAACGTCGCATCCGGTTGGCGCGCCAGCCGCGAATCGCACTCGCCGGGCGAGCGCGACCTGTTCGCCGGCGATGCCGACGGCAACGACCGCGTCGATCTTGCCGATCTGGCCATCGTTCAACGGATGTTGGGAACGCCCGCCGGCGCGACGCGCAGCGAGGGCGATCTCAATCGCGACGGCGCCGTGACGCGGAACGACGTCGCGCTCTTGGCGCTCAACTACGGGAGGTATGACCCCGACCAGGCGCCGCTTGCCGCCGCGGCTGCCGCAACGCTCGTGCAGCGCCCGCGTGTCGGCGGCGCAGAGGCCAATCGCCTCGCGGCCGGTCGTCGAACGACCGTCAAGCGCCGCAATGCCGCCGAGGTCGATGGACTTCTGGGCGATCCAACCGCGATGATCGCCATATCGTCGGCGTTGAAGGCCAAGCGTACGAAGACCACGTTGCGAGGACCGCGCCCAATGGCGGGCAACCATGACGTCGCCCATCTCGTCCCGTGCAAGAACAGTTCGAACGAATAGAGGGCAATTGCGAGCCGGCAGTAACTCACTCGCCACGCGACGGAGAATGGCATTGCGATCGGTCGTGGGCAAGGACTCGATCGCGAAGTCTGATCTTCTCGACTGTCGCCCCGTGGGCTACGTCCAAGTCGACCAGCGCTTCGACGCGAGCGATGTGACCGGTGCGGGCGAATAAGTTCCCGTCGCGGCCACGTATGAACGCGATCATGTTCGGAACCCTTCTGAACGAGATCCGCGTCTCTGCGCGACTTCATGCCGAATTTGATTCCCGATTCGGCGTCGCTTTGCGGTTCAGAAGGAACCAAAAGAAACGCCCACTACCGAAGTAGCGAGCGGATCATGACGTATAGCTAGTAACGTGTCGATCGCCGATGCGCTATTTTTCAGGAAACAGTCACAAGCTCGTTCGCGTCAAGTAGTTGGAGCGGCGTCGCGCGCAGCGCTTTGGCAACGCGCTCGACGATTTCGAGGGTCGGCGTATTGCGGCCACACTCGATTTGCGCGTAAGCCAACTGCGAAATACGTATTTTTGCCGCGATTTCGGCCTGCGTGAGTCTCATTACGGCGCGTCGCGATTTCACGTTTTTGATAAACCTCCGGTGCAAACGGCTGTCGATCTGGTAGGCCACGTACATTCATCCATTACGACGTATGCGCAATTAGACTACCACGGAGGCGATTGGACATAAACCGCCCCCCCCTTTTTTAAAATGGGCGGCACAGGATTCGAACCTGTGACCTCCACGGTGTGAGCATGGCGCTCTAACCAACTGAGCTAGCCGCCCTTGGACAATTCGGGCGATGGCTAATCGCCCGGAAAGCGGGTGGTCTCTTCCTTGTGCTCGTGCGACGCACCGCGCCGGACCGCCTCCCGCTCGCCGTTCAACCATAGCAATCGGCCGCACGGGTGTCCAGTGGCAAGCATTCGTCCGCGAGCCGCGGCGGGACGATCGCGTTACTGCACCGCCCGGCGCGCCGCCGCGAGGTAGGACACTTATTTTCGCTCGAAGGTTCCCATCACCTCGACCTTGAGCTTGCCCGAATTGTCGGCCGTTTTGATGTCGTAGATTCGGAACATCAGTTTGCCGGCGATGGAGGGCGTGAACTGTTTTTCGGCGCCGACCGAGAACGGCTGGAGAACGACGTCCTTCGTCCGGCCCGAGGCGTCTTTCTCCGGCGGAGGGACAACGACGCCGACGAGCGAGCCGACGTTACAGTCCTTTAATTGCTCGGACACCTGCAAGCCTTCGGGGCCGACCTCCTGGTTGATCTTGCACGTCCATGTGCCGGTCGCGGTGATGGTGAGCAGCTTGCCGGGAACCGTGGTGATGCCCGTCTCTTGCCAGCCTTGGTTGGCGTGTACTTCGACGGATTTTTTGTCGGCCGTCTCCTCCTTCTCGCGAAACTGTTCGAGCTTGTCCTTGGCGGGCTTGTAGTTGGGGGCGAACTTCAGGATTTCGAGATAAACGCCGCGGGCTTGTTCGGTCTTTCCGGCCGCCTCGTAATCTTTCGCCAGTTTCTCGGCGTCGCGGACGAAATTCAGGTACAGGCCCATCAGCTTTTCGTCGGCGGGCAATTCGCCCTTGGCGGGGCCCTGGTTCTCCCGATTCGGCTGACGCGGACCCTGATTCGGCCGCGGCCGGTCCGGACGCTGGGCCAACGTCGCCGATACGAACGCCACGAGGCTCGCTACAACCACCGCCAGGACAAACGCTTTCGCCCGCATCGCCGAATCTCCTAACTCCGAGGGGCAAACCGAGCCGGCCGCCGGCAATCGCGCCGCGACCGACCCTTGGAATTGCGTCCCATTAAAAATTGCTCCCCCGAAGGTATCAAGCGCGATTTTCCGCCGTTCGGACTCACCGATTAGGGCGAAATTGCCGGCGGAATCGCGCCAGCCGCCCGAATCGGTTGACCCCGGGCACGACCACCCAGCGCGGATGGACGACCGCTACCGCCGCGAAAACGCTCCGGCCGCGCGTCGCCGCACTTCGGCATCGTCGTGGTTCTTGAGCCGTGTCACGCGCGCCGCTCCCAGCGTCTCCGCGCTCAGCCGTCCCGCGGCAACGCGTTCGAGCACATGCTTGGCCCGCTCCGAGTTGCGCAACAGGGCATCGAGCGCGAAGTTCCGATTGCCCGGCGACAGGTGGGGCACTGCGTCCAGGAGCGCCGTTGCCGCGGGCGGTTCGTCGATGTCGCCGGCGGCGCTCGCGGCGCCCATTGCCAACTCGTCGTCCACGCCTTTCGTCAAATACTTGGCGATCTGCGTTCCGCGGCTTGACCACGTATCGCAGCCGAGCATCCGTAAAGCGTCGTAGCGCGTGCCCTTGGCGATGCGCTCGTCGTCGGCCATTGCGGCGGCGAGTTCGATCGACCTCCGCCAGCGCGCGGCAAGCGCGGCGTCGTCGCCGAGGATCTCTTTCACTCGCGGCCACGGCCAAACTCCGGCCTGCGAAATCCCGTTGACCACGCCACCGCCGATGACCACCGCCTGCCAGTCGCGGAGCGGTTCCTTGTCACCAGGCAGCGACGCTTCAAGCACCGCTTTCAACTGCCGCGCGTCGTTCTTGCGGCCGGTGGCAATCGACACGCGCCAGATCCACGGGATGCGGCGGTATTCCTCGGACTTCTCCCCAGCATCGGCGGGCAAGCCGTCGGCCAGGGCGGTAATCAATGCGGCCGCCCGTTCGACGTTTTCCGCGACGAGCCGCTCGCGCTCGGCGGCGGGCGTTTTGTCGTCGAGGACGAGTGCGGCGATTTCCTTTACCGGCCGCGCCGCCGCGGTTTGCGCCAACGTCGTTCGGGGTTTCCCCTCGGGCGGAACGAGTTGGAGCGTGCGCAAATCGACGAGCGCGCCGCGAATGGGTCCGTCGCTGCGCACGAGGATCGTGCTCGTGCCCGCGGATAGCGAGAGTTCGCCGATGTTCGCGAGTCGATATCGGCTCCACGCGCCGGTACCTGCGATTCGCGTGCGGAGCGGTTCGTCCGCCGACTCGACGAGCAGCGCATTCCCCGCCGCGCCGTCGTCGCAGGCGTATTCGAGAAACGCGAGGTAACGTCCCGCGGCGGCAAGCTCGATCGTCCACGTAGCCGAGTCGTCGGCCGTATGCCACATGCCGAGGTTGCGGAATGGGCTCTCGAACGCGAGTTCCGGTCCGCGAATTTCGCAGTTCTCGGCCGACAGTTCCAATATCCCGGTCGCGTCGGGCCGAACGGTCACGGGCGCGTTTCCGGCGAACGCTTTCGGCGGCGCGGCGGCCGAGGCGAGAAACGCCAGCAGGTCGGCCATCTGTGCCGGCGTAATGTCGCGTTCCAACCCTTCGGGCATCAGCGATTTGCCGGTCGACTGAAACTGGTCGATCTCGGCGCGCAGGAGCGTGTGCTGTTTGCCGTCTTGGGCGGTAAGCACGACGCTCGTTGCGGTTTCATTCGTCAGCAACCCGCCGATCATCAGGCCGCCGTCGGTCAGCGCCTGGTAGCTAACGTAGCGCGGATCGACGGCCTGGTTCGGATCGAGGATTGCCGCGAGCAACGTTTGGCGAGGCTTCCCGGCAAGCGGCGCGAGGTCGGGTCCCACGGCGACGCCCAGGTTGCCGAGCCGATGGCACGTGGCGCACGTCTTGGCGAACACGGTTTGCCCGCGCGACGCCGCGCCGCCGGCCGCCGCGGCAGACGCGTATCGTTCGAGAATCTGCTTGCGGTCGGCGGTTGCGGATTGGCTCAGCAGCTTCGCAGCGCGAGAGCGCACCGACTCGTCGGCCGCTTCGAGCAATCTCTGGCGATGGGCCGCGTCAAAGTCGGTTGCAGCGATCGCCCCGCGTTCGAGCGCGTCGAGCAGGGCCGCTTGTCCGGCCGATCGCGCGAGGAGCGCATCGAGTATCGCCGCGCGCACCACAGGCGAATGGCTCGACCAGCGATCGAGAAGCAGTTTCGGCGCATCGTCGCCGGCCACCGACGCCAGCTGCGCCACGGCGGCAAGTTGGATTTCGGCGCTTGCACGCGGCGACAGGAGTTCGGCGAGCAACGCGCGGTCGGCCGGGAGAGCGGGATCTTCGCCGATTCCCAGCGATCGCAACGCGGCAATTCGATCGCGTGCCTCCGCGTCTTCGGCCGCGACGAGCTTTCGCGCCGCGGCGAGCAGATCTGCAATGCGCCGTTCGTCTTCGGCGGCGAGCTCCTGCCTCTTCGTCGCGGCACTCCGCTGCCGAGCCGCGAGCAGTTGCGCCAGCACCGCGAACTGCCACTCGCGAGGCGGCCGCTCGCCGTCGGTTGCCGCTGCGTGCAACATCTCCACCCAAAACGCCGAGTCGCTTGCCGCGAAATCCATTGCGAGCAGCGCGGAGAGCAATTGCGAGGGCGGTTCTTGTCCCCGCGACGCCGACATCGCGAGCACGCGCCGAGCAAACGGCCGCACATTCTCCCGGCGCAGCGACGACATGGCGGCGGCGACGAGATATGCGTCGTCGCGGCGCGCCGTAGCCAGCGTCGCGAGCGCCGTTGCCGCTTCCTCGCCGGGGAACTCGCCGAGCGTGTACGCCAATTGCAACCGGACCTGGTCGTCGGCATCGCCGGTCATCGCGCTGAGTTTGGCGAGCGGACTGCCCGGCGTCTCGGCGAAACGTTCGGCGAGACGAATCGCGTGGCGGCGCACGCCGGCGTGCTCATCGGAGAGGGCGCGCTCGACCGTTCCTGGGGCGAGCGCATCCAAACCGTCGAGCGCACAGAGCGCCTGCAAGCGCGCCTGCGCTCGCCGGCTTTCTCGGGTGAGGCGTTCGAGCTGCGGCGCGACCGTGCGATCGCCCAGATCCACGAGCATTCGCTGGGCCAAATCGCGCTGTGGCCCGTTGGGCGAATCGAGCGCTGCAACCAACCCCGCGGCGTCCAGCTTATCGAGTCGGACGATCGGCCGCGGGCGGCGGTTTTTCGGATAGACGCGGTAGATTCGCCCCAGCGCGTCGCCGGCGCGCACGTCGAGGGCCGCCACGACGTCCGGCGGTATCCAGATCGGGTGTTCGATCACGTAGCGGTACATATCGACGACGTACAGCGCGCCGTCCGGACCGGTCCGCGCTTGCACGGGGCGGAACCAGTTGTCGCTCGACGCGAGAAACTCGGATTGTTGTTCTTCGGACGCGCGGCGGCCGCGGAACGTCGTCCCACGCGGCGACAGGACGAGACGATGCACGACCTGACACACCGGTTCGCACGTGAAGGCATTGCCGGCGAACTCCTCGCCCAGCAGTTCGTCGCGATAGATGCCCAAGCCGCACGCGGCGGTAACGGACCCCGGCGGGCCGGACAGCTTGAACGTCACGAGCGGTGAAATCGGAAAGAGCCGGTTCGCGTTGGGGTCGTCCGCCACGTTGACGGCCGTCGCCGGCGGCGCAAACTGCGGATTGCGGCCGACGTACCGATCGACGACCGGATAGTGGCGGATCAACGTCCCGCTGTCGCAGCCGAACCAGTTGCCCCAATCGTCGCGGACGCGGCTCTGCTGCGTCTGGCCCGTCACCGGTTCGATCTCGCCGGTGTCGGGTTTCATGCGAAAATCGCGGCTGGTAAGGTCGATTTGCTGGCCCGCGAACCCGGTGATCTTGCCGCCGAACAGGCCGGTCGAAGCGTAAACCCAATTGTCGAGACCATATTGGAGACTGTTCACGCGGGCCTGATAGTTATGCGTGGCAAAACCCGTGAAGAGCTTCTCGACGATGTCGGCTTTACCGTCGCCGTTGGTGTCTTCCGCATACAGTATGTCCGGCGCGGTACAGACGAGCACACCTTTGCGCCAGACCGTCACGCCGGTCGGAAACGGGATTCCGTCGAGAAAAGTCGCCGCGCGGTCGTAGCGGCCGTCGCCGTCCGTATCGGTAAGCACTTTGACGCGCCCGCCGGGCGCGTACTTGCCGTCGACACCCATCGGATAGTCGTGCATTTCGGCCACCCAGAGCCGGCCGTCCGCGCCGAAGTCGATCGCGACGGGATCGACGACGAGCGGTTCGGCGGCGACGAGTTCGACGGTCATTTCGGGCCGCGTGCGGATCGCCGCGAGCGACTCGAGCGGCGAGCGGGGCGACGTGCCGCCCGTCTTTGTCGCGTCGTGCGCGGCGTCGTACGCATCCGGGGTCGTCTCGTGGACCGCGTCGACGATCTTCTGTTCCAAACCGGGCACGAATCGCGACGGCATGTCGAAATAGATCATCGAGTCGCCGCCTTCGTAGCCGCCTTCGCGCAGCACGCGCTCCGACGGGATGTAGCAGGGATACTCGTTCGAATAGCCGTGAATCCAGACCCGCGAGCGGTCGAGTTCGCGTTTGAGCCGCAGCGAATAATCGACGACGACCTCGCCGGCCAAGAACACCATCGCCAGATCGTCGCCGAACGTCCACGTTTGCACGGGATAGTCGACTTTCGTCGGCAGCGCCTCGCCGCGGTCGAGACGGGCGAGTTGCGTCTTCGCGTGGTGCGCGATCCAGCCATTCGCGTCGGCCGCGCGGCGCTGCCATTCTTCGCGTTTTGGCGCCGGAGCGAGCGGCAAGTCGATCCGTTTGTAATGCACGTCGACGCGGCCCGCGATCGATCGCGCGGGGAGCGCGGAGAGCCGCTTGACTTCTTCGCCGATCTCGCGGCCTTGGGCCATCGCTTTCTCGCCGTCGCCGTTCGTTACGCCGGAGTTTGGATTCTGATCCGCGCCGCAGCCGATCGACACCATCGCCACCGCGCCGGGGAACAGCTTCTCGATGGTCTCGGCGGCGTATCCGGCCCAATCGCCGCTGATTTTGTTGTGGCCAAACGTCACGCAGTGGCAGGCGTAGCTCGTGTAGACCGCCCGCGGCTTGCCGTCCAGATCGCGAACGAACAGCACGGGCAGATCGTGGTCGATGACACTGCCGCCGCGGCGATTCTGGGCGAACGTCGCCCGGCCGACGCTCCACGAGAGCCGCGCGCGAGCCCGCGCGTCGAACGCTTTGGTCGCCGCCTCTTCGAGCCAGCCGGCCATCTGCTCGGTGTACTTGTCGATGTGGGCTTGATGTTCCGGCGGGATGGGCACGCCGAAGAGCGTGGCCGCCGCGCCGCGGAGCATCGGGGCCGTATGCGTGTGCGTGTAGGTAATGGTCAGCCGCTGGGGATCGAGCCCCAGCTTCTCGTGAAGACGCTTGCCGACTTGCCGCGACATCCAGTCGGGCACGCCGAGGTTGTCGACGGTCATCAAAACGGCGGCCGACTTCGCGTCGTCGCCGATCGCCAGGGCCTTGACCCAAATCTTGTGCGTCACCCCGTCGGATTCCGCCCGCCGCCCGCCGAAGCCGCTCAGCCGCACCGGATAATCGGGGGTGGCGTCGATCGCGGCGACGCCGACCATTGCTTCGCTCGCTTTGGGATCGGTCGTGAGCTTGGGCGGCGCGGCCGGTGCTTGCGGTTTGGATGCCGTGCGAGCGGCGTCTTGTGCAGCGTCCTCCCCGCGTGCAAGACCGGTCATGATTGGGATTGCGGCGCATACCAGCGCCAGCACGACGCGACGCGCAATGCAAGCCACAGAACCTACGCCGTTGCGATCGACCGACATGGAGATTGCTCCCGAAGGATCAGGAATTGCGCGGCGCACGACGATTCGTTGCCGGCCGTTCACGCGACTAAAGCCGCAGACGGGGCGCCGCGTGCACAATCGTAGTATACCGACAACGTGCTTTGTCCGCGCGCCGCTACGCTAACGAATCGCAGCGCGCGCTAATGCCCGCCGCGTTGCCGCAGGCGCCTCGTGCGAGAGCGCGTCGGCCAGAACCGCGTCGGCGCCACGCGGCGACAGCGCCTTCGCCTTCCGCCGCGCCACGAGCGTCGTCGGGCGAATCGCGGCGGTTACGACGGCCTCCGGCGCTTGCAGCGGAGCGGCGGGCGCCGGAAGGCGGCCGAAGTTCGACGCGACGATCGCCAGGTCCGCTCGGTCCACGTCGCCGTCGCCGTCCAAGTCGCCGTCCGTCCACGCGGCGTCGACCAGCTTGCCGAAATTGCGCTGCACAGCGGCGATGTCCGCAAGTCCAACGGCGCCGTCGAGATTTACGTCGCCGGGCACGGTCAGCGTCAGCGTGCCGTCGATGTACGTGAACGAAAAGCCGCCGTCGCTCGCCGGACCCGACAGATCGAGCAGCGTCGTGCCGGCGGCCGATGCAAGCGAGTTGAAGTGCATGTCCACGAGCGTCGCCGCGCCCGCCGTGCCCGGTTGCGCCGAGAACGCCGCCAGGTACGCGACGCCGCCGGAGTCGTCGACGTTTTGCACGAGGCTCCAGCCGGCGGCCTCCAACTCGGCGGCCAGCGTGACTTGCTCGTTGGCGAGGTCGAGCGGACCCGTTTCGTAGTTGACCCGCAAGGTCACGCCGAACAGGCCGTCGAGGTCGTCGACCGTCACGGGGACGTGCGCCGACGCGCCCGCTTGCGCAAAGACCGCGGCCGGCACGCCGATCGCCGGATCGACGGCCGCCGGCGAAGGCGCGGGCAAGTTCGGCGGGAGGTCCGGAATCTCGGGCCGCGGCAGGAACACGGCTTTTTGTGCGACGTAAGCCGCGTCGAGCCCGCTGAGCGAACCCGTGCCCGACGAGTTGCCGATGACGACCGGATCGACGAGCGGGAAGGCGTCGAAGCCCGTGTCGAAGCCGACGACGACCCGCGAGATGAACGCGGCGTCGAAAGCCGTGTATGCGAAGTTCCCGTCGACGTCGGCGAGGAAGGCGACCTTGTGGAGCGCGGCATCGGCGATCGACGCGATCAGCCCACCGTTGACCCGCACGTTTTCGAGCCGCACGATCTGGGCGTCGCCGATGGCTGCGGCGGTGGGGACCGTCGCGGCGATCCGCAGCACGTCGACCGGTCCGGCCGAGAGCGCCGTTACGCCCGAAGCGGTCACCCGCGCGCGGCCGGGCTGCGTCAGGTTCGCGGTCACGGTCCAATTCGTCGGGACGCCCGCCGCCCGCGCGATCGACGAGATGTTCAACAGCGCCGGGTCGTAGACGACGTCCAAGTCGACGCTCAACACGCCCGAACCGTCGCTGAGGCGAACCGGCATTCCCGTCGACGTATTCGGCACGTGGACTGCTTGCGTCGGGCCGCGGGCAAAGTCGGGCAAGCTCACGACCCGCGCGTTTGCCGACGCCACCGTAAATGTATTCTCGTAATCGCCGCCGGGCGAAAAGTCGCCGTCGCCGTCGAGCAGATTGCCCGCCGTATCGACGAACCCCGACGCGCGGCTCGACAACCGCACGCGATAGGTGTCGGCCGCCAGCGGCGCTCCGGTCTTGATGAATGTGAATTGCGTGTAGGCCGCATTCCAAACGAGCGAACCCGCAACCGGACCGACCGCGTCGCCGACGAGCGTCGCGTCGGCCGGCTCGACTTCCGCGTCGGGACCGTCGTAGAGATTGACGGAGCTCGCGTCCACCGGGCGGTCGAACGTCACGACGAATCCGGTGCTCGTCGGCGCGAGGCTGCTGACGAGGAACGTCGGCTCGACGATCACTTGGAACAAGTCCACGCCGACGCCGCCGTCGTCGTCCGTGACGCGAACCTGGACCGCCTTCGTGCCGGGCGTGGCGTATTGCAATTCGAGCGTAAACGTGTTGTCGGCGGCGAGCGCGAGCGGCACGAAGCCGCCGCCGTCGCCGTAGTCGACTTCGGCGGTCCACGCGTCGTCGCCGGGGTCGTCGAACGAGCCGCCGCGGACGACCGTTGTGCCGGGGTCCGTCGTTACGTCTTCGCCGGCGTCGACGCTCGGGGCGACGTTGTTTACCGTCACCGCGTGAACCGCCCCGACGTGAACGCCGTCGTCGTCGACCAAACCGTCGTTCCAATCGACGCGCCACTCGGACACCGTGTCGGCGCCGGAATCGGCGACGGGGCCGACCGCTAGCGAGTACGCCGCTCCTTCGTCGATGGCCGCATCGCCGGCAAGCGCCACGGTCGGAGAAGCATTCGCCACGGTGGCAAAGAACGACCGCACGGACGTTTGCCCCGTCGGGTCCGTCAGCCGCACGACGACGTGGTACTGCCCGTCGTCGGCGTAGGTGTGCTGGCCGTCCAAGGAGCCGAAGCCAATCGCACTTATTGGAGCAAGTGGGTCGAGAGCGATGCTAAGCGTCTTCCAAGTGCCGGGAATATTGAGGGCCAGGATGTCCTCGATACCCGAGCCGTTAAGATTAGAGCGCTGAATGTGCGTAGCAGTACTCCAATAGAGCTTTGAGTTCGTTGAATCTAGCTCGATATCGAACGCGCGAACATTCTGAAAGAACGTCCCTATGTTGTCGCCAGATAGGTCGCCGCGACCGAGCAACGGAGTCGTGCGTCCAATGTTGCTGGCCGTGAAATAAAACTGGGCGTTCGCTGAGTCGAACGCGATGTGGACACTCGAGTAGGTCACATCGAGCTTCTTGAGTTGCTGGTCGTTAGCGCCAGTTCCAGCGTCCATTCGTCGAATACTATCGGCGTTTGTGTAGTATACGAGCCCTGACTGCACATCCACCTCAATGTCGTGTGTGTACTGCAAGCCAAGATCAACGATCGTACGTATATTTGTTCCGTCCAAGTTGGCTACCTGGATCCCGCGTTGATGGTCTCCAAAGTACAATTCACCGCGGGACGGGGATACCGCGAAGCCATAGATATCAGCAGTGGATACTTGCGGCCCTTCAACAATGTATTCCAAGTCACTCCCATCGTAGTTGCTACGCCAAATCATTCCCGAACCATTTCGCGTGCCGTAATAATAAAGCTTTCGGGCCGTTCTATCGACGTCAATGAATGCTTCATTTCCAACGCCCGCAGGGCGAACGTACACCGCGTGCATGTTTGACCCGTCGAGATTTGCGCGATAAACGCTCCCGTCGTTATCGAAGAAAACGGCTCCCTCGCCAGACGTGAGCGACACAGAACCGTTGTCGGGATTTGTGCCGTCGCCCCAGTCGATCGAATAGGTGTAGTTACCCAAGTCGAAATCGGCGAAGGTTGCCAGGTCGACGGCGACGAGCGGCGTTCCTTCGGTCGCGATCGCGGTCGCGGATAGCTTGGCAAAGACGACGTCCCAGCCGCCGGCATGGTTGGCGGCGAGACTTCCTTGCGAGATGGCGGCGAGATAGACGTTTCCCGCGGCGTCGACGGCGGCGCCCCAGGGCAAATCGCTGGCCTGCGTGCCGAATTGGAGCACGGATTGCCGCGTGCCGGCGGTGTCGTAGCGGGCAAGAAACAGGTCGTTGACGCCGAGGTTCGGGCGGCCGAAATTCCCCGCAGTGAACCCAGCGACGATGACGTTGCCCTCGGCGTCAACCGCCAGGCCGCGCTGCTGATCGGCGGCGCTGGTTCCGTCTTGAACCGCCCAGAGCAGTGTCCCTTGCGGGTCGAACTTGTGGACGTGAAAGTCGCTTCCGCCGCGGTTGGGTCCTGCGAGACTGCCGCTAGTCGTGCCGGTGGTGTACACGTTTCCGTTGGCATCGAGCCGGACGTTGTGCCCGATTTCGTCCGCGCTCGTGCCGAGTTGTCGGGTCCAGACGCGATTTCCCTCGCGGTCGTAGCGGGCGACGAACGCATCGAGCGCGCCGGCATTCTGCGCGGCGAGATCGCCGTTGGTCACGCCGCCGCCGTAGACATTTCCCGCCGCATCGACCGCAACGGACAAGAAGCTATCGTTGTCGCCGGTCGTGCCGAGGATTCTGGTCCAGAGCAAGTTTCCATCGGTATCGTATTTCGCGATGTAACCATCCGTGCCGGCAAGGTTCGTTCCTCCCAAGTCGCCGTTCGTGCCGCCGACGATGTATGCGTTGCCGTCCGCGTCGAGCGCCAAGCCGCGGTTCACGTCGAGGGCGGGAGAGCCTAATTGCTGGGACCAGATGAGTTGGCCGTCGGCGGTGTACTTGCTCAGGAAAGCGTCGGTCTGGCCCGCGTTTGGCCCGCCGAGGCTGCCGATCGTGTCGCCGGACACAAACACGTTCCCGTCGGCGTCGACGGCCACGCCGCGGGCCACGTCGCCTTCGGGCGTGCCGAACTGGATCGTCCATAGGCGATTGCCGGCAGGATCGATCTTGCCCAGGATCACGTCGTTCGAGCCGAGATTCGCCACCACGAGATCGCCCTGCGTGTAGCCGGCGAAGTACGAGTTGCCCGCCGCGTCGATTGCCATCGCGCGGCCTTCCTCGTTTGCGGACGTGCCGAACTGCTGGATCCAACCGGCGTTTATCTGGGGGTTGAGCGTCACGGTCGGCGGCCCGCTGCGGACGGTGACGGTAAACGAGTCCGTTCCGACGCCGCCGTCGTCGTCGGCAACGCGGACTGTCACGGTGTGCGATCCGGGCGCCGGGTAATCGTGATTCAGGGTAAACTGCTTGTTGGCGGCCAGCGCGAGCGGTGCGAAACCGGCCCCGTCGCCGTAATCGACTTCGGCCGTCCACGTGTCGCTGCCCGGATCGGCAAACGTGCCCGTGCGCGTCAAGGCCGCGCCGGCGTCGATCGTCGTGGCGTTTCCCGCGTCGACGATCGGGGCCACGTTGGCGACGCTTACCGATTGCGTCGCTGCGAGATGCGAGCCGTCCTCGTCGACGAGCGTCACT
Source organism: Planctomycetota bacterium (assembly GCA_003576845.1). Lineage (GTDB taxonomy): Bacteria > Planctomycetota > Planctomycetia > Pirellulales > PLA5 > PLA5. Next base: position 23,325 of record QEVJ01000050.1, read on the forward strand.
TGAACGAGCCGTTCCTCGGGACCGTCGGCGAACACGTGCGCGATCGTTCCCGGCGGCGATGTGAACACGTCGATGGGCGAGCCGTCGTTCCAGTCGATGCGCCACTGGCTGACCGTGTCCGATCCCGGGTCTACGACTGCGCCAAGCGTGAGTTGATACGCCGTCCCTTCGTTGACGTTCGCCGCGCCGGAAACAGCGAGCGTCGGCGCTACGTTGCCGACGGTCACCTGGAAGGGACGCGAACTCGAAGCGCCGGAGGGATCGGTCACCCTCAGGGTCGCCGTGTACACGCCGTCGTCCGCATAGGTGTGCGAACCGCCGGCGACGCCGCGAAGGATCGCGCCCGCGCTTACGTCCGAAACGTACAACAGCGAGTCGGCGATCGCCGGACCGGTCTCGCCCGGCAGGACCAGCGTGATGTCGTCGATGCCGAAACCGTCCGTGGTCGTTTGATTGCGAAGGACCGTGAAGCGGATGAACGGATTGCTCGGATCGACCAGGCCGTAGTAAGCGACGCTGCCGTCGTTGTTGTTGCCGGGCGTCGGACTGGCCATCGTGGGCAGTAAGCGGCGGATCGTCGTCGATCCGTCGGCGAGCACGAACTCGACGGTGATATTTCCTGGATTTTCGGCGTCGGTCACGTAGAAGCCGACGCCGATCTGCGGCTGTGCGAAGTCGATCGAGAACACGGGACCGATCGGCCCCGCGTCGACGAACAGCATTTTGTCGCCGGTCGTCGGAAACGCGCCGTTGAGCGTGCCGGTCGGCTGCGCGCGAATCGACTGCCCGGCGGAGAGGACCGCGGTTTGCCCGCCGAGATTCAAGAACCTCGGGATTAGGATCGTGCCGGTCGGCAGATTCTCGAACGACTCGGTCGCCGTGCCGTTCGCGGCCAATCCCACGAGCGCGTTGCGCGCGCTGTCGGCGTTGGGATGGGGAATTCGGCTGGCCGTGCCGCCGCCCGAGAGATTCGTGCGATTGAGGTCTTCGCCGAATGTCTCGCCGCGGCGGACGTCGCCGGCCGTCGCGGGCGATCCGTCGCCCCAGTCGATCGTGTACGCATACTCGCCGCCGTCACGGTCGATGAACGTTGCGATCTCGGCGATCGCGAGCGGCAGGCCCTCGGTCGCGGTGCGGTCGTCGATTGCCGACAACACGGGCGGCACGCCCGTTACCGTCACTTGAAAACTTGCGGACCCGAGTCCGCCCTCGTCGTCGCGGACGCGCACCGTGACCGTAAACGTTCCGGTGGCGAGGTAGACGTGCACTGCGTCGAGCGAGCCTTGCGTGGCCACGCCGGGGGCGCCGGGGACGTCGATCGTCGGTACGCCGGCGTCGAGCGGCGATCCGTCGCCCCAGTCGATCGTGTACATAAACGTTTCCGAGCTTGGCGGCGAAACGCTCGTGCTCGAAAATCCCGGATCTGAAAACGTGGCGATGTCGGAGATCGACAGCGCGATGCCTTGGAGGGCGGCTTGATTGCCGACGGCCGTCACTTGCGGGGCGACGTTGGTGATGGACACGGTGCGGAGTTGCGTGCTCGAACCCGCATCGTCGTCGACGAGCGTGACGACGATTCCGTAGGAACCGCCGTCGGCATAACGATGCGACGCCTGAAACTCGCCGGTCGTGGGCACGCCCGGACCGCCGGGCGTAACGGTCACGACGGGCAGAACGACCGGCAGCGTGCCGTCGCCCCAGTTGATCCAATAGGAGAACGTCTCCCGCGTCGGGCCGTTGGGGTGCGTGGGATTGTCGTAGCCGGGGTCTAAGACGGTTGCGGAGAGCGTCACGAGGCTTCCTTCCGAAGCGGCGGAGGGCGTGTTCAAGATGACCGCGGGCGCGATGTTCGTCACGTTCACGGGGAACTGGGTCGAACGGGTGCCGCCGTCGTCGTCGGTCACCGTCACGCTGACCGTGTAGACGCCGTTGTCGGCGTAATGATGCGTCGCCGGAATGATTCCTTGCGTCGCGACTCCGGGCGAACCGGCGACGGTTACGGTCGCCGCGCCGCTCGACGGAGCGGAGTTGTCGCCCCAATCGACTTGATACGTGAACGTCTCCGTCGTCGCGCCGCCGGGCATAGACGGGTTGTCGAAGCCCGGATCGGTAAATGCGATTCCGGCCAGCGAGTAGAGCGCGCCTTCGGCCGCCTGTTGGAAACCGATCGAGCCGAACACGGGCGCGGCGTTGCCGACGCCGAACGTCGTGCCTCCCGTCGCCGTGCGTTCCGGCGACTGCTGGTCGACGAGCGTGAGCGACACCGAGTACGAACCGTTGTCGGCGTAGACGTGCGTCGGCCGGACGCTGGACGTTGCCGCGCCGAGCGCGATTTGTTCGAGGCTGCCGTCGCCCCAGTCGATGGTGAGCGTGTGCGCGTGGCCGTAGTTCTGGAACGTGACGTCGAAGGCGCTTGCCTGGCCTTCCGGCGCTGCCGCGACGTTCGCGACGGCAAGCGCCAGGTCGTTGAACTGTCCGCCGAACAAGACGTAACCGCGGCCCGCGTTCGAGCGTCCCGCGGGATCGGCGTAGTATGCGCCGACGATCACGTCGTCAAAACCATCGCCGTTCACGTCGCCCGCGCCGGCGACGGACGAGCCCGCCAGATCGTTGGCCGCCGCGCCTTGGATGGTCAGGCCATTGAGGCCGTCGACGGTTTCGAGGCTTTGCTCGGCGGCAAAACCGCCGGCCTTGCCGAAGACGAGATAAGCCTCGCCGGCGTCGGTGCGGCCGAGCGGATCGCCGCGGACCGCGCCGAGGATGAGGTCGTCGAAGCCGTCGCCATTCACGTCGCCCGCGCCGTCGACCGAACGTCCCGCGCGATCGGCCGGGTCGATGCCGACGAGCGCGAACCCGTTCGTCCCATTCAGGCTCGAAAGCTCCATCTGGGCGGGAAACGCGCCGCCGTGTCCGAACACGACGTAAACCTCGCCGACGCGGACCTCTCCCGGCTCGGAATGGTCCCACGCGCCGATGATCAGGTCGTCGTAGCCGTCGCCGTTGATGTCGCCGCCGCGACCGACGGCTCGGCCCGCGGCGTCGCTCGCCGCGATGCCGTTGAGGGCGAAGCCATTCGCGCCGTCGAGGCTGCTGAGGTTGAGTTGGGGCGCAAATCCGCTCGCTTTGCCGAACACGACGTAGGCCCGGCCCGCCTGATCGCGTCCGCCGGGGTCGGCGCGATAGGCGCCGATCAGGATGTCGTCGAAGCCGTCTCCGTTGACGTCGCCGGCGCTCGACAGCGACGCGCCGGCATAGTCGCCGATCGCCGCGCCGTTGATGACGAAGCCGTTGGCGCCGGTGAGCGACGCCAGCGTAACGAGCGTGCCGAAGCCGGTCGTCCGCCCAAACACGACGTAAGCCTGGCCGCTACGAACGTTGCCGTTCGGGCTTGCCTCGGGCGCACCGACGAGCACGTCGCCGATGCCGTCGCCATTCACGTCGCCCGCGGCGCTCACGGCCCAGCCGGCCTTGTCGAAGGCCGCCGCGCCGCGAATCTGAAACCCGACGGAAGACCCCATCGAGGCGAGGTCGATCACCGACGGGAACGCCGTGGTGCGGCCGAAGACGACGTAGGCTTGTCCCACCTGGTCGAGCCCTGCGGTCTGGGCCGTGTCGAACGAGCCGAGGATCAGATCGTCGACGCCGTCGCCGTTGACGTCGCCGGCCGTGCGGACGGAAAAGCCGGAGCGGTCGAACGCTTCCGCGCCGCGAATGCGAAAGCCGTTGGTTCCATTGAGCGCGGCGGCGTCGACGCTGGCGGGAATTCCGCTCGCCGCGCCGAACACGACGTAGGTCTCTCCCGATTGCGTGCGTCCGGCGATCGTGGCATTGTGCGCGCCGACGACGACGTCGGCGAAGCCATCGTTGTTGACATCGCCCGCCGGACCGACGGAATACCCGGCGAAAGCGTTGGCCGCGGCGCCGTCGATGGCGAAGCCGAGATTGCCGAGATTGGCAAGGTCGATCGTGGGGCCGACGACGGCCAGCAATTGCCGACTCTCAAGGTGTTCGAGCGAGAGCCGAGTCCTTCGTAGCTCCGAATGTGAATGCAACCTTGTCCTGCGTGTCCTGCGTTGCGTCGTGGCGAGGTCCATGATGTCCGCCTTTCATATCCAGAGTTCAACGTTCGGAGTTTCCTTGCGCAGTCCCGCGAAACCCGACTGCGGCCGCGCTTAACTCGCGCCGCCCGAGTCGAGATCGATAATCCGCTGGATTTCATCCGTCTTGAATCCCAGCGCCATGGGCCGCCTTACGTTGGGCAGCACCACGACGTCGTACAGTTCCGCGACGATCCCATCGAGCCGCAGCCAGTGGACGAGGTCGCCGGAATTCAGGTTGACGATGGCGATGCCGCACCAGGCTTCGGCGTCGCGGGCTGCGAGCGCGTCTTGTAGCGCGAGTTTTGCAAACGTCTCGCTCGCCCGCAGCTTCGACAGCCCGACGACGGCATATCCGTCGCACAGCGCGAGACCGCGCGCATATCCCGGACAAAACGTTACGCGCTGAAACTCACTCGTTTGCGCGCCGCCGTCGCGCGGAGCGTCGCTTGACTTAACGCGCGCGCTCACGTCGATGTACCCAAGAAAACCCGTGCCGCTGTCGAGCAGCCATAGCTTGTCGTCGGCGAGGCGCGGCGAATGCGGCATCGACAGGCCGCCGGCCACGGTCTCGTTCGTCGCGATATCGAGAACGCAGCCGCCGTCGCGCGAGCGGTCGCGCCACCCGCCGGCCATGTCGCTGCGACTGCACAGCGTCGCGAATCGCGGCGCGCCGTCGTGCATCGCCAAGCCGTTGAGATGACAGCGATCCTCGGCCGCCAATCGCGAGATAAACGGCGGCCGCCACAGGGGCGTGAAGCTGTAGCGCTCGCTTACCGTGGCGACGCAACTGAAGAGCGCGTTGGCGAACACCGCGTGGCCGGTTGCGTCGACGGCGATGTCGTGGGCGTCGACGTCGCCGGTCGTGTAGCCGACGCGGGGGACGTAGAGGCGGTCGTAGCCTTCGTGGGTTTGGCCCGGTTCGAGGGCGTTCTCGAACCGCCAGATCTGATAGAGCGAGGTCATCCAGAGGGTTTGGTCGTCGCCCCAGAGGCCCATTGCTCGATTGAAGGTCCGCTCGAAGACGGAGAGCCGTCCGTCCGGTTGCAGGCCAACGAGAAAGAGCTTGCCCGTTTGGTAGGTCGTCAGCGCCAAGCTCACCCGCTGCTCGGCGAGCCAGGCGGCGAAGTGCCGCGACGCCGTTAGCGACACGGCGGGCGTGCCAGGGGCGTCGGGCGACGGGGCCGCTTGCGACATGGAGGCGTCCCTTCGTTCGCGACGCGGCAGCGGCCAAACGGCGCAGGGGAGCTGCCGAACTCGCGATCGTATGTGTCAACGTATTGGCGTTACCCGAATTCCATCGCTGCGTACAATGTCTGAGGAGATCGACAGCCTACCAGCGGGGAGTGTGGCCGTCAACAAAGTCAAGACGCGGGGGAGAACTTTGTTCGGGGGCACGGTCGCGGCGTCACCGTTGGCTTGTCCAGCAGTGAGGATGCACGTTTGACGTTGCAGCGCGAATCGCACTGCTGGACAAGCCAGCAGTGGCACACGGAACAATGGTGGAAGCGGACAGCGGCACGCGGCGCAAGCCATGGCGCCTCGAGGCGGCCCATTCGGACAGCGGCGAGAGATGCCGCCGATTGCCGCGAGCGTCCGGCGACTATTCCAGGCGGCCGGCGGAGACCGTCAACGCCGCGCTCTCGTTGGGTTGCGCGGAAAGCGTTGCGGGACGGCGCGCTGGGGCGGTTTCCGGCCATGGTACGCGCGTGGTCGAAGCGCCTTCACGCGGCGGAGGGTTGTCCTCGCGCTCGACATTGGGACGCTCGGCTTCGAGGCCCGGACCCGTGTAATAGAAATCCAGGTTCCGCGAACCCCACACGACGGCCGAGAGAAACGCGGCGAGGATCACGCTGCTGGCGATCGACCAGCGGAACATCGTGCGGCGGTAATTCCTTTTGTGCCGGACGATCAAGCGATCGAGCGATGGATCGGGAAGCGAAGACTGTGGGTTGACGGTTGCCGATGGGACGCTGAGTGCGGAATCGATAATCCCGGCAACGCGCGGATCGCCGGTAAGTTCCGCCAGCGCTGCGGGCGGCTGCGATACGCCGTTGCGGGGTGGCGGCGGCTCAAGGACCGTGTCGCGCAGCGCGAGCGGATCGACGGTCGTGTCGGTGAACGTCGGCGTCAAGCTCGGCAGAGCCGGCAACGCGCCGTTATCCGGCTGGAAGGCCGGGTCGGCGGCGGCGGAATTCTCGGCGGCTGGGTTTTCGGCGGCGAGTTCACTGGCGACGGCCGGGCTGGCCGCGGGCGCCGAGAACGGCGCGGGTTCGCGAGCGTCCGAGCCGCCGTCGACGACGAACACAGGCGTGCTATCGGCGCTGACGGCAACGCCCGAATCGGACGCGGCGTCGGTTGCGTGCGACTTCGACTTGGCGTGGCTCCAGCGCACGAGCGTCATGCTCGGCTTACCGAGGGTGACGACATCGCCGGCCAGAACGGGACTGGCCGCGACGCGCCGGCCGCGCACGTAGGTGCCTTCACGGCTGAGCAGGTCGACGACCCAGGCGCTGCGGTCGTTCACGTAGAACAAGCAGTGATCGTGCGACACGTGGCGATTGCGCAATCGCAGGCGGCAACGCTCCGACTGGCCGACGAGCGTCACGGCGCTCGTAAGTTTTGCGCGGGCAATCCGCTCGCCGTGATGTTCGACGTCGAAGACCGGCGCATCGGCGAGGCTGTCGCCGGGGAGCGTCATGCTGCGACATTCCACTTCGCGTGGCGGCGTCGGGTTAATCGCCGGAATGCGTTCGAGGGCGATGTGATAGCCGCGCCAGACGAGGCAACCGGATCGGTAGAACGTGCCCGAGCGCCATTGCCCCGAGTGCGTAGCGAGATCGAGCCACGCGATGGCATCGTCGGTGACGTGCAGGTAGAGCGCGACGGGCAGGTCGTCTCGCAGCGGCAGCACGACGTCGCACTGCGAACTCGCGCCGAGAAGCACGAATGGCTTGTCGAATTGACATACCTGTTGCACGCCGGGCCCGTCAATGCTTACGGACACGCCGTCGGCACACCAGAGCGAGGTCGGCGGTGACAGCACGGTCTGCATGGCGGCTTCGCGCAATCGCCAAGGGACGGAAACGGGACGGCAACGGTAAGGTCGTCCTTCGGCTCGCCGCTTGCAAGGCATCGCGAGCGTTGGGCAACAAGGGTCTATTGTAACCGGCGATAGGGGACGGGGGGTGCGCAGTTTTTGACGTTTTTCTGCGAACCCGGCAAGAATCGGGACGGACTGTACGGGCTATTCCGCGGCTGCGCCCAAAAGCGCAGCCGGTGCGCTGACGAATCGCCTCGCCGCGACCGTTCCGCGTTGTTCCTAGGTTAAGCGAAAGAGCACGGAATGAGAACTATTTCTTCGTCGAACATGAAAGAAAATCCGCCGGTCGCGAAGTTGGGGACGTCGGCGATGGCGGCCTGGCCCTCGGGAGAAGAAAGGATGGCGTCGAGGTCTGCACGGGTGTCGGCGTAGAGGCCGACGATCATGTAGTACGGCGGTTTTTCGCCGGGCACGGCCGATTCGCACTTGCCGATGGTCCAGCCCTTGAGACCCCGCATTCTCTGGGCAATCGGGAGGTGCGATTCGTGGTAATAGCGGTCGAATTCGGCCGGGTCGGTCGGGTGGCCGTAGAGCACGGTGAGGCGGTGCATGGGTGGGCTCGGGGCTCGGGGCTCGGGGCTCGGGGCTCGGGGCTCGGGGCTCGGGGCTCGGGGCGCGGGACTGGATAATCTATCCGCTGGCGGCAAGGTGCGTCATCTTGCAATGATTGCGGACAAATATATGCCTTCGAGCCGTGCGAGAGCGATCCGGGCGCACTCGGGGGGCAAACGGAGCAAACTCTAGACACGGCCGGCACGGCGAGTTAATAAAGAATGCGCGATTTTACCGGCTGCGGAGTCGTGAACGGCTTTCGCACCGGCCCGCCGGACCGTCCTTCCCGCCTTTTTCATTTTCCATCGCACGAGAGGATCACACGATGGGTACGTTTCGTAGTCCCACGCGGCGCGAGTTCGTCAAGGCGGCCGGTGCCGCCGTGGCCGCGCCCTACGTCATTACTTCGGCCGCGCTGGGCAATGCCAATCGCGCCGCGGCCAGCGAACGGATCGTCATGGCCGGTATCGGCATCGGCAACATGGGCCGCGGCGATCAGGGCGCATTTCTTGGCCGCGGCGACGTGCAGTACGTGGCTACGTGCGACGTTCGCCGGGGCGCACGCGAAGGCGCGAAGGACAACGTCAACAAGAAATACAACAACTCCGACTGCAAGAGCTACGTCGACTTCCGCGAGATTCTCGGCCGCGACGATATCGACGCGGTTCACGTGGCAACGCCGGATCATTGGCACGCGATCATGGTGATCGAGGCCTGCCGGCACGGGAAGGACGTGTATTGCCAGAAGCCGGAGTGCCGGACGCTCCGCGAAGGGTCGCTGATGGTGGAAGCGGCGCGGCGATATGCCCGCGTGGTTTCGGGCGGTAGCCAGCGGGTGCTCGAAGATTACCGCGGCATCGTCAATTCGTGCTGGGGCGGCGAGCTTGGGCCGATCAAGTCGATCAACGTCGAAGTCGGCCCGCTTTCGCAGCCGTGCAACCTGCCCGCCGAGGCGGTTCCGGACGGCATGGAATGGGATTTGTGGCTTGGCCCGGCGCCGTGGGCTCCGTACAACCATCATCGCTGCGACGGCAATTTCGGCACGAGCGGCAATAGCTGGCGATCGTACTTCGATTATTCCGGCGGCGGCATGACCGACTGGGGGGCGCACCATTTCGGCGGGGCGACGTTTGCCGTCGACGTTCGCGAGAAGCAGCCGACCGAGGTCGAATACATCATCGAAGGGGACAAGAAGTTCCTGGCGTTCAAATACGACAATGGGATCACGATCTATCACAACAAGCCCGGCTCGAAGAACATGCAGGTCGTTGGGACGCCGGGCGAGAAGCGCGAGGCGAAGCCGGTGCCGAGCTACAAGGGGAGCGGCGGGATCTACGGCGACTTCATCGAATGCGTGAAGACCCGCGAGCGGCCGTTCCGCGACATCGAGCTGGCGATCAACACGATGGTCGTGCCGCTTATGGGCATCGTGGCGTACAAGCTCGAACGCTCGCTCAAGTGGGACGCCAAGGCGCAGCAGTTCGTCGGCGACGAGCAGGCGAATCGCAAGCTCGACCGGGCGCGGCGCGAGCCGTGGGTGCTGTAGGGTCGAGGAGCAAGGAGCAAGGATTGAGGATTGAGGATTGAGGATTGAGGATTGAACGTTTCTGCCTGAACAAGGATTATTAATATGTTGGATCAAGCGTTCGATGAACTGAACAAATACGATTGGGGCGTCGATCCGAAGGTCTTGCGGCCGATCGACGAGGCCGTCGTGAAGTGTCACGGCGACGAGGGGGCGCGGGCGAAGCTGGAGGAACGCTTTGCGGCCGTGCTATCGAGCGACGCGCCGCGGTCGGCGAAGGATTACGTTTGCCGCAAGCTGATGCTGATCGGCTCGGCGGCGTGCGTGCCGGCGCTGGCGGCGCTGTTGGGCGAAAAGGAGTTGTCGCACATGGCGCGGTACGCGCTCGAGCGGATTCCTGCCGGCGAGGCCGCGGAAGCGCTGCGCGACGCGGCGGGTAAGCTAAGCGGCGCCTTGCAAGCCGGCGCGATTTCGTCGCTGTGCTCGCGCGGCGATGTGGGAAGCGTTTCGGTGCTCGGCGGATTGGTCGGCGATTCGGACGCGGCGGTGGTGAAAGCCGCCGCGGCGGCGCTGGGTTCGATCGGCAACGGCGATGCCGCGGCGGCGCTGGCGAAGGCCGACGCGAAGGACGCCGAGGCCAAGGTCGCGACGACCGACGCGAAGCTCGCGTGCGCGGAGAACCTGGTCTCGGCCGGCAAGAAGACCGAGGCTTTGGCGATCTACAAGTCGCTTTCCGGCGACGATCAACCGAAGCACGTGTCGCTAGCGGCCAAGCGCGGCGTGCTGGCGTGCCTGGGGTCGAAGGCGGAGTAGGCGCCATTGCGACGCCGTAGGTCAGGCCAAGCGGCAAATGGCGTTGTGCTCATGCGAGACGTCGTCCGCGCCGGCCTGAATCGGCGAGTGCTGTCAGGCCGGCGCGGATCGAGCCGTTCGATAATGGGCGGCCGAACGCCGCTTGGCCTGACCTACACGTGCTTACACGTGCAACCACAGAGGCACACGGAGAGACGGAGGCGTACTGCGAGTCTCCGTTTCGCCGTGTGCTCGTGTATTTGACGTTCGACAACTCGGCAAGGCGAATACGAATGATGCGGTTTGGTTTTTTGACGCTCGTCGTAACGATGCTCATTGCTGGCGCCGGCAATCGCAACCATGCCGCAGCGCAGGACGATGCCGAGTTAGTCCAGGTCGTCGTGGAGTTGCTGGGCGACAAGGACAAGGACATCCGCGCGCTGGGGCTGGAGCAAGTGCGGACGCAGGCCAAGGGCGAGGCGGCGACGAAGTTGTTTGCCGCTCAGTTGCCGAAGCTGCCGGCCGATGCACAGGTTGGGCTGCTTTCCGCGCTGGCGGATCGCGGCGACCGGGCGGCGCGGCCCGCGGTCGTAGAACTGCTCGGCGCGAGCAAAGACGAAGCGGTGCGCGTCGCAGCGATTGCGGCGCTCGGGCCGCTCGGCAAGACGGACGACGCGACGCTGCTCGTCGGTTTGCTCAAGAGCGATGCCAAGCCGGAAGCTGCGGCGGCGCGGAAGAGTCTCGTGCGGCTCGCGGACGACGGGGTGGGCGCGTCGATTTCGGCCCAGATGAAGGCCGCCGAGCCGGCGTTGCGGGTGGCGCTCATCGAAGTGCTCGTCGCGCGGCGCGAAAAGGCGGCGGTCGGCGATTTGCTGGCGGCCGCGGTCGACGAAAATGAAAAAGTGCGCGCCGCGGCGATGGCGGCGCTCGGCGAGCTTGCATCTGCGGAGCACGTCGGCGGAATGGTCCAGGGCGTGCTGGCTGCGACGAGCAATGCCGAGCGAGCGGCGGCGGAGAAGGCCGTCATGTTCGTCTGCGAGCGGATCGCGGATCCCGACAAGCGTGCGGAACCGCTGATTGCCGCGATGGAGGGACTCAAGCCGGAAGATCGCGACGCGATGCTCTCGACGCTCGGGCGGATCGGCGGCGCGGCGGCGCTTGCGCGAATCGAGGCGGCGATTTCCGACACCGACGCGAAGCAGCGCGACGTGGGCATTCGCGCAATTTGCAACTGGCCCGACGCGTCGATCGCGGCGCGGATTTTGGAATTAGCAACGAAAGCCGAAACGCCGGAGCAGCGGACGATGGCTCTGCGGGCGCTGATCCGCGTGGCGCCGCTGGCGGACAAACGCACGGACAAGGAGCGGCTCGAATTGCTGGCCAAGGCGATGAAGATGGCCCAGCGGGACGACGAGCGAAAGCTCGTGTTGCAGCGCTCTCGGGCCGTGCGGACGGTCGAATCGCTGCGCTACGTGCTGCCGTACGTCGACGACGCGAAGCTTTCCGAAACGGCCGCGGAGTCGGTCGTCGAGTTGGCGCATCATCGGGCGCTGCGCGATGCGAACAAGGAAGAGTTTCACCGGGCGCTCGACAAGGTAATCGCGAAGAGCAAAGACGCCGTGGTCGTCGATCGGGCGAAGCGGTACAAGCGCGGCGAGACGTGGGTGCGGCCGAAGCCGAGCGGGTGAGTTACCCAAGCGCGGCGCGGAAGGCGGCGAGGCGCGGGGCGATTGGGCCGGGAGATTCGAGGCGGAAGTCGCCTTCGACGGGGGCGACGATGAGTTCGATGAATCGCGGGCCGGGCTGGTCGAGCGAGGTGGCCGCCTCTTGCCGCCAGCGATCGAGGTCATCGAAGGTGCGAGACGTCGAAATGCCGGCGTGTTCCGCGATGGCGACGAAATCGACGTGTTTGTGGGCGGCGCTCGCCGCGCCCGCGGCGGTGGCCTGTCCGCCGGTAACTTCGTAGACCGCGTTGTTGAAAAGGACGATCGTCAAGTTCGCGGCGCCCGAGGCCGCGACCGTGACGAGCGAGCCGAGGTTCATCAGCAGCGAGCCGTCGCCGCCAAGCACGATGAATTCTCGGTCCGGCCGGGCGAGGGCGAGGCCCAGCGCGAGCGGAATCGCGCCGCCCATCGTCGACGGCAGGTAGTGGAAGTCGAGCGGATGCTGCGAGAGCCGGGGCCATTCGCGGGCGGAACCCATCGACGTAATGACCGCCCGGTCGCCGCGAACGTCGCGCAGCACTTCAAGCGCGGCGACGAGCGGCATCGCTTTGTTCTTGCCGGCCATTACATGCTCCCTTCGGCCAGGAGGATGAACCCGGGCTGGTTCGCGACGAGGCACGCGCGGAAGTGTTCGGCGAGCCGAGGTTTGTCCGCTTCCGACGCAATGAGGCGGTAGTTTACGCCCCAGGCATTGAGAATCGGCTCAGCGAAGCGGCGCGCGGAGTCGGGCGAGTTCGGCACGAGATAGCTGCGATGGCCAACGATCGCCAGGATCGGTAATTGCAGATCGAACAGCGCGTTGCGGAGTGCGTCGCCCGACTCGAACATGCCGGTGGTCTGGATGACGACGAGCGGGCGGCGACCGCCGACGTGCAAGCCGGCGGCGAGCGGCCAGGCTTCGCCCTCGCGACAGACGCGGATGAGCCGCAAGTCCGGTGCGGCGATGAGGGCCGTTTCCCAGGGGCCGATTTCCGAGTCGGGAATCCAGACGACATCGGTGATGCCGAGCGAAGTGAGTTCCGCAACGATCTCGGGGCCGGAGAAAAGCATTTGGGAATGCAAAATGCAAAATGAAGAATGCAGAATGAGAATTGCAGGATGGCGGGTGGGGATGGGCCAGTCAAGGTGTGCGTGGGAAACCGTGACCGCCACGCGGCATTCTTCATTCCGCGTTCTTCATTCTTCATTTTGCATTTTGCCTTCCTCTATACCGCACTGCGGAGCGACATCATTGCCGGGCGGTGGGCGGACATTTCGCTTAGTAGGCGATGCCAGCGGGTGGGCGAGCCGGGTGTGAGGCGGCCGAGGACGCGGGGCGACGAGGCGCCGGTGAGCGACATGGGGTTGGCCGGCGCGTGGTCGATGTGCAAGAGTGCGAGCAGCGCGGCGGCGGCGGGGTCGATGGCCGCGTCGGGAAGTCCTTCGTCGACGACGCGGGTCAAGTGGCGTCCCGAAAGTCTCGAGGCCAGGCCGCGAAGCAACATGCCGTTGTGCTGGCCTCCGCCGGCGAGCAGGATTTCTTCGACGTCGTTCGCCGGGAGTCGGTCGCGCACGGCGCGGGCGGTGGTTTCGGCGATGAAGTGGCAGGCGGTGCAGAGGAGATCGCGGACGGACCAGCCCGAGTCGATGGCCATTTTGACAGTTTCGCCGAGTTCCTGTTCGTGGCGGCAGCCGAGCGGGTGCCAGCGCGGGATGGGCCGCTTGAAGTACGGATCGTTGAGCCAATGCTCGACGAGGTCGGGAATGCGGCGGCCTTGGACAGCGAGCTTGCCGCCGGGGTCGAACGGGTGCTCGCCGAAGGTGAGTTGTTCGGCCAGGCGATCAAGCAGGCTCGTGCCCGGGCCGACGTCGAAGGAGAGCGCGCGGTTGGCGGCCGACGTCGCGAATGCGGGCAGGTAGGTCGCACGAATCGTGCGCCCCAGATCGATAAACACGGCCGGACGATCGACGCGGCGGAGCAAAATCCACTGCGGAATTGCCAGCGTTGGGCCGCCGAGACCACCTTGTGCCAAATCGCGGGCGGGAAAACCGTCGATCACGGGGTAGCCCGTCATGTCGGCGAGCGTTGCCGCGTCGCAAAGGCCGTTGTACGTGCGGCGGTTCGTCGTCAAATCCCAGAGTCCGGGGTCGTAAACGCCGATCGCCAACGCGCGGTCGGCAACGTCGGCGTGCTGCGATGCCAAACGCTGTACGAGCGCGGCGACGGCAATCGCCAGATGATTGGCGAGCGTGGCGGGCGCGCCGGGATGGGTGTCGCGGCCGGCAGCGATCTGTCGATAGAGCGTCGCGACTTCGGTGGGCAGCGACTCGACGGCATGAGCAACGACGTGCGAGCGGGCTTCGGTGCCGCGGCCGAGCACGGACACGATCGCCACCGAAACGCGGCGACATTCGGACGAGACGTGCGCCCCGATCACCGACCGCTGCGGCACGTCGCCGCTGCGCGCCCACACGGGGAGCGAGGCGGGGCGGTCGCCAGATGAATCGTGAGAATAATCGGCGGACATGAGTCCCTTCTCGCCGCTTGTCTATCGACCGTGTTGAGGCGGTTTCTTAAACACAGAGAACACGGAGGTTTGCACAGAGGAGAAATGCCGAGGAGAAGCGCCAGTGATAATTGATGAACGATGAGCGACGAGTGATTGCGGGAAGCTCTTAACGTTCATCGCTCCTCGTTCATCAATCATCATTCATCACTGATCCTTTGTGTTCCTCTGTGCCAGCTTCTGTGCCCTCTGCGTTTAGAAATACCGCCCGTTTCTCGATGGCCACCGAAACTGCCAACGCCGCTTCTCGTCCCTCATGCTTCGCGCCTGATGAAAACTGGCGTCGCGGGTTTGGGTCCGTCCTTACCCGCGACGCCTGTCGCGACGTTTCGACGAGAAACTACGCCACGAGCTTGGCAACCGGCTGTTCGCCGGTGATTGCGCAGATGAACTCCTCGAAGATTCGCATGTCGAGGGCCGAGGCGGTGTCGGATTCGGGATGGAACTGGGTGCCGATGGCGATCCAGTCGTCGGTCGTGCTCTCGATCGCTTCGATGACGCCGTCGGGCGAGCGGGCGGAGACGTGGAAGCCCGGGGCGACTTCGTCGATCGCCATGTGGTGGCAACTGTTGACGCGGATCTCGCCGTCGCCGTAGATCCGCTCCATGAGCGTGCCGGGCACGACTTCGAGGGCGTGGCGATGGCCAGGATCGAGCGGGTCCTTGTGCGGCAGGGCCTTGGGCAAGTCTTCGGGAATGTGGTAGTGCAAGTTGCCGCCTTGCGAGAGGTTGAGGAGTTGCATGCCCACGCCGATACCGAAGACGGGCATGCGTCGTTTGGCGATCAGTTCCATCAAGCGGCGATCGAACTTCTCGCGGCGGCCGTCGAGCGGGCGGACGGACGGCGGGCGCATGAAGCCGTCGTTTTGCGGGTCGAGATCGGCCCCGCCGACGAGGACGAAGCCTTCGAGCACGTCGAGGACGTTTTCGATGTCGGCGTCGTCGACGAGGGGCGGCACGACGACGGGAATCGCGCCGCAGTGAATGAGCGCGTTGTAATAGCCGGCGGCGAGAAAGGTGTAGGCCGGGGCGTCCTTCGTGGCCGGGCGATAATCGGCATTGAGACCAATACGCGGTTTGGCACGCATGCAAAATCCCTCCCTGCAAGCGGAAGTGCAAACCGGGAACGGCATGCGACGAGGCCGGCGAGAGAGATATGCAAACCCAGAGAAGCTTTGCCCAGGTTGGACCGGTCCGCTTTGGACCGTGGCCACGTCTTTGCGGTCCGTGCCAGGGGGCAACGCGAACGCCTCGGTCGGCGTGGCGGCGTTGTCCCTAACGCGACGCGCTTGAGCTTGGACAAAGTCGGTTGGATATCCCTATCGTCGCCTGGTGCTCCGAATGCGGTTCCCGCGTCACCGGGAAGGGAAAATGCAAGTCGGGCGTGAATTTAACTCGCTTGGGGAGGATGGCAAGCGCTTGCGGGCATTTTGCGGAAACGCGAGACGCGGACGCTATATGATGTGCTAGCGAGCGGGGACAAATCGAGACGCGGCGTTGTGATGCGGGGCGAAAGCGGCCCCCTATTGGGCGAAAACGGCTAGTTTTCACTTCCGGATTACGAGCACGGGGCAGTGGGCGAGGCGGACGATGCGTTCGGCAACGGAGCCGATCAACAGCCGCGAAAGCCCTGTGCGGCCGTGCGAGGAGAGGACGATCAACTCGGCCTTTTGGCTGGCGGCGTAATCGGCCACTTCGCGGCCGGGATCGCCGAAACCGACCTGGATCGTCAGGCCCTGATATTTGGCGTCGGCGAGGCGTTCCCTGAGGGCGTCTTCGGCGTGTTTACGGCGGCTATCGTCGTCGATCGCTTCCCAAATCACGCCGGGATCGGTGACTTCCATGTACGGCAGGACGTGAATCGCGTGCACGTGCGACGCGTCGGCGACGAGTTCGAGCGCCGTATCGAGCGCGGCAAAGGCGTCGTCGGAGAAGTCGATCGGAACGATGACGGATTTTTTGGGGAGCCAGGGCATGGTTGAATCCTTGGAGAGGAATCGCGCTCACGTCATTGATTATGGCACGCCATTTCGGTTACCCGCAACCAACCGGTCTTACGATTAGACGCAAAGGGCGAGGAAATACGAACCAATCCGCCGGCCTCGCTATTTCTTGGCCGGAGCGATTTCGCCGGATTGGACGCGTCTCCAATAGTCGTCGAGCGCTCGGCGGACCTTGCTGCTGAGCAAAACGACGCCGAGCACATTCGGGACGGCCATCGAGAGAATCATCAAGTCGCTGAATTCGAGAATGTTGGTCGCGGTGATTACCGACCCCAGGAACGTAAACGTCAGAAATACAAGCTTGTAGGCCAGCGACGATCGCGGCCCAAAGAGCCAGGTCCAGCAGCGTTCGCCGTAGTACGACCAGGAGATCAGCGTCGAGTAGGCGAATAAGAATACCGTTGCGCAGAGCACCCACGGAAACCACGAGATGACGTCGCCAAAGGCTTTCATTGTGAGCGCGGCGCCGTTGTTGCGCTCGACGAGAACGGCGTACTCGGGAAACTGCTGTGCGTCGTATACGCCGGTGATGACGACTACGAGAGCGGTCATCGTGCAAACGACGACGGTGTCGATGAAGGGTTCCAAAAGGGCCACGATACCTTCGCTGACCGGCTCGTTGGTTTTTGCCGCGGAGTGGGCGATGGCGGCCGACCCGACTCCGGCTTCGTTGGAGAATGCAGCGCGCTTGATGCCGATGACCATGACGCCGAGCGCTCCGCCGTATGCCGCGTCGGGAGTGAATGCACCGCGGAAGATTTCGGCGAACGCCCCAGCGACGTGGTCCCAATGGCCGATAATGATGAAGAGACAGGTAATCACGTAAATGCCGCACATAAGCGGGACGATCTTTTCCGCGGTGGCCGCGATGCGCCGGATTCCGCCGATAATCACCATTCCGGCGAGGATGGCCATGACGAGGCCGTATATCCAGGGCATGCCGTCGGGACTTTCATGATCGAGAAGCGGAATCTTCTGGCCGAGAGCGCGAAGCGATTGATTGACTTGAAACGCGTTTCCTCCTCCGAACGAGCCGCCGACGCACAGCACGGCAAACATGACGGCGAGCACTTTGCCGAGCCGGGGCATTCTCAGTTCGGCGAGACCGTCTTTGAGATAGTGCATTGCGCCGCCGGACACCGTGCCGGCGGGATCGACCGTGCGGTACATCTGGCCGAGCGTGCATTCGGCGAACTTGCTCGTCATCCCCAACAGGCCGGCGACGATTAGCCAGAACACCGCCCCTGGTCCACCTTGCCCGACCGCGATTGCGACGCCGGCAATGTTGCCCAAGCCGACGGTCGCGGAGAGTGCCGATGCGAGCGCTTGAAAGTGCGAAACTTCGCCCGGATCGCTTTTGTCGTCGTAGTCGCCTTTCGTGAGTCGAATCGCGTGACCAAAAGCGCGGATGTTGATGAACTTCATGCGGATCGTGAAAAAGATGGCTCCGCAGAGGAGCCAAACCACGACGAACGGCAAAGCGGTGCCTAAGCTTTCCTTCGTGCCAAAGTCATAGAACAGCACGGTCGCAATCGGCGTGACGACGTTCTTGCCGAACCAGGCGTCGATTTTCCCCATCCACGTATCGGCTTGTGGATTCGCGGGTTCGGTTTCTTCGGCCTGGGGGGCCGCGGGAGCGTCGGCCGATGCTGCGGCTTTCTCCGTTGCGGCCGTGCCTTCGCCTTGGGTTTGCTGGGCATCGACGGTGCCGGCCGAAATGCAGAGGACGACCGCGGCCAAGACGCACATGCATGCACTCCAGGGGATAACGTACCAGCGTTTCATGCAACGACCTCAGCGTCGTAATGGCCGTGTGGTTTTTCAAAGCACCGCTAAAACTCGGAACTTACCATGCCCGCCCCGTTCGGGGAACCACTTTTTTCCCTACAATGGACCAGCGGTGCCGCGGACGGGCCGAAGGCGCAAGTTGTTGCTATTGAACCGGTTAGTGGCGATGGCCATGGCCAGAGGCAGGCAGGCCAAACTGCCTACCGGGCATTTAGAAACATCTGGTTGTCAAAAATGTCAGAATGGATATGATGCTAGAGGCGACGGCGTGCTTGGCGGTGTCGGATGTGCCAGGCGCCGGACGCGTATTCCCCGGCGACTTTGTGGAGCTGCTTCCATGCCCGCCGAACTCGAAAATCCGATTCCGGCCACGAGCGACGTGATGATTCTGGACCTGCTGCGCAAGCAGGGGCCGATGTCGGTGGCGCAGTTGGCGCGGGTGACCGGAGTGACGGCGACGGCGGTGCGGCAGCGGCTCAACCGGCTGATGGGCGAGTTGCTCATCGAACGGGTGCTGCTGCGGTCGGGGCGGGGGCGGCCGAGTCATCGGTATTCGCTCACGGAGAAGGGGCGACGGCAGACCGGATCGAATTTTGCGGACCTGGCCGTCGCGCTGTGGAATGAAATCCGCGAGATCAAAGACGCGGAGGTCCGCCGGGGGTTGCTCCAGCGGCTCGCCAAGCGGATGGCGGCGGTTTACGCGGGGCGGGTTTGCGGCGACACGGTCCGCGAGCGGATGGACTCGCTGCGGCAGGTGTTCGACGAGCGGGACGTGACGCTTACGATCGGCTCTCAGGGGCAGTTGCCGGTGCTCACCGCGCTCGATTGCCCTTATCCCGACCTGGCGGAGAAGGACCACTCCGTCTGTGCGATGGAGCGGATGTTGTTCAGCGAGTTGTTGGGCGAGAACTTGCGGTTGTCGGAATGCCGTTTGGACGGCGGGGCGTGCTGCACCTTTGAGACGAACTGATTGGGGCATATATTGGTGAGTTTTAACGCGGGGGAGGGGCGCGGGACTCGGGGCGCGGGGCTCGGGATGGGTTTGGGGCGCGTTTTGGCCTTTAGCCTTTAACCTTATTTGAGCCTTGAAACTTGAGCCTTCGAGCTTTCGCCCGACCGGCACGATTCATAGCGACGAGTGTTGCCGCAAAACTCACCATCCACAGGAATGTAACGCCATGACCCAGCCTTGGATTGAAGGACGATTCGAAGAAAACGTCATCACGACGTCGCTCGAGCAGGCGATCAACTGGGCTCGGCAGGCAAGCGTGTGGCCGATGACGTTCGGTTTGGCTTGTTGCGCGATCGAAATGATGGCGGCCGGGGCGAGCCGCTACGACTTGGATCGCTTCGGGGCGGGGGCGTTTCGGGCGACTCCGCGGCAGGCGGACTTGATGATCGTCGCCGGGACGGTGACGTACAAAATGGCGAGCCGGGTGCGGCGGCTTTACAACCTGATGCCCGATCCGAAGTTCGTGATCGCCATGGGGGCCTGCACGGTCGGTGGCGGGCCGTATTTCAAATATGGCTATCACGTGGTCAAGGGCGTCGATTTGGTCGTGCCGGTGGACGTGTACGTGCCGGGCTGCCCTCCGCGGCCGGAAGCGTTGCTGGAAGGGCTGATGCGGATACAAGACAAGATTCGCGGGCACAAGATCGCGAATCGCGGCGGCGTGCGAATCGAGGACGAGATTCCGCTGCCGCACCACAGCGGGTACGTCGAGCCGGAAGTGGATGAGTCGCCGCTGTTTAGTCACCAGAAGATCACGGGTTAGAGGTTGGAGGTTAGAGGTTAGAGGTTAGAGGTTAGAGGTTAGAAACGACTCAATACGAGACCGAAATGTCCGACACGTTGACGATTACGAATTTGCACGTGGCCGTGGAGGGAAAAGAGATTCTCCGCGGCGTTGACCTTACGTTGCGCCGCGGCGAAACGCATGCCTTGATGGGACCGAATGGGTCCGGCAAGAGCACGCTGGGTTTCGCGATCATGGGGCATCCCAAGTACGAGGTCACCGAAGGGGAGATCCGGCTCAACGATCAGGACATTACCGAGTGGGAACCTCACGAGCGTGCCCGGGCCGGCGTGTTTATGGCGTTTCAGCGGCCGATGGCGATACCCGGCGTGAAGATGGCGGACTTCCTGCGGCACGCGACGACGAATGTGCGGCGGCCGGACCGTAAGGAAGACGAAGAGCTGCTGCCGATGCGCGAGTTCCGCAAGGAACTCTATGAGAAGATGGATCAGCTCAAGATCAATCGCGATTTCGCCCGGCGGTATGTGAACGACGGGTTTTCCGGCGGCGAAATGAAGCGGGCGGAGATTCTACAGATGGCGATGCTGCGGCCGAAGTTCGCGATTTTGGACGAGACGGACAGCGGCCTCGACGTCGACGCGGTGAAGCTGGCGAGCCAGAGCATCGCGGAAATCGGCCGCTCGCAGATGGGCATTTTGATCATCACGCACCACGACAAGCTGCTCGAACACAACCGGCCGGACTATACGCACGTGATGCTCGGCGGGCGGATCGTCGAGACGGGCGGCGCGGAGCTTGCCGCCGAAATGCACCAGCACGGCTACGACCGGATTCGCCGCGAGCATCCGGAGGATGCGGCGGTGGAGAGCGAGATGAAGAACGAAGCGAAGAAGGAAGAAGCGGTGGCCTGAGAGGAAGTTTCAAGGCCTAAGTTTCGAAGGTTCAAATAAGGATAAAGGTGCAAGGCTTAAGCGGTTTGACTGCCCGTAGACCTTGAGCCTTATGCCTTATTCGAAACTTGATACTTAAGACTTGAAACTTAGCCGCCGCTGATACGATTCGCCGCCGGACACCGTTCCGTCAACCATATAGGTTCGATCATGGCCAGCAACGTTCTTGAGCCGCGCGTCGCCGATCCGATGGCGGAGCTCAATAAGTACGATTTTCGCACCGAGAACAAGCCGGTGTTCAAGGCCCGCAAGGGCATCGACCGGGAGATCGTTGCGCAGATTTCCGAGATGAAAAACGAGCCGGCGTGGATGCGCGATTTCCGGCTCAAGTCGCTGGAAATCTTCGAGTCGAAGCCGCTGCCGAAGTGGGGTGGCGGCGTCGATGCGATTCACTTTCAGGACATCTACTATTACCTCAAGCCGACCGAGCATCAGGGCAAGTCGTGGGACGACGTGCCCGAGGATATCAAGCGGACGTTCGACCGGCTGGGGATTCCCGAGGCGGAAAAGAAGTATCTCGCCGGCGTGAAGGCGCAGTTCGAGAGCGAAGTCGTGTACGGCTCGCTCGTCGAGGAGTTGTCGAAGCAGGGCGTGATCTTCACCGATACGGACACCGCGGTTCGCGAGCACGGCGACTTGCTGCGCGAGTATTTCGGGACGATCATTCCGCCGTCGGACAACAAGTTTGCCGCGCTAAACTCGGCCGTCTGGTCCGGCGGAAGCTTTATCTATGTGCCCAAGGGCGTGAAAGTCGAGTTTCCGCTTCAGGCGTATTTCCGGATCAATGCCGAGCAGATGGGGCAGTTCGAGCGGACGCTGATCATCGTCGACGAAGGCGCCGAGGTGCACTACGTCGAAGGCTGCACGGCGCCGATGTATTCGACGGAGAGCCTGCACTCGGCGGTGGTCGAGATCATCGTCAAGAAGCACGCCCGATGCCGGTACACGACGATTCAGAACTGGGCGAACAACATTTACAACCTCGTAACCAAGCGGGCGGTGGCCTACGAAAACGCGCTGATGGAGTGGATCGACGGTAATCTCGGCAGCCGGCTGACGATGAAGTATCCGGCGGTGTACATGATGGAGCCGGGCGCTCGCGGCGAGATTCTATCGATCGCCTTCGCCTCGAACGGTCAACATCAAGACGCGGGCGCCAAGGTCGTGCACTGTGCGCCGAACACGTCGAGCCGGATCGTGTCGAAGTCGATCTCGAAGAACGGCGGCCGGGCGAGCTATCGCGGGCTGGTGAAGGTCGAAAAGGGTGCGACGAACGTCAAGAGCAGCGTGGTTTGCGACGCCTTGATTCTCGATCCCAAAAGCCGCAGCGATACGTATCCGTATATCGAAATCGAAGAGCAAGACGTGCAGGTCGGCCACGAAGCGAGCGTGTCGCGGATCGGCGAGGAGCAGTTGTTCTATCTGACGAGCCGCGGGCTGTCCGAGGAGGAAGCCAGCACGATGATCGTCAGCGGGTTCATCGAGCCGCTGGTGAAGGAGTTGCCGATGGAGTACGCCGTGGAGATGAATCGATTGATTCAGTTGCAGATGGAAGGGACGGTTGGGTAAGGCTCAACGATCAAGGCTCAAATAAGGTTCAAGGCACAAGGTTTAGGGACTGCTGGGCGAGACACCGCTGCATTGAGCGATTGAAGTTGGGTGATTCCATGACGACCGAACAGCTACAGAACGTGTAGGACCCTCAGCCGTTCCAGCCTTTTCAATTGCATATGGCGGATGGGCGAAGCATCGATGTGCCGCACCGTGAGTTCTTGGCGATGAATTAGCTCGCAGGCGAATGCGGTTGTAGATTGCGGGTACGGTCAGACTACTCCGGTGAAGGATCATTATGCTATGCGCGGCGATGAACTCAAGGAATTGCTAGTCCGAAAGCCGTTTGTGCCGTTGCGCCTTCACATGACCGACGGTACCACCTTCGACATTCGGCACCCCGACAATCTGATCGTTCTCAAGTCGAGAGTCGACATTGGCGTCGGCGTTGACGCACGAGGCGTGGTGGATCGAGTGGAGTATTGTTCTCTATTGCACGTGGTTCGCGTTGAAGAACTTCAGAGCGCGAGCGCCGAATTGAATTGAACGATGGTGAATTCTTTGGCAATGCCGGTAGCCGCGCGAAGTTCGTTCAGTCAAGAAGCGTTTGACGCTTTTATCTCCGCGCGCGACGAGCCGCAGTGGTTGCTCGATTTGCGGCGGGAATGTTGGGAGGCGTTTCGTGCCTTGCCGATGCCGGGCAATAAGGACGAGGAATGGATGCGGACGGATATCCGCACGTTCCGCCTCGACAAGTTTGCCGTGCCGGGCGTACTTGCCGACGATGCGATTGCTCCGCCCGCACAACTGACGCAAGGCGTCGAGCTAGCCGGCCAGGCGACGGCGGTCGACAGCCAGCC
Source organism: Planctomycetota bacterium (assembly GCA_003576845.1). GTDB lineage: Bacteria > Planctomycetota > Planctomycetia > Pirellulales > PLA5 > PLA5. The sequence continues at coordinate 46,572 of QEVJ01000050.1, forward strand.
GCTTTCGTCGTGGCTCGATGGGCGTCTGACGAAGCGCGGCGTGCTGTTCGGGAGTCTCGATTCGCTCGTCCGCACGCACGGCGACTTGCTGCGACCGCACTTGATGACGCGGGCCGTCGATCCGCGCAAAGACAAGTTCGCCGCGCTGCACGGCGCGTTCTGGACGGGCGGGTTCGCGCTGTACGTGCCCAAGGGCGTCGCCGTGGCCGAGCCGTTTCACATGCTCTCCGCACTGTCGGACGGCGCGGTCGATTTCGGACACGCGCTTGTGATTCTCGAAGACGGCGCGGATGCGACGGTGCTCGCCGAGACGGCCAGCGATGCCGAGATGTCCGGCGGGTTGCACTGCGGGGCGATCGAGCTGATCGTCGGCCGCGGGGCGCGGCTGCGGTACGTGAACTTGCAGGATTGGGGCCGCGGCGTTTGGCACTTTGCCCAGCAGAAGGCGCTCGTCGACCGCGATGCGAGCATTCAATGGACGATCGGCGCGCTCGGCTCGCGGTTGGCGAAGGTGAATCAGCATGTGGCGCTGGTCGGCGAAGGGGCGGACGCGCAGGTCAACGGCGTGATGTTCACCGAAGGCAAGCAGCACTTGTCGTATCACACGCTGCAACACCATCGGGCGGCGCACTGTCGCAGCGACTTGTTGTACAAGGGCGGGTTGCAGGACAAGTCGCGGATCGTGTGGCGGGGGATGATCAAGGTCGACCCCGGCGCGCAGAAGACCGACGGGTATCAACGCAACGACAACCTGATGCTCTCGGCCGACGCGCGGAGCGACTCGATTCCGGGTTTGGAGATCGAGGCCGACGACGTTCGCTGCACGCACGGTTCGACGAGCGGTCGGGTGGACGAGGAACTGATCTACTACGCCCAAGCCCGGGGGCTGACGCGCAACGAAGCCGTGCGGCTAGTCGTCACGGGCTTCTTTCAGCAGGTGTTCGACCGGATCACGATCGAGAGCGTTCGCGAGGCGCTGGGGGAGGCGATTCGGCGGCGCGTTCGAGAAGTGGAATAGGGATCGTGGGGCAGGAGAATGTTCGCCGACCGTCGTCGCGCAGTAATCGTTTGCCTCGGCTTGGTATCAAGATTGGATCGCTAGATCACATGTCCGACTTCGCTCCCGTCGCCCGGCTTTCTGAGATTCCCGACCCCGGCAAGATTCTGGCTGAGGTGGACGAGGAGCTTGTGGTGGTGATTCGCGTGGGCGATGCGGTATACTGCATCGACGACGTTTGCACGCACGACGGCGGGCCGCTGTCGGAGGGCGAACTCGACGCGGCACGTTGCACGATCGCCTGCCCGCGCCACGGCGCCAAGTTCGACATCCGCGACGGGCGCGCCTTGACCATGCCGGCGACGAAGGCCACGCGGGCGCACGAAGCCAAGGTGGTCGACGGGCAAGTGCTCGTGCGGTTGAATGAATCGTAGCAGCAGGAGATCGCGATCGTGGACACTCCAACTCCCAGTCCCCAGCCCGCGGCCTCCGTCGCGCTCAGCGAAGACGCGGTCCGCGAAGCGCTCAAGCAGGTGGTCGACCCGGAATTGTTCGTGAACATCATCGACCTGGGCTTGGTGTACAACGTCGACATCGAGGCGCCGGACGCGGACGGCAAATCGCTGGTCAAGATCGACATGACGATGACGAGTCCGGCGTGTCCGGCGGGTCCGCAATTGATCGCCAACAGCAAGCAGGCGGTGGGACGGATGGAGGGCGTGCGCGATGTCGAGGTCAAGCTGGTAATGGTCCCGCCGTGGACTCCGGACCGGATGACGGAAGAGGCGCGGGATCAGCTTGGCATTTTCTAGGGATGCGTTTCCAGGCGGCTTTCTTTCGAGCGCGTCGCCGGTGCGGCGGGGGCGTTCGTGCCAGCGACAATGCGGAGTCCGCCGGCGCGAATCTTGCAGAAGCCTTGCGCCGCGGGTCCGCTTCGCTCCGCATCGACGTATTCCGCGAGAGTCCGTTCGAGCGGACGGTTGGCGAAGTCGGTTTGCCGGTATAATCTCCGGCGGCGGGGCACTTAGCCGAGGCATCGGTTTGCGGCGCCGTCGGCGAAAGGATTTGCCTCTTACATGTCCTCGACGGGAGACTTTGTGGTTAGCCGATGAGTATCAGCGTTCTGGCCATTATCGCCCTGATGGTTCTGCTCAATAGCTTGCTGGCGGCCTACGAGTTGGCGTTGGCATCGGCGCGCCCGGAACGGCTGCGGGCATTGGCGGCGCAACGCCGGCGCGGAGCGGCCGCCGCCGCATACATGAAGGAACGAATCGAGGGGAGTCTCGCGGTCGTCCAGCTTGGAATCACATTCGTCGGAGCGATTGCCGCGGCGACGGGCGGGGCGAACGCCGAGGAGCAAATCTCGCCCTGGATCATGCAGACGCTCGGGGTTCGCGAGGGCGTCGCCGACTTCATCTCGGTCGCGCTGTTGGTCGTGCCGCTGTCGGCCATCACGATCGTCGCCGGCGAGCTGATTCCGAAAGTGTTCGCGATCCGCAACGCGGAGTTCGTCTGCTTGGCGCTGAGCCCGGCGATGCGGGTGTTCGCGCTGGTCGCGTTTCCGATCGTGTGGGTGTTCGAGACGGTGACGAAGCTCGTCGTCGCAATCGGCTCGACGTTCGTGCCCGATCATGCCCAGGGCGGCGACCGCCACACGGGTCTGCACGAGCTGCGGGCGCAAGTGAACCTGTTGCGGGCGAGCAAGGTGATCGGCCACGAGCAGGAGCAGATCATCATTCAGGCCAGCCGGCTCTCCGACATGAAGGTCCGCGACATCATGCTGCCGGCGGAAGATATCGTGATGGTGCTGGCCGACGGGAGCCTGGCCGAGAATCTCGTGATTGCGCATCTGGACTTGCACACGCGGTTTCCGGTGGCGGGGAAGAAGGGCGATCCGCAGTCGATCGTGGGCTACGTCACGTTCAAGGAAATGATCCTCCTGGCGAAGACGCACCCGGAGAACCCGCAGATCGAGGAGATCACGCGGCCGCTCATCAGTTTGCCGGCGAATCTGACGGTAAGCGAAGCGCTACGGCGAATGCTGGCCGAGCATTTGCACCTGGCGCTCGTGCGGGACGACGAAGATCGCGTGGTGGGCATGATTACGCAGGAAGACGTGTTCGAGGAATTGTTCGGCGACATCTTGGACGAGTTCGACCGGTTGCCGCGGCACATTGCGCCGTCTGGCCGGCAATGGATTCTCGGCGGGGGCGCGACGCTGGGACGGCTCCGCGACTTGCTCAAGCGGCCCACACTCGGCGGCGAGTTGAGCGAGACAACGACGGTTAACGATTGGCTGCACGGCGCGGCGGGTCGGCGGCTCCGCGGCGGCGACGTACTACAAATCGACGGCGCGTCGATCATCGTTCGCAAAGTGCGACGGCGGCAGGTTACGGAGGCCTTGTTGGACCCGAATCCGGCCGCGTCCGCGCCGACGAAAGCGGCCGAACCGCCGGCACGCACCACCGTGTAAACGGCGAGATTCGATGCCGGCCCCTCGGTGCGGGCCGAGCTTCACGATGTCGCCGCCAAGCGTCCGGCGCTACGGCGCGACCGGCGTGGCGGGTGGCCCTTGAGGATTGCGCGGTTGTGTGCCATCATCGTCGTGCGCGTTGCACGCACGCTGCATCCAACCGCCACTTGCGATTCCTCACTCCCGCCTCATTTCCGCCTCTTGGCGGTCCTTCACCATGAATTTCATCGAACGGAATGATCCCGAAGTCTGGGCGACGATCGCAGCCGAAATGCACCGGCAGACGGACGGGCTGGAAATGATCGCGAGCGAGAACTACACCAGCCCGGCGGTCATGCAGGCGGTCGGGAGCGTGCTGACGAACAAGTATGCCGAGGGCTATCCGGGGCGGCGGTATTACGGCGGGTGCGAGCACGTCGATGCGACGGAAAACATCGCCCGCGACCGGGCGAAGCAGCTCTTCGGCGCGGAGCATGTCAATGTCCAGCCGCACTCGGGCAGCCAGGCGAACATGGCCGTGTATGTGGCCGCGCTTCAGCCCGGCGATACCGTGCTGGGGCTCGATCTGGCCCACGGCGGACACTTGACGCATGGGATGAAGCTGAACATCTCGGGCGTTCTCTACCACTTCGTCAACTACGGCGTGACGCGGGACACGCATCGGATCGACTTCGATCAGGTCGCGAGGCTCGCTCGCGAGCACAAGCCAAAGATGATCGTGGCGGGGGCGAGCGCGTATCCGCGGGAGATTCCGCACGGGCGGTTCGCCGAGATTGCCCGCGAGGTGGGAGCGAAGCTGTTCGTCGATATGGCGCATTACGCCGGTCTGGTCGCTGCCGGCTTGCACGACAACCCAGTGCCGGTGGCGGACTTCGTGACCACCACGACGCACAAGACGCTTCGCGGGCCGCGGGCGGGGATCACGATGTGCAAAGCGGAGTTTGCCAAGGACATCGACCGCAGCGTGTTTCCCGGTTTGCAAGGCGGGCCGCTGATGCACGTCATCGCTGGCAAGGCGGTGTGTTTCGGCGAGGCGCTGCGGCCGGAGTTCAAGGAGTACGGCAAGCGGATCATCGCGAACGCCAAAGCGCTATCGGAAGCGTTGCTGTCCGGCGGGCTGCGGCTGGTAAGCGGCGGCACGGACAACCACTTGATGCTCGTCGACGTGACGCCGCTGGGCTTCGGCGGCAAGACGGCCGAGGCGGTACTCGATCGCTGCGGCATTACGGTCAACAAGAACATGATTCCCTACGACGAGCGAAAGCCGCTCGACCCGTCGGGCATTCGGATCGGCACGCCGGCGCTTTCGACCCGCGGCATGGGCGCGAGCGAAATGCAGCGGATCGGCGGTTGGATGCTAGCGGCGCTTAAAGCGGCGGAGGACGAGACGTTGCACAAGAAGATTCGCGGCGAGGTTTCGGAGTTGTGCAATCAATTCCCAGTGCCAGCGGCGGCGATTGGATAGCGCGGTTCGATTGGTAAACCGAGAGAGTCATGGGAAGCACATTCGTGACGTTCTCGCGCGAACTGTCTGTCGACATGATCGGCTTTTGGATGCGCGATTCCGTCTTGGAGCTGTGGTTGCGGCTATTGGCGCTGCACGTGCCCGAACCGCAAAGCAACGAGAATTCTGCACGTAGTTACATAATCCGAAACCAGTGGTTGCTGGCGTCGCTCGGGTGTTTCAACGGTTGCGTTCCACATGAGCTTGAAGAAGTGGCGGCCACGGCCGAAGGGCGGGGTATTCTGCGCGCTGCGGTCGGTTCGCTGCTGGCGGAACTTCGTTCGGCCCCACCGCATTTGAATCGTGCCGTACTCAACCTTCTCGGGATGCAGGGGCACTTCAACGAAGACTTCCCGACGGCAAGGCTCGTGGAGGTCGGCGTTGCCTTCGAAGACCTCCTCGACGGCAAGCTCACCTGTACGGTCGCGTCAACGGAATTCATGCCGGGCTGCCGTTAGCGAGCAACAATCTGCGCCGACGCGGCAAGCTGCGGTGTTGTCAAGCTCTGTTTTTTCTCACCCTTTATGTGCGTTTCACGTGAAACGCGCGAAGTTTTTGAGTCATCAAAAAGTCGCGCTGTGCCGATGGCGGGCGTTTTCCGTCGCGGCAGGACTGTTCCGTTAGTCGGTTGAAGCGCTGAGCCGCAATGGTCTGGTGACCGTTCGCACGGCTTGTGACCGCTCTCGGACCGTTTCGCGCGACTCGTGAGCGGCGTCGACGGCTTGGGGACGAACGAGACCGCGGCGCGCGGCGTGCAAGCGTAGCGGCGGAACTGGTTCGCCCCCGCGGTCGGCGCGTGGTGACCGCGCGGAACGCACGATGGCCGCCGGGGCGCTGGGGATAGGGCTGGGCGCGCTGCGACCGAAGTTTTGCGCCAAGATCGCCGCATCGGCCGCGGTTACTTTCGCGTCGCCGTTGAGGTCGCCGCTTGCGCGCGTCGCGCCGGCGAGCGTGCCGAGGTTGGCTTGGACGATCGCCAGATCGAGCAGATCGACGCGCAGGTCGCCATTGAGGTCGCCATCGAGAACGGGCGTATCGTCGGCCGCCGGCGAACCGCCGATCGCGTAGCTCGGACGCCACGCCGCCGGATCGTTCCACGTCGCTACCGGCGCGGCGGCGTCGAGGATGACCAGCGAGTAACCGTCGCCGTCGGTCGTCGGGTGCCAGCCTTCGCCGACGTCGTCGTAGGTAAACTCCTGGATCGCGACGCCGTCGCCGTCCTCCAAACGGACCGTTTCGCCCGCGTTGTTGAGCTGGCCGCTGTACGTGCCAGCCACAGGAAGTCCCGAACCATATCTCAGGGCAAACGCCTCGGCATTGGAGACGACGAGCGCGTACGCGCCCGGCGCGAGCGAACTCACGGCGCTTCCCGCAAAGTCGAAGGCGACGCCGTTCGTGAACCGGGCCTCGCTCAGGTCGAGCGTCGTTTCATCGCTGATGTTGCGCAGCTCGACGAACTCGAACGCATCCGCGTCGTAGCCGAACTGAAGGTCGTCGGCCGGGTGATACATCAACTCGGTGACTCGCAGAAAGTCGTTGAGCGGCCGCGACGAGACGGTGCTCGAAACCGTCACGGTGTCCGTGCCAACGACATTGCCTTGGTGGTCGAGAGCTTCGAGCACAATGGTGTTCGAGCCGAACGCGACGGGGATTGTCGTCTGCCAACTGTCGAAGTCGGTCCAGGTCACGTCGAGCGGATCGGTGGTTCCCGCGACGCGAATCTCGCGGACGTTGATCCAGCCGTCGCCCGCGATCGTCGCCACTGTGTCGTTCACCTGCTGGCCGTTGGGCGTGGTGATGTTGAACGGCACATTGGGCGCAACGGTGTTGAGCTGCGACAGGACGTAGTTTCCGCGCTGCGTGATGTACGTCGCATAGTTGCCGTAGCTCTCGCCGGTCAGCGAACCGTAGTGCGTCGTCCACGCGGTCATGTAGGCGGGATTGTAGACCGTCTGGATCATGTCGAGCATGTGGCCGTAGTACAGGCGGCGATAGATGGGCCGGTCGATCACTTCCGTGACGTTGCGGTTCTCGATGCCATACAGCGGCGAAGTCGCGCCGTAGCTGGCGACGAAGTTCCAATCCCAGGGGAGCGCGAGCAGCTTGCCGTCCGACGGGCGAATGTAGAAGTCGATGTTGTGCGGATTGCCCTGCATGTAGGCGTCGCCGATGCCCCAGAGATTCTGCAGCGCGAACACCCGCATCCACTGGTCGACGTCGATGTAGTCGTCGACGGCCTGCTCCAATTGTAGACCCGATAGGCTCAGCGCCTGCATGGCGTCGACCAGCGGGCCGTAGTCGTCCTTGGCCCGATTGTTCATGATCTGGATCGACCAGCGGTACTGCTCCTTGTCGTCTCCGAGGTTGGTCAGGTCGTAGCTGCTGATCCAACCGACGGGCTGATAGGTCTTGAGCGATTCCGCGCCCGTGTTGTTGAGGAGCACGCGGATGCCCTGCATTTTGAACACGGTACCATCGCCGCCGTCTTCGTACTGCGTGGTGATATACTCGTCGCCGTAGCGGGCCATCGACATGTTGGCGACGCTGCTCACGCCCGGCGACGCGGTAATCATATAGATCACGTCGTCGTACATCTCCGGCACGCCGACTTGCAGGGCGGTGTGCTTGACGAGAATTTCGGCGCGGCCAGCCGCCTTCATCGTTACGCTGCGGTGCACCCCGCGAAACAAGTGGTCGGGCTGGAACTTGATGTTGTAGCCGGTGCTGGACGGGTTCCCGCGGCTGAACATGCTGCCGCGCTGGCGGATGCCGACGTCATAAAACACTTCGGTTTCGTCGTAGACAATGGTCCCGCCGAGACGCTGGTTGCTCATCATGTTCGTGGCGGTGAACATCTTGGCGAGATCGGCCGCCGTCATAATCATGCGGAAGTTGTGGCGCGCGCCGGATTGCGCGGCGCCGTCATTCCATTTGATGAGCGCGCGCGAATTCGGTCCGGCCGCCGGATAGGTCGAGATTGCGCCGAGCGCGTCCTGACCTTGGACGTAGAACTGCACGACCGTGCCGGCCGCTTGCCCGGGGATGCTGGCCGCGTACTCGCCGCCGGCCGTTGCCGTCATCGCGACGTTGTTCCACGCGCCGCCGGCCACCGAGTAGTACAGCCGCATCGACGCCACGCCGTCCGGGTCGCTCGGCAGCACCGTCACGGTCGCGGGCTGGCTCGCCGTCGGCACGGCGGGACCGTGGCGGAAGTTCTCGTAGGTCGGGCCGATGTTCGGCGCGTAGGTCGAGTTCTGCCAGCCGGGCGTGCCGCTCAGTGTGGGCTGGTCGAGTATGTCGAGCTTCACGACCCGGTTGTAATACAGCTCAGTTCGCAACTGCGGCGAACCGGAAAGCCACTTCGCATCGAACGAGATTCTATAGGTGCGGCCGGGCACGATGGGCAAATTGCCCACGGTCGTGGTTTCCAGCAGATTGTCGAGATAGTCTGCTTTCGACTCGGCGACGATCCGCAACACTTTGTTGGTCGGGTCGTCGGGATCGGCAGCGACGTGCGTGCCTTCGTGCGTGCCGAGGAACCGCCATTTGTTCGCGCCGCCGCCGATCGCGTCGGCGGTGAACGTGCCGTTTTGGACCATTTCGACGTTCGTGCCGCCGGGATTTTCGATGACACTGAGGTTGTCGAGCAAGACGTCGCCCGAGTCGAGCAGTCCGATGCGAATCTCGCGGAAATCACCGCCGGAAGTCACCGGGTCGTAGACCGGGGCAATCGCGATCGCCGTGTACTCGTAGTGCCGCCACTCGGATCTGGTGCTTTCATCGCTCGGCGCCCAGGCTTCGGCCTGCGCGTTATCGGCGTCGGGGTCGCGGAGCTCGACGCTCGTGCCGCCGCCGTCGGCCGAGTTGGCCCAACGACCATCTTGATAGTACGTCACTTCGTCCGCGATGTTCTCGGCGGTGTCTTCGAGGACGATGCGATCGGCGCTGTTGCTCAGGCCATCGCTGTATGGGCCGAGCGGCGCGAGGCCGGGATAATTGGCGGCGAGCGCCGCCGGATCGTTGCTCACGACAAGATACGCGCCGGGCTGCACGACCGTGCCGGCGGGGAAGGTATAGTGAATCGCGTCGTCGAACCGCCAGCCGCCGATGTCGACCTCGTGGTCGCTGCGGTTGTAGAGCTCGATCCATTCTTCGTCCGACTCGGTGAACGGAGACGCCGGCGAAACGGTGGTCACGCCGGTCACTTCCGCGCCGAACACGACGTCGTTGTTCTGCGGAATAATGTTGTGCAACTCTACGGCGAGCACGTTGCGGCCGGATTGCAGCAGGCTCGACGGAATGTTAATCGGGCCGACGGTCACGGCGTCGCCCACCGGCACGGAGGCGTTCGTGTTGAACGTGACGTTCACGCCCTCGGCGATGTTGAACCGATAGAACTCCGTGCCGTTGAGATAAAACACGGCGCCGTCGTCGATGATGTGCCGCAGTTGCAGCACCGCATCGGCGGGATCGCCCTGGATGTCGAACGTGGTGCGGAAGTAGTAGGTCGGGCGGAGCGGGGTTAGCGGCGTGCTCTTCGCCGCCGGTAGTGTCGCCGTTTCGATATAAAACAGACCGGTTCCCGCCGACCAGCCGTCGTAGGCCAGGTCCGGATCGTAGACCCGCCACGACGTGCCCAGGTCGACGTTGGCCTGGTTGAACTGCCACGTCCCCGTCATCGGCACGAGCGTCGCCGACGAAGTTTCCGCAGGTTCGGCGAACGTCGGTCGGTGGTGATACATGATTTCGTTGATGACGATCTCGTCGTGAAACGCGAAGGCGTTCGCCGTGCCGAACGTGTCGGCCGACGTGTATTGCCAATTCCCGTCGGGCGTGCGGCCGCGAGCGCGAGCGCGGACCGTGGCCGCATCGACGACGCGCATTTTGTCGGGAGAAAAGAGAAACAGGCGTTCGCCGTCGGCCGGATTGAAACCCAACTGAGCGGATGTGAACGCGGCATATCCGCCCGCCGGCACGGAGAGGGCCGGAACGACGAATTCGCCGCCGGAAGCGCCCGTTGCCGCGATGACGTAGCCGGAGAGGTCCTGTTCGGTCACGGCGTTGTTCTGCAATTCGACTTGAAACGCAGCGCCCGCGGCGGCGATCTCATTGAGCGCGACGGTGGGCGTGCCGACGCCGGGGTTGACGGTCGTCTTTTCAAGGACGAGTTCCGCACCAAACACGATATCGCTGCTCGTCGTGCTGGCCTGGTGAACCTCGACGGCAAAGGTATTCGTTCCGGCGACGAGTAAATTCGTTGGCAGGCTGAACAAGCCGGAGAGTGCGGCGTCGCCGACGCCGACGTTGGCCAGCGTGGAAAACGTCACGGCACCCGCGGCCATGTTGAATCGGCTCACCTCCTGGCCGTTGAGGTAAAACACGGCGCCGTCGTCGACGCGGTGGCGGAGCTTGAGTTCCGCGCCATTGAGGTTGCCGTCGAACTGAAACGTCGTGCGGAAGTAATAGGTGCGAACGCTTTGGACGTATGGCGTGAAGGTCGTGGCGAGAGGAAATGCGCTTTCGACTCCCAGCAGGGCCGGTCCGCTCTCCCAGCCGGCGTCGTTGTAGCCGACGTTTCGCCAGGCGGTTCCCAAGTCCGTGCCGGACTTGTCGTAACGCCAGGTACTGCTCAGTGGCAACAGCGTGCGTTCCTCGGTCGTAACCGGCGGCGGAATGTTCGGCGCGCCGGGCGATCCGCCCATCTGGACGCTCGTGTTCCAACTCGCCGGGTCCTCGCTGCCGCTTTGCGGATTAAATTTAGCGAGCGTCGCGCCGGAGCCGTCCGGACCGGAGGGCCATTTGTTGTCGTCGCCATATTCGAGGCGATCCATCACGCGGCCGGCGTGATTCAGCAGTTCGATCCGTTCGCCGCCGTTCGACAGACTTCCGGTAAACGGGCCGAGGGCGCCGGCGAAACCCGTGTGCACAGCGAGCGCGGCGGGGTCGGCGGAAATGACGATGCGGCCGCCGCCCGCAACGACGGTCCCGGCGGGAAACGTGAAATCCACGCCGTCGGCCAGCTTCCAGTTCGACACATCGACGTTCACGGCCATCTGGTTGTGCAACTCGATCCACTCCGGCGTGCCGTCGCCGGCGGGGTTGTACATGATCTCGTTGAACACGACGGTGCTGTCGAGAACGATTCGCGCCTCCAGCGGCTCGATGCGCAGGCTCCGGCCGCGTTGCGATTTCCGGGCGGCGTTCGCGGCGGGGAAGATTCGACGTTCGCGCTTGGACGCCGGACACGACACGTCCGAATCCAAGCGCCGGCGCATTCGAGAAAACCGCATTCCATACACTCCGCGACACGAGGCCAGACGAACGGAGAAAAAGACCGAGGCCGTCCGGTTTCCCGCACGGCCCCGCGAACTCATAGGGGATTGAGCCAACGATCCGTGAATCAGTCGCGACGCGAGCGCCGGCGCAACGCCACGACGGCCGCTGCCATTGCCCCCATCGACGCCAACGCCAGCGTGCCGGGTTCGGGAACGACGGTTCCGTACACGCGGATGTCGTTCAGGCCGGCACTGCCGTTCGTGGCGCTCGAATGATACGTGAGCGCGACGAACTTAATGTACCGCGCCTGCCCGGGCAACAGGCCATTGGCGCCCGTGAACGATTCGGGCGCGAGCACCGACTGGCCGTCGGTCCGCTGGAGATTCGCGCTGAGGAGCACGACCGGGTCGATCAGTTGATTGGCCCCGTCGACCTAAGCCGTTGGCCGCCGTAAACACGGCTTCTTGGGAGGGCGAAAGCCGCGTCAAGCACGTTCGGCGTTCTGCTCGTGACCGCCGTAATACTGGTTGGTGGCGCGGATCGTGCCGCGGCTCAACCATCGGGCGCTCCGGGCGCTGCCGCCGCGGCCGATCCCAAGCGCTCGGCCGCCGAGCTGGCTGCGCTCCGCGAAAAGCTCGATGCCACGCTCTGGTCGAACGAGGTCACCGCCCAACGGCACGAAGAGACGTTTATCAAGCTCTGGGACGATCTGCGGGCCAGTCCGGATCAATGGAAGGTGCTGGGCAGTTTCCCGTTCCAGGCGCTCCACGTCGGCGAACTTGCGCCGTCTCCGCCGCGCGATGGTAAGCCGACCGCGCTCGGCCTCGAAGAGTTCATCGTCGGACCGGCCAAACGCAAGCTTTCGGCCGATGATTTCAAGGGGCAACTGGCGGCACTCGCGTCGGCCGGCTATCGGCTCGTCGAAACCGAGTGGCACCACTCGACGTTCGACCAACCCAAGGACGGCCCGGCGCGTTCGACCGTGAGCATGACGCTGCACGTCGTTCGCGAGAAACCCGTCGAACGGATCGTGGTGAAGGGGAAGATCGACGTCGAATGGTCAAACGACTGATGCCGCTGTTGGTTTACGACCTCAACGGCGACGGCCTTTCGGAAATCGTCCTCGGCGGGTTGAACCGCATTTACTGGAACGAAGGCGCTGGCAAGTTTCGCCAGGCGCCGCTCGCCGAGTATCCCGTCGAAATGTTCGACGCCGCGATCCTGGCCGACTTCACGGGCGACGGGCACGTCGACCTGGTGTGCGTTTCCGAAGACCGCTATCCGCGAATCTTCGAGGGCGGCCAGGACGGGAAGTTCTTGCAGCCTTCGCGACGCTGCGCTCGGTCGCAACTCGAACTCCCGAAATCGTTCACCGCCGGCGATATCGACGGCGACGGCGACTTGGACCTGTGGATCGGCCAGTACAAGTTTCCCTACGTCGAAGGCTCGATGCCGACGCCGTTTTACGACGCCAACGACGGTTTTCCCTCGGTGTTGCTCGTGAACGACGGCAAGGGGAACTTCCTCGACAAGACCGACGCGGCGGGCCTCTCAAAAAAGCGTAACCGCCGCACGTTCAGCAGTTCGCTCGTCGATCTCGACGACGACCGCGACCTCGACTTGATCACGGTCAACGACTTTTGCGGCTTCGACGTGTACGCCAACGACGGCCAGGGCAAGTTCACCGACGTCACCGACCAGATCGTCGACCAGAAGCATTTGTTCGGCATGGGGCACTGTTTCGCCGACTTCGACGGCGACGGCCTGCTCGATATCTACGGGATCGGCATGAGCAGCACCACGGCCAGACGGCTCGACCACATGAAGCTTGGGCCAGCCGACCGCGCCGATATCAACGCCAAACGCTCGGCGATGGGGTACGGCAATCGCCTGATGTTCGGTCGAGAGAACACGATCGACCGTCGCAAGCAGCGCGTCTATCGCCAGGCCGCGTTCAATGACCAGCTTTGCCGCACCGGCTGGTCCTGGGGCACAACCGCCATCGACTTCGACAACGACGGCGATAAGGACATCTTCGTCACGAACGGCCATTCGAGCGGCCGTTCGGCCCGCGACTATTGCACGCGGTATTGGTGTCACGACGTGTACACGGGCACTTCGCAGGCCAATCGCGAGTTGCTCTCGCTATTCGGCGATTCGCTGCGCGATTTGCATCGCGGCGAGATTTCTTGGAACGGCTTCGAGCACGACGTGCTGTGGATGAACGATCGCGGACGCGGTTTTGCCGATGCGGCGTTTCCGCTGGGCATCGCGTTCGAGTTCGACGGCCGCGCCGCCGCCAGCGACGATCTCGACCTCGACGGTCGGCCCGACTTGCTCGTCGTCGAACACAGCGCCGTCGACCGCCAAACCGTAACTTATCGCCTGCACGTCCTGCGGAATCGGCTGGAGACGAGCAACAACTGGATCGGCGTGCAACTGGGCGAGAGCCCGGCCGGTTCGCCGATCGGCGCGCGCGTCGCGGTCACCTATCCCGGCGGCCGCCAAATCGCTCGCGTCGTCACCGGCGACTCATTCTCGTCGCAACACGCGGCAACGGTACACTTCGGCCTCGGTGCCGCAACCCGCGTCGAAGCCATCGACATCGAATGGGCGAGCGGCAAGAAACGACGCCTGGAAGGTCCAACGATTCGCCGCTATATGCGGGCAACGCCCTAGCAGAGAGCCGCGCACGGGGACGTGGCCGAGCGCGTCATCACGATTCGCCGCAACGGCAACGTTAACCTACGGATGCGCACCGCCGAAACAACCGGCGACCACATCGCACCAGCGGACCAAGGATCCCGAGTAGCGGCAGCAGGACTCGAACCGGATTCCATAACGTGTTGCAGCGTAAAGGATTCGCAAGAATCGGACAACCCGGGCGCTGCAAAATGCGCAGCAGTCGGCGCACCATCATTTCGACCCCGCTTCGGTCGAACGCGGTCTGAGTTTAAGTTTCACCAACCTCGCCATGAGGCGACGAGTCGGCCACGACGGTCAACTCACTTCCGACGTCGACCTGTCACCCCGACGACGGCTGACATTGACCGCCTTCGGCGTATCACTAAAATGTTGCGATTCTTGGGGTTAGTACGCTCTGCTCCCGCCCTTGCCGCATGTCGACGATAACGAACCGCGCCGGTACAATGCCATCCGAACAGGCCAAACCGATCCCCGCTCCCGAGGACCGAGGCATCCACGAAGCTTCGCGGCGCGAGAAGCTGGCGAAGATCGGCGCCTTGGGGCACGACCCCTGGGGGCAGCGGTTCGACGGTCACTCCGCGATCGCGGCCCTGCAAGGGCGGGCGGGCGAAGTGAAGCTACAACTTGCTGACGGCCGAACCCTCGACCTGCCCGACCCTAAGGCCGACGCCGCGTTTGATTTTCGCGCATGGCTCGCCGCGCAAGGACAGGGCGAGCTTGTCGGACCCAAGGTCCGCGCCGCCGGGCGGATCGTTCTCCTTCGCGATGCCGGCAAGCTCAAGTTCGCGAACATCCGCGACTGGACCGGCGATATCCAGATACTCATCGGCAAGAGCCAGGTCGGCGACGACAATTGGGCGCTCGCCCAGTGCTTCGATCTCGGCGACTTGATCGGCGTCGACGGCACGCTGCGGCGGACCAAGACCGGCGAGCTGACCATCTTCGCCGAATCGCTCACGTTCTTGTCGAAGTCGATCGAGCCGCCGCCGGACAAGCACCACGGGCTCTCCGACACCGAGCAGCGCCAGCGGATGCGGTACGTCGATCTCGCCTACAACGAGGGCGTGCTGGAGCGGTTCTTGAAGCGGACCAAGATCGTCCAATCGATCCGTAGCACGCTCGGCGGCGAAGGCTTCGTCGAAATCGAAGGCCCCACGTTGCACAGCGTCGCGGGCGGGGCGGCCGCGCGGCCGTTCATCACGCACCACAATACGCTCGACATGCAACTCTTCATGCGGATCGCGCTGGAGTTGCACCTCAAGCGGCTCTTGGTCGGCGGCATGGAGCGGGTGTATGAGCTGGGCCGCGTGTATCGCAATGAAGGGATCAGCCCGCGGCACAATCCCGAGTTCACGATGCTCGAGGTCTATCAGGCCTATGGCGATTACGGCTCGATGATGGATCTGACCGAGAAGATCATCGTCGACGCGATCAAGGCGACGGGGCAGCCGTTTCGATTGCCCTGGGGCGAGAGCACGATCGACTTCACGCCGCCGTTCACGAGGGCCACGTACGACGAGTTGTTCTTCGAGCACACCGGCGTGAAGGCCGACGACACCGCCGGCGTGAAGGCGCTCGCCGAGACGATCGGCTTCGACACCGCGGGCAAGCATCCGGACGTCATCAAAAGCGAGGTGTTCGAGGAGAAGGTCGAGGACGCGCTGATTGGCCCGGTTTTCGTGCTCGACTACCCGGCGAGCATTTGCCCGCTGACGAAGCGGAAGAAATCGAATCCGGCCCTGGCGGAGCGGTTCGAATTGTTCGTCGAGGGCATGGAAGTGGCGAACGCGTATACGGAGCTGAACGATCCCGACTTGCAGGAACAACTGTTTCGCACGCAACTCGCCGGGCAGAACGAAGAGGACTCGATGGCGAAAATGGACCACGACTTCATACGGGCGCTGCGGCACGGAATGCCGCCGGCGGGAGGTCTAGGGATCGGGATTGATCGGTTGGTCATGCTGCTGACGAACAGCCAGACGATTCGGGATGTGATTCTGTTTCCGCTGTTGCGGGAAGAGGGACGCGGGGCGCGGGGCGCGGGGCGCGGGGACGACGAGGCTTAGCCTGCGATTCAAGAGCTGCGCACACGGAGGTGCGATTGTGAAATCTTATCGCGACTTGCACGTCTGGCAGAACGGAGTCGAGTTCATTGCCGAAATCTACCGCGCAACGGAGTCATTTCCTGCCCGGGAACAGTATGGGCTGACGTCGCAGTTGCGCCGCTCGGCCGTTTCCATCGCCGCTAACGTTGCCGAGGGGCACGCCCGGCTTTCGACTCGCGAGTACTTGCGGTTCGTCTCGATCTCGCTCGGTTCACTCGCGGAAACGGAGACCCACATTACCGTTGCCCGTCGTCTTGGTTACTTCGACGCGAAACAGGAAAGCCAGCTTCTCGGCCGTTGCGATGCACTAAGCCGCATGCTCCACGGTCTGTCGAAGTCGCTGCGCACGAAGATCAGGAATCAAGCCGAGAAGTGAGCGGCATTTCCCGCGCCCCGCGCCCCTAGCCCCGCGCCCCTCATGTACAAATATCTCCTCTGTCTCCGCTACCTCCGCACGCGCTATATCGCCCTGGCTTCGATCATCAGCGTCATGCTCGGCGTGGCGACGATGATCGTCGTCAACGCTGTGATGGCCGGGTTCATTAACGAAACGCAGGTCCGTATTCAGGGTTTCATTTCGGACCTCGTCGTCGAGTCGCACAGCCTCGACGGGTTCATGGCGCCCGAGTGGCACATGGACCAGATTCGCCGCGTGGCGGGCGACGACGTCGTCGGAATGACGGCGACCGTGCAAGTGCCGGGAATGCTGATCTTTTCCGTCAACGGGAAGGATGGCGCCGAGTCGATCACGCGGCAAGTGAACGTGGTCGGCATCGACGACGCGACCTACGCCAGCGTCAGCGATTTTGGCAAATACTTGCAGCACCCGGCAAATCGCGAGCGGCTCAGCTTCGACTTGCGCGAGAACGGCTACGACGCCCGCGACCAGCAGGTCGAAAACGGCGAGGAACGCAAGGAGCTTGCGTTCGCGGGTTGGGAATATCGCCGCCGCAAAGAGGCGCAAGCGGCGCGGCTGCGGCGCGAGGCCCACACGCCGCTCGATTCCGTGCCGCCCGAAACGCCGCAAGCCGAAGCGAGCCGCATTCCCGACAACCTTCTCGCCGAGGAATCCGGCGCGGCCGCCGGGTCGCCGAGCGCCCCAACGCTCGACGAACTCGTGGAAGACGGCGGCGGCCACAACCCGTTCCAAGGTAGGCGCTGGCAACCGTCGGAGGGCGAAGCCAGCGTCTTCGATCCAGCCAAGCAACAACATCCTGGATTGGTAATGGGCATCGCTTTGCCCAGCTATCGCCATCGCGACGCCGACGGCAAGGTGCAAACGGGCTTTCTGCTGCGGCCCGGCGACGACGTGCAGCTCATGCTCCCGTCGGCCGGCAACAACCCCAAGGGCGTTCGCGGTTACTTCACCGTTGTCGATTTTTACGACAGCAAGATGTTCGAGTACGACTCGTCGGTCGTGTTCGTTCCGATGAGCCAGCTTCAAGAACTCCGCGGCATGTTCGACCGCGCGACCGGCACCACTTACGTGAGCGCGATCCGCATCAAGACGCGGCCCGGCGTCGATCTCGTCGCCCTCCGCGACAAACTGCGGGCGGCAAAAGTCGTTTCCGACGATCCGCGAGCGGCCGATGCGCCGCTTTTTCCGCCGACCGTGTTTTCCGTCAGCACGTGGCGCGATAAGCAAGGACCGCTGCTCGCCGCGGTCGAAATGGAAAAGGCGACGCTCAACCTGTTGCTGTTCCTGATCATCGCCGTGGCGGGGTTCGGGATTCTGGCGACATTTTTCATGATCGTCGTCGAGAAAACCCGCGACATCGGCATCCTCAAGTCGCTCGGTGCTACGTTCTGGGGCGTCATGGGCATTTTCTTGTCCTACGGCCTTTCGCTGGGCTGCGTGGGCGCCGGCTTCGGCCTCGGCTTGGGCCTGTTGTTCGTGCGATACATCAACGAAATCCGCCAGTTCGTCGAAAGCCGGACCGGTCGCGAGGTATTCGATCCGACGATTTACTACTTCTACGACATTCCGACGATCGTCGATCCGCTCACCGTCGCTTATGTCGTCGCAGGCGCCATGGGCATTGCCGTGCTCGCGAGCGTTTTGCCGGCGCTGCGGGCCGCCATGCTGCGTCCCGTCGATGCGCTACGGGCTTAGCGGAATCCATTCCACAAAACACCTAACCGCCGAGGCGCGGAGAAGCAGAGAAGGAGAAGCAGCGCAAGGGCGGCGACGCGAATTCGCGTTTGAGAGTTGAAACCGAGATGCGAAATCTGGGATTTGAAATCTCGAATCTGAAACGTGAGATTTCGAATCCGCGTTTCGCAACGCGAATTCACTTCCGTCTCGAGGAATCGTCACTCGGGCGCTCGCGCACGCGATGCCGCTCTATGAATCCTCCGCGTCTCTGCGTCGCGGCGGTTTGTTACACGCCAAGGATGAGATGACCATGCTCACCACCGACCGTTACGCCGCCGTGATGCCGCTCTTGTCCGCGCGTGCCTTGCGCAAGAGCTACTTCAAAGCTCGCCTCGAAATCCCCGTGCTCAAGCACGTCGATCTCGACGTCTTCCCCGGCGAGTTGATTTCCATTGTCGGTCAGAGCGGTTCCGGCAAGAGCACGCTGCTGCATTTGCTCGCCACGCTCGATCGGCCCGACGGCGGCGAAATCCGCTTCGAGGGAAATCGCATCGACAATCTCGCGCCGGCCGGGCGCGACATCCTCCGCAATCGCTATTTCGGCATGGTTTTCCAGTTCTATCACCTGCTGCCGGAACTCACCACGCTCGAAAACGTCCTCATGCCCGTGATGATCGGCCGCGGCGTGCTCAGCTACTACGCTTCGCGGCGGCGGTACGTGGCTCGGGCGAAGGAATTGCTCGAACTCGTCGGGCTCTCGCATCGCCTCAAGCACCGCCCGCGGGAACTTTCCGGCGGTGAGATGCAGCGCGCCGCCATCGCCCGAGCGATCATTGCGGAGCCAAAGCTATTGTTGGCCGACGAACCGACGGGCAACCTCGACCGGGGCACCGGCGAGGAGATTCTGGAATTGCTGAGAAACTTGAACGCCCGCCACAACCTCACTATCATCATGGTGACGCACGACAACGCCATCGCGGCCGAAGCGGACCGCACGGTGCGGCTGTTCGAAGGCCGCGTGGAAGTGCCGGTGGCGATGGCCGTCGATGCGGCGTGAGTGGAAGTGGACGGTGGACGGTGGACGGTGGGCAGTGGGCAGAGAGAGGTGATGAGTGATGGTTGCGGAGCGATGAGCGATGAACCGGGGACGCTACTCGGCAGCCCACCGGTATAGGCTGTTCTTGGTGCGATTCTTGCTTCTATCGGCCCAGCACCGCCAGTATGTGATTGCCCGGCCTATCCTGCGCCAAATCGACGGGAATGGCGTATCCTTGAACGTCGAACGTACCCGTGACGAACCTGCCCGTTCGGTCGTGTGTCCCAAGTGCGGACATCCGTCGCGCCCACGCGTCGCCGAATCTTGAATGCCGACCCCTGACCCCTGACCCCTGACCCCTGACCCCTGACCCCTGACTCCATGTCCCTTCGAATCTTCATCAACGGCACGCTGTACGACAAAGAAAACGCTAAGATCAGCGTCTACGATCACGGATTGCTCTACGGCGACGGCGTGTTCGAGGGCATCCGGGCTTACGGCGGCAAGGTATTCCGGTTGCACGAGCATTTAATCCGCCTGTGGAATTCGGCCAAGGCGATCTGCTTGTCGATTCCGATGTCGCTGGCCGAAATGGAAAAAGCGATCTACGACACGCTCGCGGCGAATGATTTGAAGGACGCCTACGTTCGCCTCGTCGTCACGCGCGGGGCCGGCTCCCTCGGCCTCGACCCAAACCGCACCAGCGACCCGCAGGTGATCATCATCACCGACAAGATCGTGATGTATCCCGAGGAGTATTACCAGAACGGGCTGTCGATCGTCACCGCGAGCACGATCCGCAATCACCCCGCCGCGCTGAGCCCGCGGATCAAGTCGCTCAACTACTTGAACAACATCATGGCCAAGATCGAGGGCCTGCAAGCGGGCTGCGTCGAAGCCTTGATGCTAAACCACAAAGGCGAAATCGCCGAATGCACGGGCGACAACATCTTTCTCGTTCGCGGCGGCGACGTGCTTACCCCGCCGATCGACGCCGGCATTCTCGAAGGCGTCACGCGCGAGGCGGTGATCGAGCTCGCCCGAACCGACAACCTGATCGTCCGCGAAATTGCCCTCACGCGGCACGACGTGTACATCGCCGACGAGTGCTTCCTCACCGGTACGGCCGCCGAGGTCATTCCGGTCGTGAAAGTCGACAACCGCCCGATCGGCGACGGCAAGCCGGGAGCGATCACCCGCGAGCTGATCCGCAAATTCCGCGAGTTAACGCGGGCGTAATCGTCGGCGAAGCGGCAAACCGCAGCGCATACACTCGGTCGACCGCAAACTTGCAACGGAACGTGCAATGTGTGGCTTTGACATCACGTCGGTTTCGGTTGCCCGCCGCGTCGCCGTCGTTGGCGACGCGTGTCGTGATCTATCTTAGGCCTGAGCGAACACCGGCGTGGAAGCGCAAGACCAATTCCACCCGCTTGCCGCGCAACCTTGTGCCCTGGGCCTTATTCTTGAATCTTGATACTTGAACCTTGAAACTTCTCCCATGGCCCTCTTCTCCCGCCAAGACATCCTCGCCCGTCTCCGCGCCAAAGTCGCCTCCGGAAAGCCGATCGTCGGTGGCGGAGCAGGCACCGGCATCAGCGCCAAGCTCTCCGAAGCCGGCGGCATCGACTTGCTCGTAATCTACAACTCCGGCCGCTTTCGCATGGCCGGTCGCGGATCGCTCTCGGGCCTCATGCCCTACGGCGACGCCAATGCGATCGTGCTCGAAATGGCCCGCGAGGTGATTCCCGTCGTGCCGCGAACGCCCGTGCTCGCCGGCGTCTGCGGGACCGATCCGTTTCGGCTCATGAAGCTGTTTCTCAAGGAGATCGACGCCGCGGGCTTCTCCGGCGTGCAGAATTTTCCGACGGTCGGGCTCATCGACGGTCAGTTCCGCCAGAACCTCGAAGAAACCGGCATGGGCTTCGGCCTCGAAGTCGACATGATCCGTACCGCAAGCGAACTGAACCTGCTCACGACGCCCTACGTGTTCGATCCCGACGACGCCCGCGCCATGGCGGCCGCCGGCGCGGATATCCTGATTCCGCACATGGGCCTCACCACCAAAGGCACGATCGGCGCTCACACGGCGGTCACGCTCGAAGAATCGGCTCGGCGGGTGCAAGCGATGCACGACGCCGCAAAGTCGGTGAACCGCGACGTGCTCGTCCTCTGCCACGGCGGCCCCATCGCGGAGCCGGAAGACGCCCAATATATCCTCGATCACACCGAAGGCATCGTCGGATTCTACGGCGCCAGCAGCATGGAGCGGCTCCCCGTCGAACCTGCCATCACCGGCCGCGTCCGCGAGTTTACGTCGCTCAAATTCCGGTCGCGCGGTTGAATCGGTTCCTTAAACACAGAGGATCACGGAGGACGAGCACAGAGGGCACGGAGGAAACGCAGAAGGCAAATTGAATAATGCAGAATGAAAGCCGAGCGGCTTGGGAATTGAATCAGCGTTTTTCGTTCGTCACTTTGCACTCTCCCTCCGGCCTGCCGCCTACAGCCTCCGGCCTGCTCAGTGAAACGCCGCCCAATCCTTCCCCAACACCGACGCCGCGATTTTTAGTTTGATGATCTCGTCGGTCCCTTCGTAGATGCGGCACACGCGCACGTCCTGCAAGTGCCGGCCAACGCGGTAGAGCTCCGACCAGCCTCGCCCGCCGAACACTTGCACCGCGTGATCCGCCGCCCGCCACGCCGCGTTCGCCGCGAACAACTTCGCCTCCGCCACCGCGAGATCGCTCTTGGCCAGCAGCTCCGGATTGCCCGGATCGGCGTCGAAGTCGCGCTTTGCTTCGGCCGCCCGCGTTACGATCGCGTCCGACGCCGCCCGCGCTAGCTCGATTTCCGCGATGTGCTCTTGCACGAGCTGATGCCGCCCGATTTCCTTGCCGTGCTGCACGCGGGTCTTGGCATACTCGATCGCCTCGGCCAGGCAATCTTCGATCACGCCGACGCACCCCGCCGCCACGCTCAACCGCCCGGAGATCAGCGTTCCCATCGCGATCCGAAACCCATCGCCTTCGTTGCCGAGCAGATTTGCCGTCGGAACCGGATGCGCGCTCATCTCGAACATCCCCGTGTCCGCCGTATACATCCCGGGCTTGGCGGTGATTTCTTCGGCCACGAACGTATCGCCCGGCGTATCGACGATGAACGCGCTCATCCGCCGCTCGCTCCCCGTCTTGTCGGCCGGATAGGCAAACACGACCACGGCGTCGGCGATGCTCCCGTTCGAGATCAGATACTTCACGCCGGAAAGCAAGTACCGATCGCCTTCGCGGCGATACGTCGAAGTCATTTCCAGCGGATTGCTCCCGGCGTCCGGCTCGGTCAAGCCAAACGCCAGAATGCAATCGCCCGCCGCCGACTTGGGCAAATACCGCCGCCGCTGCTCATCGTTGCCGTACCGCAGAATTGGATACTGCCCGATGGACGTGTGCCCCGAGAAAAAAGTCCGCACGCCGGTCCCTTCGCGCCCGATCCGCGCGAGGCACTTCGCATAAACCGTCGCATCGACCCCGCGCCCGCCAAGCTCAGCCGGCACGATCAACCCCAGCACGCCGTGCTTCTTGGCGAGCGGCACGAGCTCGTCGTTATGCCGCCGCTCCACATAACAAAGCTCCTCGACCGGCCGAATCTCTCGGCAGAACGCCTCGACATCGGCAAGCACGGTCGCTGCAGAAGAATCGGCGGGCATGAAGAACTCGGAGGTCGGGATTCGGCATTCAGGATTCGGGGAAGATGTGGCCGGTGCAACCGTTGTGACCGGTCTCCCGACCGAGCCACGAGCGTGCGCAGCGCCACCGTAGGAAATCTACGTCGTGGGGGATGCGGGGTCAACGCGAAGTCGCAGCAGCGGCTGTTGCCTCACTCCGGTCACCGCGCCGCACGAGAACACTATACTTCCACGTCCCGTCCTTCGATTCCGTGAAGATGTTACAAAGATGAAGTTCGCCGTCGTGCCAACTCGGCGAAAAGTGGGCGGACTCTCCGGCGAATTGAGTGCCCATAATCTTGCATTGATTTTCATTAGTCCAGGTGCTTGCGCCGCCATTGCTTATTTGAATTACCAATCGCCCAATCGCAACGGAGCCTCGTCGGCTTCTGTCGCACCGGCAAGCTTGCGCAAATCCAATCGTTGCGCGATCAATCGAGTCGGCACGTCGCCGGCTTCCATGATTCCGCCCGCGACCGTTTCTTTATCCGTCTCGCCTCGCGAAATAGGTAGAGCATCAATTGCGACGTTTTCGCCGGCCGATCGACTCACCTGTTTTGCGCGAACGACCGCCCACAGCGAGTCCGCGTCTGGCAAATCTTCGATTTCCCAAACGCGAAAACTCTCGGACAGAACGTCGTGCGCAGTTGCCAAAGCCGACCCTCATCGAACAACTCACTCTGGAAGGAACCTTCGCTTTGACCGCCACCGCGGCGCTTCCGTATAAACTCGCGCTGTGGCAAAGTCTCCCGACCATGCCCCCTGCCGCGGCCGTTCGGTCTCCGTTCGCGACCGCGCAACCCAACCCTCTCGATCTCCTCTGCGCCAAAAAATCCTTAGCGCTTTCGCCGCGCCGCACGTCCCAGCAAGGCCAAAAACCGCCGAGGTTATTGAACAAGCTCCTGGAAAATTCGGGGGTTAATGTTTAATAACTCCCTCGCTTGGGTCCCGTTTTTCGCGCTAACCAATTTCCACGCCAATTACTCGCTTTCGCAAAAAAAACGCGGCAATTCCTCCCCTCGCCGCGGCGTCGTGCACCTGTCGCACACGTCGCGTGGTGTGGCCGGCTCGAACGCGCCGTAGCCGCGTCTCACGACCGAGCCACCCGGCCGGACCGTCACGCCTCCAACGCCCCGAATGCGGCACTCGATCGCCTCAGCGCCCGCGGACTCTTCCCTTCCTACCAGCCAAGTGGCCCGCTTTCAATACAAAAAATCCCCGCCGCGCTGGCAAATTCCTCCGCAGCCCGCGGCCCGTCGCACTGTCGCGTGGCACGGGTGGCTCGTCCACCCGCGTAGCGGTGCGACCGGACTCTCGGCTCCCGAAAAAACTCACGCAACCCGCGGCGAAATTCCGCGATAATCGGCGCGTGGCGAATGGCGCGCCGGCTTGCTCGGCGAACCGGCGGATCTTCAACTCGGTTTTCGCGAGGGCGTGCGATCATGGCGTTGATCTATTCCGGCGAAAAGTTGTCTTGGGCGGGCTTTGGCGAATGGCTGGCGACTTCGGGGATGGAGGGCTATCAGTCGGCCGACAATCAGCACATCGTCGACACGGGACCGATTCCCGAGGGGCAATACACGTTGCCCTTGAAGATCGGCGGAAACGCGAAAATCACGAGCTACAAAACCGACAAGGCGGGCCGATTGACCGAAGGGAATCTCGACGTGCGGTCGGAGATTCAATCGCTCGCGTGCATCAAGAACCCGGTCGACAAGAAAGACGACCCGAACGACGACACGGTGATCTTTCCGAACTGGGGTTCGAATCGGGTCCGGCTGACGCGGGTCAAGCTGTTCGGCAAGAACACGGCCCACCGCGGCGGGTTCTACATCCACGATTCGACGAAGGGCTACACGCACGGGTGCATCGAAGTCGGCCCAGGCTTCTTCGACGTATTGCGCGAATATGCCAAGAACCACGGCAAACGGCAACCGACGCTCTCGCTGCTCGTGCTCTACACCGACGACACCACGCGCGGAAAGACGAAGACGGGCAAGCCGGTCGTGAAGCAGTGTTCATAGTGGTCGCGAGCGGCGAATCCAGCGACGCCTGACGTGGAGTGATACTGCGTATACTATGCTGCACTGTTCCAACTCACCAACGAGGAGTTTGAGAATTGGAAGTCACAAATTGTGACCTCCAATTCGACTGGAAGGAACCGGTCACAAATTGTGACCGGTTCTCAAAGGCGGCGCGACCCGCGTTACCCTCCCTACGCCTTCACCGAACAAGGCGTCGCGATGCTCTCCAGCGTCCTCCGCAGCATCCGCGACGTGCAAGTGAACATCGAAACCATGCGAACGTTCGTCCGCCTGCGGCGCGTGTTTGCCGTGAACTCCGATTTGGCAAAACGCCTCGACGAAGTCGAAAAGCGGCTGGGATCGCACGACGAGCAGTTTGTCCAAGTGATTCGAGCGATTCGTCAGTTGATGGAACCGCCGCCCGCGTCAAAACGCCGCCGCATTGGATTTCACGTGACCGAATTGCCTGAAAAGAACGCCAAACCGTCGACGGACGGCAAGGCCAAATCTCCTCGGAACGCGAAACCGCGAACACAAACGAGCCGTCGCTAGGACGCCCACCGGCAAAACAAAAAAAGCACGCCGGCCGCCCCAACGAGCAACCGACGTGCTTAAAATCCTCACTCCTCACTCCTCACTCCTCGATCCTCGTCCCTCCTAGTCCCACCACCAATTCGCCCCCGCCGCCGCTGCCTCGCGGGCTTTCTTTGTCGCGTCGGACGTTTCCTGCTTGCCGGTCACGCTCCACGAGTGGAACTGCACGCCGCCGGACGCCGTAATCAGCCATTCGCGGCCGCTCTTGGCCATGCTGACTTCCGTCTTCACGTGCTTGGGCATCGGCAGGCCGTCGACCATCAGCCGCTGGTTGTCGGTGTAAATCGCCATGTCCATGCCGGCCTTGTCCGCGAGCCGCTCCTTCGAGATCAGCGCCGCGGCCACGGCCAGATCCATGCAGTTCTGCAGTTCGGCGAAGATCGAATCCTCCGCCGCGAGCTCCTTGTACTTCGCCGTCATCGTGTCGGCCCACTTCTTGGCCAGCGCGTTCACGCGGCCCGTGCCTTGGGCGTTGCCCGCGGCGTCGCGGCGCTCGTCCTCGCTCATCACTTTCACGCCCGGGCGAATCTCCCACGCCAGGCCCTCGCCGTCGGTGAGCAGTGGCTGATAGTCGGCTTCGATCCACCACCGCGGCGACATGTCGTCCGGCACGTTCGCCTTGGTATTGCGCAAGAGTTCCAGATAACTCGGCATGCCCTTCACCGGCGCGGGATCGAGGTGCATCGCGTACCGCTTCATCCGGTAGTCGGCCGCCAGCATCACGTGGGCGTAACGGCTCGTCGGCGGAACGCCCGTGAGCGTCACGTTCTGCTTGCCGAGGCTCGCTTCCACGCCTTCCTTCACGCCGGCGTTCATCGTCTTCTGCTTGCTCAAAAACGTCCGCAGCTTTTGGATGCCTTCCGGCGTCGGGTCGATCGAGACGCTAATCATCGTCTCGCGGGCTTTGTCCGCCGATTGCAACGCGACGAGCAGGTCGTCGAGCCGCAGCACCGGCAAGCCCGTATTCGCGCCGACGACTTCGGCCTGAGCGTTGATCTTCCAGCCCGCGGCCGGACCGGCAATCACGATGTCTTTCTGTTCGGGATAGACGAAGATGTACTGAATGCGTTGCAAACCGGCGAGGTAATTGAAGTCGTCGGTAAGCGGCGCTCCGGCCTTCTTGGTTTGATGTTCGACGATCGCTTCGGCCATCTTGCGGAGCGAAATCTTGCGCAGCTCGGAAGGCTTGGCGATGTCGCTCGGAACGGCGCGAAGTGCTTCCTCGCGGGCCTTGCGGAGCGTGTCCAATTCGGCCTTCTCAACCTTCGAGACGATGCCTGCAGGATCGACGCGCACGCCGCCGACGGCGCCGCCGCCAAACCCGCCGCCGGCAATCGCCTGCGGACCATACGTTGCCACTGCGGCGCAAAACACCGCCGCACCCGCCCACATCAGCGAGCGGCCGAAAGACTTCTTGTTCCCGTTGACCATAGAAATGAGCCTCCTCGAAACGTCCAAGGCTAGGATAGGCGAATTTACCTATCTTAGCGTAATTGCAAGACTTACATAATGCAAGAAATGGCGGGAGATCGGGGCCTTCCCGCGGCTAGGCACGGCACAAACGGCTAATTCTTGGAATTGGTGTGCCACTGCTGGCTTGTCCAGCAGTGCGATTCGCGACGCAATGTCAAACGGCAACACTCACTGCTGGACAAGCCAGCAGTGGCACACCTCGCGCCGATAGGCCGACGAGCCACGCACCGCTAAACCGTAATCCGCTCCGCAACCCCGCCAAGGTCTTACGAAAAAATCGCGTTCTCCAAGCGGCCTGCCGATGCACCAGGCAGACGCGGGCCTTCGGGAAGCCCCCATGCGACCTGAGTGTATCAAAATGCAACGCGGAGCGCTTGAACCGGGACCAGTATCCCAGATATCGTTGAGATAGCCAAAAAAAAGCACGTCCTCCCCGAATCCCGATCCCCGACCCCCACCCTGATCGCCTATCTCATCATCCGCGAAGGTTCCAAGTGGACCGACGTCTACCGCCTGGCCCCCGGCGAGGTGGTCACGATCGGCCGCGCGCCGACGAATCAGATCGTCGTCAAGGACGAGCGGGCGAGCCGCGAACACGCCCAAATCTTCCTCTCCGGCGACCAGTGGACGCTCCGCGATCTCGATAGCCGCAACGGAACCTTCGTCAACCACGATCAGGTTCGTGACGATCATGCCCTGCGCCCCGGCAACATCATCCGCATCGGCCAGGCCCAAATGGCGTTCGTCGTCGACTTGGCCGCGGCCTTGCCCGATTCGAGCGCCGTGTTCCGCCGAGCCGCCGCGCTCGGAGAAACGGTCGTCGCCCCGACGCCGGCCTACGATCCGGAACACGTCCTAGCCGGCGACGGTCCCGACGCGGCGCTCATCACGCATCGCCGCGGCGAAACGAAATACCTCGCCGCCGACGACAAACTGGCCGACGACCGGGCCGCCGACAGCGCACCGAAAGTCGGCCGTGCCGCCGCGAAGCTCTGCCGCCTCGCGTTCGATCTGGCCCGTTCCGAAGATCTCCAGGCGATGGTCAATCTCGCCCTCGCGCGGCTGTTCGAAGAAACGCACGTCGACGCCGGAGCGTTGCTGCTCATTCCCCGCGACGGAAAATGGTCGCCCGCGCATCCGCCGGCCGCGTCCGATCTGCAAGTCGTAGCCTCGCGCAGCGACTCGGCCCATTCCTATCACCGCCCCAGCGACTTCCTAGTTTCGACCGTGCTCCGCGAAGGCGAAGCCGTGCTCGCACGGAACATCGTCGGCGACAGCAAGATCGGCATGCGCGACAGCCAGGGCGAAATCCTGGCGACCAGCATCATCTGCGCTCCGATCCGCCACGAGAACACGGTGCTGGGCTTCGTTCATCTCTACAGCACGATCGCCGAGCGGCAGCCCGACCCGGACGACCTCGAATTCACGCTGGCGGTGGCCGATACGGTGGCCGTGGCGCTCGACAACCTGAGCCGCCGGCAAGAATTGGCCGAAGACCTCGACCTCGTGCGGCAAGAGAACATCCAACTGCTCGAACGCCTCGGTCTGCAAAGCGAAATCGTCGGTTCGAGTCCGGCGATGGTCGGCGTCGCGCAAGAAATCGCCCGCGCCGCGCCGAGCCGGGCGACTGTGCTCATTCGCGGCGAAAGCGGGGTCGGCAAGGAGCTCGTCGCCCGCGCGGTTCACTTCTCCAGTCCGCGGCGCAAAGGCCCGTTCGTGTGCCTCAACTGCGCCGCGCTCACGGAAACGCTCCTCGAAAGCGAGCTTTTCGGCCACGAGCGGGGCGCGTTCACCGGCGCGACCGATCGCAAGAACGGCAAGTTCGAGCAAGCCCACGGCGGCACCCTGATGCTCGACGAGATCGGCGAAATGAGCCCGTCGATTCAGGCCAAGTTTCTCCGCGTGCTCGAAGGGCATCCGTTCGAGCGCGTCGGCGGCAGCGAGTCGATCCGCGTTGACGTCCGCGTCATCGCCGCGACGAATCGCGACCTCGAAAAGGACGTGGCCGAGAAACTCTTTCGCCGCGACTTGTACTTCCGCCTCCGCGTCGTCGAG
The DNA here is from genome assembly GCA_003576845.1 of Planctomycetota bacterium. Taxonomy (GTDB): domain Bacteria; phylum Planctomycetota; class Planctomycetia; order Pirellulales; family PLA5; genus PLA5. The sequence goes on from QEVJ01000050.1 coordinate 75,634, forward strand.
ATTCTCGTCCCACCGCTCCGCAAACGCCCCGAAGACATCGTCGAACTCGCCAACTACTTTCTGCAAAAGTTCGTCGAGGAGACGGGCCGCAAGATCCGCGGCTACACGCCGCTCGCCCTCGAACAGATGCAGCGCTATCGCTGGCCCGGCAATGTCCGCGAGCTGAAAAACGTCGTCGAGCGGGCCGTCGTGCTCAGCCGCGGCCCGTTCATCGAGCACACCGACTTGATGCTCTCGCAACTCGCGACGGCCGGCGACACGGCCGACATCAGCGTCCCTCGCGGACAGTTCGTCCCGACGTCGCTAGACGATATGGAGGCCCGCCACATCGCCGCCACGCTCGACGCGACGGGCTGGAACAAGACCCAAGCCGCGCTGATTCTCAAGATCGAACGCTCGACGCTCGACCGCAAAATCGCCCGCTACAACCTCCGGCGGCGCGAAAGCGTTTAGGGCGTTTACCTCGACGAAGTCCGCGCGTTGCCGTCCGGGGGAAGCTACTGCGGATTCGCCGGGGTGGCCGGCGCTTCGGGCACCGCCGGCGCGGAATCGGCCGGCGGCGGAGCGGGGGCGTTGGCATCCGCGGGCGCAGCGAGATGAGCCGATGCCGGACCGCGCTCGGCGGGTCGCAGGAGAAAATAAACCCGCACCCGTGGCGCTGCGGTCGACTTCGCGGCGCCTGCGACGCCGGATCGAACCTCCGGCTGCTCCTTGCGGTTTGGCGCTAGACCTTCGAGGCCCTTGCCAGCGTCTTCCTCGTCTAGTTGCGACCGAGTTCGCGGCGCCGACGGAGCGGGCGCGGCCGCATCCCCCGGAGCTTGCGGCAATGCCGTGCGGCTGCGATCGGCCTGCCCCTGCCGAAGCGTCCCGGCGGCACGAGGTGCGCGCGGCGACACGCGGCGGGCATAGCCTTCCGGCGGAATTCGCACGTCCTCTCGTTCAGGACGGGCCTCCGTCGGCGACTCACTCTCCTTAGGAGCTTCAACTGGCGCATCGCCCGGCTCGGTGGCTTGCGGCGCATCCACCGCAGTCGCTCGCGATGGTTTGTCTTCGCCCTCCTTGTTCTCGCGATTGCCCTCGATCGACCGCGGCTCGGCGCTGCGGGCTTGTCCGCCGGTCGCGCGGCGGCGTCCCTTGTCGGCCGATGGCGGTGCCGCGACGTTGCGCGGCGCGGCCGGTGGCGGAGACTTTTCTTCCGGCATCACGGCATCGGGCACGGCGGCGTTGGCAGCGGGCGCCTTGTCGGCCGGTGCGGCGGCACTCGGCGCGTCGGCAACGCCCGGCGCCGCGTCCGCTGCACGATCGGTCTTGCGCTCGGGGCCGCCGCGAGAACCGAAATCGCGCGGCCGCGGCGCCACGCGGGGTTCGCCCTTGGCGACTCCGGCAGGATCGGTGGCGTCGAGCGCTTTGCGCGTAATGCTCGGCGCGGCGGTGGGTGGAGCCGTCGGACGCAACGACTCCAAGTTGCCCTCGGCTTCAGCCGGCGCTTCTTCGATCGCGGCCGGCGGCGCCGGCGCGTTGCCCCCGCCGAGCGCCATTCCTCCCGCTGCAAATTCGGACCGGAGCATTGCCACATCGAACGCCGTCTTGACCGCAAAATCGCCGCGGCGACGCTCGACGTCGGCAAGTAATTGGTCGAGTTGCTCCGCCGTGAGATCGACGACGAGCACGTCCGATTCCGGCGCCGCGGCCTTCGCCCGCCGCGTCGCCGAATTGGCGCCGGGACGCTCGCCGCGCGGCGCGGCTTGCGCGATCGCGCTTTCGTTCGGCTTGTCCTGGGCGGAACGTTGCTCGATCGCACCCCCCGCGCCGTCGGCAATGTCGGCCGCCGCAGCTTCCGCCTCGTCGACGAGAACCACATGATTCGCCTTAAGCAGCTTGTCGAACTCCCGCGTCTGCCAGGCTTCCGGCGAAACTTCGAGGTACACGATCGACGTTTCCCCCTCGGCGCCGCCCTCGCCGGCCGCTGCCTCTGAGCCTGCAAAGGCGGCGTTCATGGCCGCGTCTTTCGCCGATTCGCGAGCGAAGCCTCGCCCTGCGCCAGCGGCTCGTCCTGCACTGGCGGCATCGAGCCCCGCATCGGGATCGGGTTTACCGGTTTCCAGCCCGCCACGCCCGACGGACCGGGCGCGTGTGTCGCCCGCCAGCGCATCGGCCGTTGGGCCATCGGCCATCGCATCGGCGCCAGCGACGGCGGACTGCGGCGGGTGAATCGTCTCCACGTCCGCAGCCGGAGCGTCGGCCGCCACCGACTTGGAAAGCGCGGCCGCATCTTCTTCGTCTTGCCGCGATTGCGAACGGGCGATCGCAGCGCCATCGCTCGCCGCCTGCCCCGCATCCTTTCTTGCCGCTTGAGGCGCCGACTTCGCCTCCGGTTCGCTCATGGCTACCCGGTCGGCGGCACGATCGATGGGCAAATTGGCCGTGTGGTAGTAGTTCGTCACGAGGGCGGCCATGACCGCCGCCGCCGCGGACCAGCCCAGCGTGCGCCAGGAAAACCGGCCTTCGCGCGGCGAAGAAGCCGAGGAAGCCGAGGAGTACGACGGCGCGTTGGCGTGCAACGACGCAGGCTGAGGCCCGTCGAACGTCGAGCGTGTGCCGCCCGCCGCGCTCGGCGTGGCTCTGCCGCTCATGGGAATCGTATCCGGCGGAATTGCAGCCGGCGGTATCGCACCCGGTTTGTCGTCCGTACCCGCGCCCAGCAGCACTTCGCGCTCCGCAAGCTGCAACACGCGCTCGGCGATGCTCGTTTCCAAACGATAGCGCGGCAGCGACTGCAACCCGACGCGAAGCGCGCGCAGCTCCTCGACGGCCTGGCGCAGGTCGGCGCTATCGGCCAACTCGCGCTCCACTTCCGCCCGAGCGTCGGGCGAAAGCTCGTCGTCGAGATAGGCGCTGATGCGTTCGTCGGAAAACTTTTCGTTCATATCGCGCACTCAATTCGTGCGTTAACGGAAATCTTCTTGGAGAACTTCCTTGAGTTCATCGCGCAGCATCAGTCGCGCCCGGTGGAGCCGGCTGCGAACCGTTCCCACCGGCACTTCGAGCATTTCGGCAATTTCTTCGTAGCAGTACCCGTCGATCTCGCGAAGGACGAGCACGCTGCGATGTTCTTCACTGAGCCGGGCGAGTGCGGCCTGCACTTGCTCGGCCCGTTCCTGGCGTTCGATCCGATCGGCGGGCGCGTCGAGTCGGCCCACGGGTTCGTCCCCGCTGGCATGGCGGATTTCGTCGACCGAAACCGTCGGTTTTCGCCGCCGCCGCCGGCTGATCGCCAGGTTCAACGCAATCCGGTACAGCCACGTATAAAACGCACTCGTCCGCTGGAACGAGTTCAACTTCACGAGCGCCTGAACGAACGCCTCTTGAACCAGGTCGCGGGCGTCCTCCACCGAGCCGGTGACGTGGACCAGCGTGTTGTACAGCCGGTCCTGATAGCGCAGGACCAAGTCGCCAAACGCGGACGGTCGGCCGGCAAGGGCGTCGTCGATAAGTTGAAAATCGTCCACCACGACCTGTTCCGCTAATATCGACGCCCTGCGATGCGAAAAGTTCCCCGCCGCGGAGGACGATTTCCGCCTAACTGCGCAACGCGGGATTCGGCCACCGGCATCATCCCGCCGAGGCCGGATTTTGTCAAACTATTGCCGGGAAAGAGGTTAGAGGCCGGCAGCTCGCGCCGACATTGGGCCGCGGCGGAAACCCCAAACGCTCAAAGTAATGGGACATTCCTACCCGCGTTACGATGGTGACATTTCCATCCGTTGCTAACGAACTCAAAAGAATCGCCGCTTGACACGTCAGACGTGTTGTCTTAGAATCTGCGTCAGACAACACGTCTTAGGTTGGGGCAAGAATACGCATGTCGCACGCCGCCGCCACGATCACCGACGCCGAATTGGCCGTCCTCGATGCCCTGTGGACGCAAGGGCCGGCCACGATCCGGCAGATTGCCGACGTGATCTATCCCCGGGGCACGGCGGCGCATTATGCGACCGTGCAGAAGCTGCTCGAGCGGCTCGAAGCGAAGCGTTGCGTTTCGCGCGACCGCAGCGGATTTGCCCACGTGTTCGCCGCGGCGGTCGACCGCGACGACGTGATCGCCGAGCGGCTCAAAGCGGTCGCGGATCAGTTGTGCGAAGGTTCGCTCACGCCGCTCCTCTTGCAACTCGCCAGCGCGACGCGGCTCACGCCCGAAGAAAGCGCGGCCCTGAAGAAGCTCATCGACGAGTCGGACAACGGAACCTCGAAGCGCAAATGACAGCCATGCACGACTACCTCGAAACGATCGCGGCCGCCGCAACTTCGAACGCTCTCGTCGCCACGGCGCTCGGCATCGTCGCCTGGCTTGCCTCGCGTTGGGCGAATCCGACCGTTGCTCACGCCCTATGGCTGCTCGTGCTCGTCAAGCTCGTGACGCCGCCGATCTTCGAGGCGAGCGTGCCGTTGCCGGCGGCACTCGCGTTTCACGACGAGTCGGCGATGGTCGTGCACGATTCCGCGGTCGACCCGTCGGCGAGCGAGCTCGGGGTGTCGCCGACATTCCCCTTGGAAGCAAAACCTTCCCCAGCAAACGCGCCGACGCCATCCGACGACGTTGATCTCGACGACGAAGTTGTCGACGACGAGGCTGTCGACGTGCAATCGACGTTGGCAGACGACCCGCTCGTCGACAACGCCGTTCCGGTATACGCCCCGCGCCCCGTCGGCGTATCGAGCGACGACCATCAAGCGCCGATCGTGTGGGTCGAACCAGCCGGCGTAGCGCGACCACCCGCCACGGTTCCGGCGGTCAACTGGGTCGCGCCGCCGGATGCTCCCGACGCCGCACCCTCCGGTCTCGATCTGCCGCAGGTCGAAGCCCCCGGGGGCGACGCGGCGGAGGCCTTGTCGACGTCCGCCAGGATATCTCCGCCCGTAGCGGAAGTCGCCAAGACTTCCGCAGTCCCCGCCACGTTCTCGATCGACTCGGCGGCGTTCGCATTGTCCGCCGTGTGGATAACCGGCTCGATCGCCTGGTTTGGCCTGGCCCTCGCGCGAATCGTCCGTTTCCGGCGTCTACTGCGTCGCGCGGTTCCCGCCACGCCGCCGCTGCAACGTGAAGTCGCTTCGCTGGCCGAGCGGATCGGTCTCGCCCGCGCGCCGGAAGTGCTCGTCGTTGCGGGTCAAATCTCTCCGCTCGTCTGCACGCCGCTGTGCCGCGCGGTGCTGGTGCTGCCGCGCGATTTGCTCTCCCGGTTTTCCGCCGAGCAGCGAGCCGCGGTGATCGCTCACGAACTGGCCCACCTCCGCCGCCGCGACCATTGGACGCGGTGGCTCGAACTGGTTGCGGTCGGCTGCTACTGGTGGCTGCCGACGATCTGGTTCGCCCGCCGGCAACTGCACGCGGCGGAAGAAGCGTGCTGCGATGCCTGGGTGATATGGCTCCTGCCCGACCGCTCGCGCGATTACGCCCGGGCTCTACTCGAAACAATCGACTTCCTCGCCCCTGCGCCCGAGACGCCGCTGTTGGCCAGCGGATTTTCTCGCGCGTCGCACTTGAAACGGAGATTCGACATGATTCTCAGGCACCGTGCGTCTCACCGTCTTTCGTGGCCGGCCCGCGTCGGCATCGCGGCCGCGGCCGCGGCGATTCTTCCCTGGTCGCTGACCGCGCTCTCCGCAGACGAGCCGCCGCAATCGCCGTCGGCGAAGAATGCCGACAATCCACCAGCCGCGCTTGCCGAGCTGCCCGAGGCGGATCCGTCGGCGGCGGCAGTACCGTCGGCCGGCCTGCCGCCCACGGCGCCGCGCAAGAATGGCAACGCACCTTCGGCCGGCGCCGCGCTCGCCCCGCCCAGGGCGTCGAACGACGCCGCCCCGGCAGTGCCGAGAACCCCCGCGCCCGTCGGCCCGCCCTCCGCGTTTGCGCCGCCCGCCGTCGGTTCGCCTCCGGTGCCCGAGTTGCCAACCGCGCCTCGCTTGCCTCCGATCGGCGTTGCTCCGGCGACCGGGGAGCCGAAAGCCGAGAACCTCCCGGCGACGCAATCGTTCACGCCAACCCCGCCGACGAATCCGACAAGCAGCGCGGACGCCAGCGTTGCGGCCCGGCTCGAACGCCTCGAAGCGACGACCGCCGAGCTGTTGGTGCTCGTCAAGCAGCTTCGCGCCGAACGAGGCGCAGCGTACGACAAATCGTCGCTCTACGATGACCCGGCCGACCCGGCCGACCCGACCGATTTTGTGGTCCGCTACGGCCACGGCGATCGGCAGCTCGATATCAAAGTCGCGGGACGACAGGTTAGCGCCACGGACACGGCGACCGGCAAGATCCTCTGGACCACGACCATGCCGTGGAGGGTCACCGCGATCCAAGGCGCGAATGGCCAATTGATGACCAACAGTCGCGACGGAGGACAAGCCTTGATCGACCCGGAGAACGGTGCCGTAAGGGCAACCAACACCGCCGCGCCTAGCCCAAAAAATCCGCCGACGACCGAGCCACAGCCGCCAAGTGTACCTAGCAGGTATCCTGCCCCTTATGCGTCGCCGAGCCATAGGCCGACGGTTGCGGCTGATCGCGCCGAAGAGATCGCCAAGGTCGAAATGGAAATGCTCGCCAGCGAACGCAAATTGGCCCAACAGCGGGCGGACTTGCAGCACGAAGTCCGCCAGATGGAAACTCGCCGCGCCCGGGCCGCCCGTAAGCTCGACAGCCTGACCGAAGAGGCAACCTCCGAAGATCGGGCGAAGCTCACGGCCCAACTCGAGGAAGCGGAAGACCAGCTCGCGGCCCTGCAGCACAAAGTCGAATCCTTCGAGGCCGATCTCGAATTCAAAGTCCGCGAACTGGAACTCCGCCGCGATCAACTGCTGCGAACGTTCGATCCGTTCGCCCAGCCCAGCCGCTCAAAGCCAAGCCAACCCGCTGCAAAGCTCCAGGCAAAGTAATGACGCAGCAATAAGTGGCGACAAGTCGAATCGCAGTGTCCAAACCAAACGGGAGGCGAACGTGAACATCGAGGTCCGCCTCCCGCATTCTTTTTCGCAGCAATTCCATCGTCGTCCGGAAGAAAACTCCGTTTTTCGAAACGGAATCCCCGACGTACCGTTCTCGGCCGACCTTTAGCCACCGCCGACCAGCGTCACGATTTCAACGCGGTCCCCGGGATGCAATTGCGTCGCCGCGTGATTGGCCCGCGGCACGAGGTCGAGGTTCACTTCCACGGCGACGGCTTGCGTCGCCAATCCGAGCCGCGCGAGCAACTCAGCCACCGACGAACCAGCGTCGACGGCCAGCGTCTCGCCGTTGACGGTCACGTCGATGTTCGCGGTCGCAGCCGTCGCAGCACTCGTCGGCATCGCAGAACCTCTAACCTCTAACCTCAGTGCTTTGTACTAGCATCGGCGTGCTAGCAGGCGATTTGATTTGCGGTTGTTTTCTTTGGTAAGTTGTCATCTCGTAA
>QEVJ01000234.1 GCA_003576845.1 Planctomycetota bacterium
ACCCGCTAAATCAGGCCCTGGCGGACGAAAAACCACCGTTTTCAGAACCCGGTTCTCCTAACCAGTTGTCACTATTCGACTTATAGCCGGACACTACTGGACCACTACAAAGAATTTTCGCACAAACGAGCTTGACCAATGTTTGCCGATCTTCTCGCGTTTCGCGCCGTTGCGACTTGTCGGACGGCTGCGCCCCGTCAACGTGTGCCTGCGGTAGCCCTCGATTGCTTGTTCGTCGATGGCGGACGCTGGCAAGTCGTTGCCGACGAAATCGGCGAAATGTTTCAAGCACCGAACAATCAAGCCGAATTGATCGGCGGAGAGATTGCCGCGGTCAACTTCGGCGCGTCGGGAAGCCTTGTACGCTTCGGCAAGCTGGCCGAGCGTGTCTGTCGCCGGCGCTTGGGGCTTGTCGGTGAGCGGCAAACCTTTCCGTTCGGCGAATACGATTGCGTTTTGCTTGTCCGCCTGCAACATAGACAGTAGCTTTGCCATCGCCGTGAGGATGACCGGCGACGCCGCGGAATCGGCCGCGCCGTCAAAGCGGCCGGAATCCGGATCAAAGTCAATGTCGGCGCTTGATGGCTCGTGCGTTAGCCGTTGCAGACTGTCCCCGAACTGCTTCCAGAATTGCGCGTCCGCTTGATTGCCGATGCGCAGGTTGCGTTGTCGTTGTTCAACAGCGTTCGCGATCGCGCTTTCGATCCCCTGACGTGCGACGCGATCGTTGTCGGCTGCGCATCGCTTCTCTTCCCACCAGCGGGCCGCAGCAGCTACGCTGCCGGATTTACTGTCGCCGACATTGCATTCGCGTCCGCGAAGTTGTCGCACTGAAACGCTGAACGACCGGCCGCGATATTTGATTGTCCAGCGTCGGTTCTTCTCATCCCAACAGAGCTTGCTCGCAACTTGTCGCGCCATGATTCGCCCTCTCCTACCTAGTGGTATGTTGGAGAGCGGCGAAGAGCTTAGTTTTGTGGTGCGTTTTTGTGTTGCATTTGACCGACCACAAACCACAGACGGGCTACCTAAGTCCTTATGTGATAAGGTATAGGCGTATTTGCAAGACCGGGGTTGCCGGTTCGATCCCGGTCGTCTCCACTTCGCACAAATGCTCGCTAGGAAAGAACTTAGGTGCGCCACGAGCATACGCGAAGTTGGTTTAAAACGCAAGAATCTCGTCCCGCATCCCGTCTGACGTCGGCTGCGGCGAAGAACGGCTTTCGGTTGCGAAACGCGGTCGATTCGGCCGCATTGCCCAAGCTAGGTACCCGGCGTCGATCGACTTTGCGAGATCGCTCGTTCGCTTCAGAGTACGACGAGAGCCCTTCGCGGATCGTCGCGATCGTAGCTTGTCCCGGACCTGTCGCCGGTGCGCTCCGGCATATAGTCGCGCAGGTCTTGCCAGGCGAGTTGCGAAGCGAGAACGATTCTTCGGAAAAATTCGCCGCAGGTGGTTCCGGCTTCTTCGCAGCTACGGTATCACCACCACGCCGCCGACCCATGCGCCCGCTTCGAACAGCGCCCCGCGGGCGCTCAGTGGTATCGGATCCAGCAACCACGGAGCGCAGTTGCCCGGACGATAGTAGCCGAGCGTGTAAATGCACTCGGTCGGCGGATGCACGCCCATCTTGTACGGCAGGATGGGCAGCGTGCCGAAGAAGTGGGCGCTCGACGCGAACGGTTGGAGGATCGGGCCGACCGAATGCCCATAGCGTTCCAGGTGTACGTCCTCGAAGTACAGCGGCTTGTGGCACGCGGCCGACGCTTTCCACACGTAGGTGCTGGGCGTCCACGAACGCGCCAGGAACGTCTCGTCGATGAGCGGACATTCGATCGGCAGCGGATAGATCGCCAGGAAGTAGCCTTGCTCGTCGCGGCTCAAGTCGCGGAGCTTGACGCGCCGCTTCGTGCCGTCGGCGAGCAAGAACGTAGCTTCGCGCGACGTAGCGTCGACGCTGAGCGGCCGGCCGACGAACAGCGTCTTGCCGGTCACGTCCTTCCACGGGCGATCGTAGCTCCAAGCGCTCTGCACGTCGCTCGCCTTGGGCGAGATGTCGATTGAAATATCGACGACGCGCTTGCCCAGCACTTCTTTGTTCGTTTTGTCGCAGTCCCCGAGCTCGCCGACCGCCTCGCCGACTTCGATGTCCCTTTTGCCGAACAGGAACGAGCGGATCTCCGCGTCCCGTTTTTCCGCCTCCGAAAGATCGGCGGGCGTTTCTGGCAACGGCGATTCTTCCGGCATCGGCAGCCGCGCCGGCGGCGCGATGTCGCTCGGTGGGGTCGCGGCCGGAGGCGTTTCCGCGGGAGCGGCAGGTGATTCCGCCGGAGCGGGCGTTGTTGGTGCAGGTGTCGCTGGCGCAGGCGTCGTCGGTGCAGGCGTCGTTGGGCTGGGGCGATCGCCGAAGATGCTGTCCGCGGTCTCCGGCGGCGTCACCGATTCGCTGGGGAGGTCTTCCGCGTAACGGCGCGGATTGGCCGGCCCCGCGGGCGCGTCGCCCGGTGCATCGCGCATCGGTTCCGCTGCCCGCGAGCCGTGCGTGGTGATGTCTTCGTCCGGCGCCTGACTGACCGGCCGCGTCGATCGCGCGTCGGCGGCGGTAAGGCGACGCGGCGCCTTGGCGCCGGCCGGCGCCGACCGATTCGCCGATGGAGTCGGCAACAGCACGGACTCGTTCGCCGCCCGCAAAATGGGACCCGAGCTCTCGGCCGTTGGCTCGGCCTCGTATTGCGCGAGCGCGACGGTGGGTTTTTTCGCGGCGGGATTCTTGAAAACGACTCGATCGGCCGCGTCTTGTTCGCCCAGTCTCGCAGCAGCCGCGGAAGGCTCGGTCTTCGGCCGCCGGACGCGCCATTCGAGCGGCGCGGCATCGTCGTTCTTGCGCTTCGTCGCAGCGGCCGCGGCGGTCGTGGGCCGCTTGAACACCGTGGTTGCCTGCGAGTCGGCGTTCCGCGGAGCGACGAGCACGGACGTTTCGGCCGCACTCGAGTTATTGCCGGCACACAAGCACAACAAACCGCAGAGCGCCGCCATCGCGCCGCCGGCGCGGAGTAGGTCGAAGGCCCGCGCCCAAAGCGACATCGCGGTCGACGCGCTCGCCGCGAGCGAGCTAGCTCTCGTCGCTCCTAGAAAACTCTGCGGTGTAGTTTGGCGCTTCCTGCGTAATGGCAATGTCATGAGGATGACTCTCCCTGATACTGGCCGCCGACACCTGAATGAAGCGTGTCTTCGTGCGCAGCTCCTCGATCGTCCTTGTGCCGCAGTAACCCATGCCGGCTCGCAGTCCGCCCACGAGCTGATACACGACGGAGCTAAGTGGTCCCTTATAGGGCACCCGTCCTTCGACCCCTTCCGGAACCAACTTGCCCGGTCCTTTGCCGCCGCGTTGTCGGTAGCGTTCGCTGGAGCCTTTGACCATCGCGCCGAGCGAACCCATGCCTCTGTAAACCTTGAACGTTCGTCCTTGAAACAGGATTTGCTCGCCCGGGCTTTCGGTCACGCCGGCGAACAGTCCGCCGATCATGACGCAACTGGCGCCGGCGGCGAGCGCCTTGGTGATGTCTCCCGAATAACGAATGCCGCCGTCGGCGATGATCGGTGTGCCGGTAGCCGCGGCCGCTTGAGCTGCTTCGTACACGGCCGTGATTTGCGGCACTCCGACGCCGGAAATCACGCGCGTGGTGCAAATCGCCCCCGGCCCAATGCCGACTTTCACGGCATCCGCGCCTGCGGCGATCAGGTCGGCCGCGCCCTGGCGAGTCGCCACGTTGCCGGCCACGATGTCGATGTTCCAGCGGCGTTTGATCTCCCTGACCGTTTCGATCACGTTGCTCGAATGTCCGTGGGCGCTATCGACGACCAGGACATCAACGCCCTTGGCGATCAAACTGGCGGCCCGATCGAAATCGTGAACGCCCACCGCTGCCCCTACGCGTAACCGCCCTTGCCCATCTTTACAGGCATCCGGGTAGCGCTTGAGCATGTCGATGTCTTTGATCGTTATAAGTCCTCTCAGGGTGTTATCTTCGGCAACCAGTAAAAGCTTCTCGACCTTTTTCGCCATCAAAATCTTCTCAGCTTCCTCGAGCGTTACATTCCCCGTAGCCGTTACAAGATGTTCCCGCGTCATGACTTCCGCGATGGGAAGGTCGTCTTGTTCGAGGAATCGCAGGTCGCGGCGGGTGATAATCCCTGCCAGCTTTCCACCCGACAGGGTGATCGGCACGCCCGACACGTTGTACTGATCCATCACCTCGCGGGCTTTGCGGACGGTCGCGTCCGGCGGCAGCGTCACCGGGTCGACGATGATCCCGTTCGCCGACCGCTTCACCTTGTCGACCTCTTCGGTCTGCTGCTCGATCGACATGTTCTTGTGGATGATGCCGATGCCGCCGTCCTGGGCCAGCGCGATCGCCATCGCGTGCTCGGTGACGGTGTCCATCGGCGAGCTTAAGAGCGGCACGGTTAGCCGAATCCGCCGCGTAAGCTGCGTCGAAACATCGACGTCGGCGGGCACCACGTCGCTATATCCCGGCTGAAGCAGCACGTCGTCGAACGTCACGGCGCTGCATTCGATTCTGTCTGAGAGACTGCGGTCTGCCATCGCGGTCGGCTCCCGAAGAGAGGGCGGAGCGAGAAGATAAACCCGCCATTTTGCCAGTTCTCTGTTAAACCGACAACCCGCGGGCACTCAAATTAATGGCCTACGATCGCGCTGCGGAGCCTCGATCGGCCCATACTGCGTCGCAGGGTAACGTTGTTCGAGGGCGCGAACGAGTGCTACTTCACCCGAAGATTGCGAAGCAGCACGATCCAAACCACGATGGCGGTGGCGGTTAACATCATCCATAACTGATCGACGTCTTCGATGATCGACTGCTCGTGGGGTTTGCGCAGCGCCTGATAGGCGCAGGAAGTACACGATCCGACGGACGAGAGGATGGCCACGACGATCAAGGTCGCTCCTTCCCGTCGGGGTTTCTTCGCGTTGTTCTCATTCTCGCCCATACCAGCATTGTAGCGTCGCGGCCACGGGCAAGTACAATTTAGCCATTGCCTGTGGAGGACCCCTATGCCCGACCGGATGACCGTTGCCCTGGCGTCGTTTGCCGTGGGGCTCTGTTGTTCTTTCGCGCCCGTCCAGGCGGCCGAAACGGGATCGTTGTATCGCGCGATCAATCTCAACGGTCCCGCCCTAACGATCGACGGCCACGAATGGGAAGGCCAGGATGCGCCGCGACTCGCCATCAAAGCAAAAGCGTTCGAGAACCAGGCCGTCAAGCTCGTTCCCGAGACCGACGCCGAACGGGCAAAGATGATCCGGTCGAGCCGCTGGGGCGAGGTCGAGATCGCGCTCGCCAAGGTGCCGAGCGGCTCGTACAAAGTATGGGTTTACGTCTGGGAAGATAACGACCCGGAATCGTTCGCCATCTCGCTCAACGACCGCGAAGTAGCGAAGTATCGCTCCGGCCCGGCGGGCAAGTGGGATAAGCTTGGGCCGTGGCCGGTCCGCGTGGCGGGCGGCGAGATTCGCATCACCACCAAGGGCGGCGCGGCAAATCTCTCCGGCATCGAGATACACCGCGCGGGCCGCCCGAATCCGACTGCCGAAGGCATCGAACACTTCGAGAAACGTATCCGCCCGCTGTTCGTCAAGCATTGCTACGACTGCCACAGTGCGGACGCGGACGAAATCGAGGGCGGCTTGCGGCTCGATACGCGCGACGCCATCGACGAAGGCGGCTACACCGGCCCCGCGCTCGAACCGGGCGATCCCGAAGCGAGCTTGCTCATCAAGGCCGTGCGGTACGAGGATAAAGACCTTCAGATGCCGCCCGACGGCAAGCTCTCCGACGAAGAAATCGCCGACCTCGTCGCCTGGATCAAGGCCGGTGCGCCGGACCCGCGGGAAGCAACGGCGATTGCGAAATCGCCCACGCCGCCGAAGACCGATCACTGGTCGTTGCAGCCCGTCGCCGCACCCGCCGTGCCCACCGTCAAAGACGCCGCTTGGGCGCGGACCGCCATCGACGTATTCATTCGCGCGAAGCAAGAAACAAAGGGCGTCACGCCTGCGGGCGAAGCGGAGCGCGAGTCGCTCATCCGCCGGGCGATGTTCGACTTCACCGGCCTGCCGCCGACGCCGGAAGAAATCGACGCCTTTCTCGCGGACAGTTCGCCGGACGCGTTCGAGAGGATCGTCGATCGCCTGCTCGCCGCGCCGGAATACGGCGAACGCTGGGGCCGGCACTGGCTCGACGTGGTGCGCTATGCCGATACGGCGGGCGACAACTCGGATTACCCGATTCCGCAGATGTACCTGTATCGCAATTGGGTGATCGCGGCACTCAATCGCGACGAGCCTTACGACAAATTCATCGAATTGCAGCTTGCCGGCGATTTGATGACGCCCAACGACGCGAGCAACGAAACCGCCGCCGAAAAACGCGACCGGATCATCGCGACGGGCTATCTCGCCAACGCCAAACGCTTCGGCTCCTACGAAGATAAGCGCTATCCTTGGCACCTGACGATCGAGGACACGATCGACAACTTGGGCCGCACGTACCTGGCGCTGACGGTGAATTGCGCCCGCTGCCACGACCACAAGTTCGACCCGCTCTCCGCGGAAGACTATTACGCGCTGT
>QEVJ01000235.1 GCA_003576845.1 Planctomycetota bacterium
TCGAAGGTTTCGCAAATCCTTCCAATAGAAGCGCTGGCCTGATCCCTTTCATAGATTTAAAGCATTCTGGGGACATACCAGGGGACAGACCCTTTGGAACGTGCGTTTCTAGCCGCAGATTACGGCGTGCCCGAGGGGGTCAGTCCCCTTTTTCAACAGGCTGTTAGGAAATGCCCTGGCGACGTGCAAGACTCCTTTGCTGGGCAGGGCCGGTTCGGGTCAAAAAAAGCGCCCTCAGGTGTAAAATTCTTTATGGAATGCCGGCCGGATTTGTGGTAGGAAGGTGGTTCGCGAGACGAACGCTGGGCCGTCGTAAGGCGTCGTCGACTGCGAACCGCGCGCTGGGTGTGGCGCGCCGGGGCGCATTCCGTCTGTAAGGAAAGGTACTTACTGCGTGCCGAACTACCCGAAAGAGGGAATTATTCAACGCTTCTCGCGTTTTTTTGGAGCAAGGCGCTCCGATTGCGGCGCGTTGACTCGATGCGTTGATTGGCGTCGACGGTCGAGCGCGCGGGGACGGGCACGGTTGGCCTGGGTTTGGCGTTTTAGGGAACTTCCAGCTCTCGCGCGCATCTAACGGTAGTTGGGAAACGCACCGGGGATGTTTGGGGGCTGGCGAAAACCCGCCGGTTAGGGAGTTTGTGCGTCGCGGTGCGTGAATTAGCGTGGAAATTGGGAATAAACGAGGATGGTCCAGGCGAATGGAATCGACTGGCAGCGACTGGTTTCGGGACGAGCTTGCCGTAGGGGGGCCACCGGCGATTTTCGGGCGTATGGCGTCGGTGCAATTGGCGATCTTTGAGGGGTCGTTTTGATTGCAATGGCTATGCGGCGAGCTTATTCTGAAGGTTACCCCGTTTAACGGCGGGTCATTCATCTCTATTGCTTCTTGCAGGGTGGCGCCATGCGTCTTGGCCGGCAGACAGGCTCTAAATCCATATCGCCCAACCGATTGCGACAACAGAAACGCCGCGGCTCGCGCTCGATGCAGATCGAGAAGCTGGAGATTCGCGAGTTGTTGACGGCTGCGCCCGGCAATTTGGTTTACGAGTCGGGGGCGACTCCCGCGATTCCGGCGTTTATCTACAACCCGTCGACGTCGACGCTGACGTCGGTTCAGCCGGCGGTGTTCGGGCCGCAGTTGGAGGGCGTGTATACGCCGTCGCCGATCATTCGGCCGACGGGGGTTCATACTCGGTATATACCCAACGATCCGTACTACCAGCGGTTTCAATGGCAGATGAAGGATTACGATCTGCCGGCGGGAATCGCGAAGGGGGCGAATATCGAGCAGGCGTGGGAC
Organism: Planctomycetota bacterium; assembly: GCA_003576845.1. Taxonomy (GTDB): domain Bacteria; phylum Planctomycetota; class Planctomycetia; order Pirellulales; family PLA5; genus PLA5. The sequence continues at coordinate 1,304 of QEVJ01000235.1, forward strand.
TTCCTGATCGCCAACGACAACGGCGACAAGAACGATCCCAACTCGTTTGCCTTCGGCGACCAGGTGTTGATCGCGATCGTGGATAACGGAGCGCAGTGGGATCACCCGGAGATGGCGGACCGGAATGTCGGTTGGGCCGACGGGGGCAACTGCGATTTCACGCAGGATCCGACGCGGTGTTTGCCGCACATCATCGACCCGTTCATCGACATTCACGCAACGGCGGTGGCGGGTTTGGCGCTTGCGGGGCGAGACGACAGCCGGGGCATCACAGGGGTCGCGCCCGATGCGCATTGGGTGACGAACAAGATCTTGCCGACGAATCCGCCGGGGACGCGGAACGTCGACATCGGCGAGTCGAACGGCTTGCGGACGCGGACGATCCTGTGCGGCGGTCCGACGGGTCCCGTGGGACCGATGGAAACGCGGCTGGGAGACCAGTTCACGTCGATCATCGACATTTTCAACAACAGTTGGGGCCCGGTGGACGGCGTAGACTGGCGGACGCCGCAGGCGATTCCCGGCCCGATTACGCAAGCGGCGATCGACTGCGGCGTGGCGACCGGGGCGATTTACGTTTGGGCGGCGGGGAACGGCGGGTCGTTCGGCGACAACGTCAACTACGACCGCTTCGCGAACCAGATTCAGGTCATCGCCGTGGGGGCGATCGACTCGAACGGCAAGAAATCGGTGTATTCGGAGCCGGGCGCGTCGCTGCTCGTCGTCGCGCCATCGGCGTCGTCGTTCGACGGAGCGGGCGGGATTCCGCCCGAGGTGCTCACCACCGACTGGGTAGACATCTCCGGCAACATCGACTTCCCGACGCAAGGCGACAATGGCGGGTACAACTATCACACGGGCCAGATCGACCCCCGCAACCCGCAGTTTCCGCCGGACAACGATCCGTTCGAGGACCCGACGGACGAGTTCTACGGACTTGGGTACACGAGCTTCGGGCATTATGCGGCCACCGATCCGCAAGGCGGTTTCGGCGGCACGTCGGCCGCGGCGCCGATCGTGTCGGGCATCATTGCGCTGATGCTCGACGTGAATCCGAATCTGACGACGCGCGACGTGCAAAACATTCTGATCCGTTCGACCTACAAGAACGACGGCTCCGACGGCGACTGGGCGACGAACCGGGCCGGCTTCGAGGTGAATCACAAGTACGGCTTCGGGGCCATCGACGCGCTGCAAGCGGTGAACAACGCGGCGGTCTGGCCGGGCGTGGGCGCGCGGCAGGTGTTCCAGACCGGGCGGATGACCGTGCTGCGAGCGCCGACCGATCCGGTGGGAACGGTGGGCCGCGTGATTCCGGACAACGGCGGGCCGATCGCGCAGTTGTTCAATTTCGCGACCGACTGCTTCGACACGGTGAAGAACCTCGACTGCACGCTCGACGGCAATCCGCTTCCCGCCGGATACGACAGCGACTCGTTCCCGGACATCGAATGGATCGAGGTTGTGCTGGAAACCGATCACGAGTTTGCGGGCGACCTGGAAGTGACGCTGTTCGCGCCGGACGCGAACGGTCAGCCGGGGCAATTCCGCTCGATTCTCGCGACGCAGCATGGCTCGGGCGAGAACTACGACAACTGGGTGTTCACGACCGCGCGGCACTGGGGCGAGAAAGCCAAGGGCCAATGGCGGATCGAAATTCGCGACCGCGTGACCGATTTTACCGGGACGTTCGTGTCGTGGCAGATGAATTTTTACGGAGCGACGGTTCCGCCGATCGCGCTCAACGACACGGCGACGGCGAGCAGCGGCAACCTAAAGCTGATCAACGTGCTGAACAACGACAGTGGGCAGTACGTGTCGAGCAGCATTCAGATCGTGCCGGGTACGGTTCCCGCCGGGCACACGGTGACGGCGCGGCCGGACGGGCGGATCGCCTACACGTCGCCGGCGGGATTCACGGGCACGATCGCGTTCCAGTATCGCGTGTTTGACGCGGTGGGACAGCCCTCGAACGTGGCGACAGTGACCGTGACGGTGTTGCCGTTCGATCCGCCGCCGATTGCCGGCAACGATTCCGCGGTGACGACGTTTTCGACGCCGGTGACGATCGACCTGCTGGCCAACGACGTCGATCCGCCGCCGAACAGCGCGCTCGATCCGACGAGCGTGAGTATTCTTCAGCCGCCGAGTTCGTCGGTAGGGACGCTCTCGCCGGTGGTCAACGGCGTGGTGACGTTTACGCCAGCGGCCGGGTTCCAGGGCGTGGCGACGTTCAAGTACACGGTGCGGGACATTGCGCAGCGGGCGTCGAACGCGGCGACGGTGACGATTACGGTCGGTCCGCCGCCGCCGGCACTGCCGACGGCGACGAACGACGTGGTAAGCGTGCGCGCTGGGGAATTCGTTGCGATCGACTTGCTGGCGAACGACTTTGCGGCCGCTGGCGCGCCACCGATCGACCGGTCGAGCGTGTTTATTTCACTTTACCCGACATTCGGCCAGGTGTTCCAAGCTCCCGGTTCGGACGGCGTGGTGAATTATGTCGCGCCGGCCGATTTCCCGGGCACGGACATTTTCCAGTATTACTTCTTCGACACAGACGGCCGGCAGTCGTCGACGGCGACGGTGACGGTGAACGTGAACGCGCGGCCGATCGCGCTGTCTGACGTGGCGATGACGAACGAAGAGACGGCGGTCGACATCAACGTGCTCGGGAACGATTCGGATCCCGACCCAGACGGATTCGTCGTGCCGTCGAGCATCAAGATCACGAGCCCGCCGACCTTGGGGACGGCGTCGGTCGATCCGGCGACGCATCTGGTCCGGTACACGCCGAGCTGCGACGCGGTGGGCGTGGATATGTTCTCGTACACGGTGACGGACAACGAAGGCTACGAGTCAGCCGCGGCGACCGTGACCGTGACGGTCAACGAGTCGAGCGACGCGCCGGTGGCGCACGACGACGTGGCGGGCACGGCGATGAACACGGCCGTGATCCTTCGCCCGTGGGCGAACGACACGGACGCCGACCCGCTCGACAGCATCGACAACGCCTCGACGGTGGTTCCGTTCGGGTTCGGACCGCAGAACGGAACGCTGACCTACAACCCGGGCACGTTCGAGTACACGTACACGCCGAACGCGGGCTTTACCGGCCTCGATCGGTTCCGATATTTCGTCCGCGACACGACGGGGGCGATCTCGAACCTGGGGACGGCGTGGATTCGCGTCGGACCGGCGGTGAGCATCAGCGGCTACGTGTACGCCGATCCGAACAACAACGGGATCATGGACCCGGGCGAGATCGGGCTTTCGGGCGTGCTCGTGCAGGCTTCGGTCAACGCGGCCGGGACGACGTTTACGCAGACCGTGCGGACGGATGCGACGGGGCGCTACGAGTTCGTCGACGATCCGACGGACCCGGAGCGGCCGACGATCATGCCGCCGGGGACGTACACGGTCATGGAGCTTCAGCCGGGCTTTCTGAACGACGGCAAGGATACGGCCGGCACGCCCGCGCCATCGGTCGCGCCGACCAACGATCGCTTTGCGGGGATCGTGCTCGCGGGCGGGCAATCGGCGACGGGCTACAACTTCGGCGAGTTCCAGTTGCTCGGCGCGTTCACGGTCAATCACCTGTCGACGGCGATCAACATCGCATCGGCTTCGCTCGACGACGGGACGAGCGACTCGGACCCGTTCGCGGTGCCACGGCCGACGACGGCCAACCTGACGAACGGCCCGATGAACCTGTCCAGCGGCAACATCTGGTTCTCGTTCGACCAGGGGCTTTCGGGACGGTACTTCATCGAGGCGGTGAGCAACGACGGCTCGGTGCGGCTGAACCTGTACAACAACAATAACCTGACGACGCCGGTGGCGACGTCGGGGAGTCCGACGCCGTTCGCCCGCGTGGAGTTCAACGGAACCGCCGCGGCACAATTTTTGCGCGTGTCGGGGACGGGGCAGGACTTTACGCTGCGGATGGGGCTGGTCGACGAGTGTACGTTCTCCGTCGCGCCGCCGACCGCGGAAGTGCTCGTGGCGAGCTCGGACTGGTCGCCGTCGTTCATCAACCATTTGATCAACACGGGCCAGGGGAACGGCGGGTATCGGATTCCGACCGGCGACGTGGCGCAGTTCGATCCGCTGGTGTGGGCCGGTCTCAATCGGATTTCGATCCGATTCAGCCAGCCGACGGTTGTGTCGCAGTCGTCGCTTACCGTGACCGGGTTCAACCACGGCACGTATGCGATGAACGGCTTCAACTACGACGCGACGACGGACACGGCGACGTGGTCGCTCTCGGCGCCGCTCGAAGCCGATCGGATCCTGCTCGACTTGAATTCGCCGCAGGGGAACTTCGACCTCGGGTCGCTGACCGAGGACGGCGAGCTATTGCGGCTGAACGTATTGCCGGCGGACGCGAACCGCAGCGGCAAGGTGAGCTTTTTGGACACGATGGAAGTGAACAACCGGCTCGGCTTGATTACGAGCGACGCGGCGTATTCGATCTATCACGACGTGAACGGGTCGGGAGCGATCAACGCGGCGGATCGGGCGCTGACGGTTTCGCACGGGTTTACGCAGTTGCCGGTTGGGCAACCGCCGTTGCCGGCCGGGCCTTCTCCATCGGCGCCGGCGGCGGTGGTCGTGTCGTCGAATGCGGGCGGCGGCGAGGCGACGCGGGCCGCGGATGCCGGCCGGCGACGCGACGCGGGCGATAACCGGGGCGCGGTGTGTGCCCGAGCCGTGTTGCGGGCGGCGGCGACGGATTCGGCGCTCGATTCGTTCGGCGAGTCACATAATGCCGGAGCGACGACGACGCTGCGGGCCCGGCGGGTGAACCGCGGAGCGGTGCATCCGGTGGCGCTCGACGAGGCGCTGGGGGCGATTTAGGCGTTCGATCGCGATGCAAAATCGAACGCCGGATCACCGATTTCGGCACTATCTTACGACTTTGTTGCTGGCTAGAAGCCGAACTTCCACTTAATCCACGCGACAATTAAGGCGAGCGCGAGCATAGCCGCGGAACCGCCCGCGACGAGCAGGCTCCGCGTTCGTCGATAATGATCTTGCTCATTCTCGGCCATGTGGGCATTGTAGCTGGGTGGCGTCAGAAAACACTCCGCGAACCGGATGTACCATCGGGGCGTCAGAATGGAAAACCAATGAAATGCAGCCCTTGCGGGGGTTTTTCGTTTTTTTCCCACGCGATACTTGATTTTTCGGGCCATGCTTGTAGCGTAGAAATCTCTAAGAGGCTGTTTGTTAAACGCTGTCACGGCGTTGCCGCACGGGTGGGCGGCATAGGCGGTGGAGCATGGTTTGGATGGCGGCGATTTGGATCATGGC
>QEVJ01000051.1 GCA_003576845.1 Planctomycetota bacterium
AAACGGAATCTGTAGGAGGCGAATCCTTTCGCCGACAGGCCTGGTTAGCGATTCTAGCGGCGAAGGGATTCGCCTCCTACAATTCTGGGATAGCCCTTAAGGCGGCAACCGTTGCGACCGATCTACAGCTTCTTCAGCAGTGCCTCGGCCCGCTTAGCGAGCTCCGTGCCCGGCACGAGCTTGACGACCTGTTCGGCCTTCTTCTTGGCTTCGGCCTTGTTAATGCCGGCCAGAACTTCGGCCGATTCGAGGAGCCCCTTGGCCGTCCGCTCGGCGACTGCCTTGTCGAGCTTCGCGCCGCCCTTGGGCGTCGTCGGCTTCGTCGTGCCGGCGGTCTTCGCGTCGCCCGACGAACCCGTGCTCTTCGAGTCGCCCGAGTCCACGATTACGATCGTGTCCGAGCCAAGCTCCTTGAGCTTCGCCTGCGCGTAGGTCGCCGCCGGCGTATTGGGCCACTTGCGAACGGCCAATTCATACTTGGCGATCGCGTCCTTTTTGTTCTTGGTCGCGACGCGCATCGCCGCCTGATCGAGCAGGCGCGCTTGCTCGAACACCTCGCGGTGGTCCTTGTGGTTCTGAACCGTCCGCAGCTTCTTGAGGTCGTCGGCCAGCGCCTTCATCTTTGCGTAGTCGCGGCTCATTTCCAAAATCGCCACGGCCGCTTCGAGCGAACCATCCGTCGAGGCGAGCTTTTCCTCGGCCTCTTTGAACTTCGCCTTCGCGTCGTCGATCAGCTTCTTGCCGAATTCCTCGGCCTTTTGCACGTCCTCGCCGGCCCCGCCGGTGCCGAGCACGGGCGAAATGGTCGAAACGGCCGTCGACACGTCGCCGGCATCGAGCGCCTTCTGCGCCGCTTCGACCGCGGCACGGATTTGCGCGAGCGCCTTTTCGCCGAGCAGCTTGCCCGACTTCGTCAGATATTCCGTCAGGTCGTCGAGGCCGACGCCGCCGCTCTTGTTGTGCAATTCGCGCCCGTCGGAACTGACGATCGTGACCTGCGGGATGCCGGAACCCTTGGAGGGATACTTCTCTTCCCAAGCGCGGCGACTGTCTTGCTCTTTATTCAGGTCGATGTGGAGGTACACGTACCGTGCAACCACGCTCTGCCAACTCGGATCTTTTTCGATCTTGTTGCGCAGAGCGACGCACGGGCCTCACGTCTCGCTGCCGAGCACGGCCAAGATCGGCTTGCCCGACTTCAGCGATTCCTTGAATGCGTCGGCCGGGGTCTTGGCCGATTCCGCGGCGGCGGCATACTGAGTCCACGCGAGTCCGGCCATAACGGCCAAACCGACGCGCAGTCCAAGGCCGCCCGATGCCAGAGATCTCATCGAAGGGCACTCCTTTCAGGAAAAACTCGAGTCAATGGATTCCGCAACGCACCGGGACCACCCAATTTACCGCGTTGCCCAAACTTTCCCGGCGAACAGATAAGTCGATATTGTAGCGTCCCGTCCCCCTCAACTGCAACACGCCGTCGAACCTTCTTGGCGACCGGGTGAGCCAGCCGGTCATCTCAGGCCCTCGTCCGCATCCAAATTCCGTCGGGCGCCATTCGCCCTTTGACGCCGCGCCCCATCATTTAGTTCCCGCGCCGCCAACGGCGATACCGGCACGCGCCGCCGGCGGCGGACCGAACCGACGCTCCACGTCTTCAAGCGTTCGTCCGCGGCATTTGGGCCCACTTTCCAAGGAATTCGTCAAAAAAGGGCGCACATTGGATTGCTCCAACGAGGGAAACGGTTCAATGCGCCGCGAACGGCTCTCCCGTTGCTGCTTCCGAGCTACGGGCGGCCTTTCGTCCCGCTTTCAGTAATTTGGGGACTCGGAGCCGACTTTACCGACCGCCAAACCGGTCCCCGTCCAATAGGAACATCCCCAAGTCAGCCTAATTCGGCCAATTTTTGCTCTGGCGGCGAATTCACGACCTCGGTACGATCCTCGCCGCGCAAAGGCTTTCGCCGCACGTTGGTTGCGACCGCGTCGTTGCCCTCGACCAGGAGGGCCACCCCGTCGCGTCCGGGATCGCAACGCAATCCGCCATTCCGCGTATCGTCAGGGAGGACGATCATGCACCTGGTGCGAAACGGGATCGTAATTCTCGTCCTCATCGGCGTCGGATACGCCGTCTACACGTACGTCAACAAGCCCGAACCCACCCCTCCGCCGGGCATCGACACCGAAATCCCGCAAGCCTCGATCGAAAGCGGCACCTTCGTCGAGCTTGGGACCGAAGTCGCCAGCCCCGATTCCGTGCCAACCTTCCCGAAGTTGCCGCCGAACGCGCTCCCCGGCGATGCTTCGAGCGAGGCCCCGCCGTTTAACGCTACCGGCGCCGATAAGTCCGCTTCCGACGCCAACGCGCTCGCGCCACCGGCGTCCCTGACGCAGTCCAAGTCGCCCTCACTGTCGGCAGCGACGGCCGCCAAGACGTCGGCCGCAACGGGTAAGTTCTCCGACGCCTGGGCCGAGGCCCACAAGCTGCTCGGCGAGAACCGCCTGGTTGACGCGCACGCGCTCCTCTCCGCTTGGTACGGAAGCCCCGACCTGTCGCCCGACGAGGAACGCCAACTCGTCGACCTGCTCGGCCAGTTGGCGGGCACGATCATCTATTCGAACACGACGCACCTGTTGGAGCAGCCCCACATCGTCCGCGAAAACGAATCGCTCAAGACCGTCGCCGCGCTCTACGGAGTCCCGCCGCGCCTGCTGGCCAAGATCAACGGCATCGACGAGCAACAGCCGCTGCGGCCGGGCGAGAAGCTCAAGGTCGTCCGCGGACCGTTCGACGCCGTCCTCGATTTGCAGCGCAACGAGGTCTCGCTCCAACTCCGCGGCCAGTACGCCGGGCGGTTCCCCGTCGTCCGCACGGGCGTGAAACCCGAACATTTCAAGGGCGGCCCGACCGATCTCCAGGTGAAGGAGAAAATGAATGCCCGGGGCGAACATTACGTTGGCCTCGAACGTAATCTAGGCATTTACGCCGAAGACTATTCCGAAAACTCCCTCAAGATGCCGGCCGAGTCGTCGATCGTGCTTTCCGCGCGCGATGCCGAAGACGTGTACGACATTCTGACGTACGAATCGAAGGTCGCCATCGCGCCGTAGGGCGGCCTCCGCACCAGGAATTGCGCCCGTAGCACGTTCCGCCGCGGCCTATATTTCCACGTGCGCTCCGGGCCACATGGGCCGAATCCGCCTCCAAGGTTCGGCCATTCTTAGGGCATCAACGCGGCGGCTGCAATGAGTCTGGCCAAGTCCGCCACGAAAATCGGCAAACTCAGCACGATCTACCTTGTCGGCTCCATCACGCCGCAGGTGATCAACATGCTGGTCCTGCCGATCTACACGGACTATCTCTCGAAAGAGCAGATGGGCGTCGTCAATCTCGCCGCGAGATTGAGCGTGCCCCTGGCCATCGTAATCCAACTCGGCGCCTTGGCCGGTTTCAAGAGCTGGTTCTTCCGCACCGATCCGCCGCTTCGTCCGCAATTCGTGCGGACCATGCAGCTCAGCCAACTCGGCATCAATGCCGCCGTCGTCGGCATCTTGGCGCTAACCGGACTGGTCGCGAGCCAGTGGATCCTGCCGGGCCTCCCGTACTCCGCGACCGCGGTCTATGTCCTGTGGCTCTTGATCCTCGCCGACGCCTTTGGCGACGCGAGCACGAAACTGGCGACCATGGTCATGCGGCTCATGGAACACGCCAAACAGTCGGTAACGCTCAACTTTGCCTGGTACATCCTCCAAACCACCGTCAGCCTGTCCGTCGTATTCATGCTCGCCCGCCGCGGACTCGACGAATGGCAAGGCTTTGGCCGCCAGGCGTCCTCGACCGTCGCCGCGTTGATCACCGCGGTCGCCGCCGCCGCCATCGTCTGGCGCTACGGCGGCGGCCGATACGACCCGCACATGGCAAGGCAAACCTTGCGAACCGGCGTCACCTTCGTTCCCCATCAGCTCTCCGACGGGCTGATGCTGACCGCAAACGCCTGGATGGTCAACGGCCTGTTCTCGACCGCGGCCTTGGGCGTGTATGGCATCGCGATCTCGTTCGCCCAAATCATTCAACTCGCGATCTTCAACTTCAGCGACGCCGCCTATCCGACACTCTCCAACTTGATGCGCCAAGGCGGCGCCGAAAGCCGGCGCAAACAAGCCCGCATCTACACCCTGACGTTGCTCATTCTCATCGTCGTGCTGCTCGGTCAACAGTTGTTTGCGACCGTGGGCATTCGCGTCCTCACGAATCCGGCGTTTCACGAAGCCGCTGCGATCGTGCCGATTCTGATCCTCGCTTGGACGTTTCAGGCGTTCTACATGATCGTCGTCCAGCCCGTATTTTTTTTCGGCGGAGGCTTCTGGCTGTCCTGCGCGACTTTCGCCTCGATCGTCGTCAGTATCGGCTTGGGCGCGTGGACAATCCCTGAGTTCGGCATTTACGGCGCTGCCTGGTCGGTCGTCGCCGGGTTCGTTTCGCGGTTTGTCGTCGCCGTCTCGGCGAGCACCTACCTCTACCCGCTCCCCTGGGAAATCACGAAGCTCGCGCGCGCGCTCGCCTGCGCGGCGCTGATCGTCTGGATCGATGGGACGTTCGTCGACGGCTGGCTCGTCGTGGTGAAGGACCTAGGTAGGCCCGGCGGGTTTTTCGAGCGCGTCGAGTGGATCAACCTCGTCGTCATGAGCTCCGTCAAGCTGTTGCTGCTCGCGTCGATGGTTCCACTGCTCTGGGGCGTCGGCGCCGTAACGTCGCGCGAGCTGAAAATGTTCGCCGACGCCGTTCGCGGCAAACTCAAGGCCACGTTCGGCCGCTAACGGCTCCTGACGCATCAAACGGCAAAATGCTAGACTTCGTGCGTAGCGTCGTCCTCCTCGGCATACCTTCTTGCTGCCCGAACCTAGCATGTCAGAACCGCTTCGCATTGCCGTCATCGGGGCCGGCAAGATCGCCGAAGGTTCGCATGTTCCCGCGGTGCTCGCTTCGCCCGATGTCCGGCTCGCGGCATTAGTCGACCCGGAAATCGAGCGCTGCCGCCGGATTGCGGCGCGGCACGGGATTGACCCGAAAATCGCGGCTGACGTCCGCGAGGTCCTCGGCCACATCGATGCGGCCATCATCGCCACGCCCAACCACACGCACCATGCCGTCGCGCTTGCGTGCATCGAAGCCGGCGTGCATTGCCTCATCGAAAAACCGCTCGCCGCGACCGTCGCCGGAGGCGAAGCGATCGCCGCGGCCGCCGAACGGCAGCGCGTCGTGGCCGCCGTCGGCTATTCGTCGCGGTTCATCGACGCCGTCGAGTTGCTCGGGGACCTGATCGCCAAGGATTATTTCGGCACGATTCATCGGTTTGCATACCAGTTCGGCACGCGCGGCGGCTGGAATCCCGCGTCGAGCTACATCCTCGACCGCAAGTCGATCGGCGGCGGCGTGACGGTCGTCGTCGGCACGCACTTCATCGACTGGATGCTCGCCTGGTTCGGATTTCCCGACGAAGTTGCCTTCGCCGACGACTCGCTCGGCGGCCCGGAGGCCAATGCCCATGCGACGTTGCGCTTCGCGCGCCGCGATGCTCCGCTCGTCGGTACGATGCGGCTCTCGAAAACCGTCCCCTTGCCGCCGGGCTTCGTCATGGAGACGGACCGCGGCATCGTCAGCTTCGAGGACAAGTCGATCGCGGCCGACGTCGTGCTGCGGCCCAGCGACGCACGGGATTGCGAGATGATTCTGCGAAAGTCGCCCGCGCCGGTTGCGGCATCGCGGCCCACGGGAAACTTCGCTCGCCAACTCGTCGATTTCGTCGCCGCCTGTCGCACCGGTTCGCCGCCGCGCGTTTCGGCTCGCCAAGGCGTCGAATCGTTGCGGCTGATCGACGCGCTGTATTCCGTCCGCACGCCGCTGCCGGAATTCGCCCCGCTACCTCGGCTTGAAGAGGCGAGTGCATGACTCGGCGAGTCGCGGTTTTCGGCGCTTCAGGCCACGTCGGCGGCACGCTCGTCGAGCGGTTACTCGCCCGTGGAACGTACGACGTGCGGCCCGTGATTCATACGGCCGGCAACGCCTGGCGGCTCGCGCGGCGCGGAATTCGTCTCTGGCAGGCCGACCTCGCTCGCCGCGAAGAGATTCGCGAGGTCGTCGCGGGTTGCGACGTGGTCGTCAATTGCACGTACCCGCCCGGCGAGCAAATGGAGCCGACGGCCAAGAACCTCACCGCCGAGTGTCTCGCGGCCGGCGTCAAGCGATTCGTCCATCTGAGCAGCATCGCGGTCTACGGCGAGTTCCCGTCGCGTGCCGCGGAATACGAAACGGCAACCGAGCGCGCGCCCAAGCGAACCTACGGCTACTATAAGCTCCGCCAGGACGAAATCGTCGAACGCGCGGCCAAGAGCGGGCTGCCGAGCGTCGTCCTCTGCCCGCCGAACATCACGGGTCTCAATTCGCGGTATCTATTCGAAATCCTCGAAGCCCTGCGCCGCGGCATGTTGCCCCTCGTCGGCGACGGAAGCGCGCCTTGCGTGCTCGTCGATGTCGTCAATCTCGCCGCCGCCATCGAACTCGCTTTCGACCACGGCGCCGCCGACGGACGGCGAGTGTTCATCAACGACGACGAGCCGACGACGTGGCGCGACGTGGTCGACTCGCTCTGGCCAATCGTCGGCGACGCGCCGCCGGTTGGCTCGATCGGCGTCGACGAAGCACGGCGATTTGTCGCGAACCAGCGCGATGGGTTTACGCTGGCCCAAGCCGCCCGCCGGATCGCCGGCCTGGGCGAACTCAAACGGGTCGTCAAACAAACGCCGACGTTGCTCCGTTGGGCACGACGCTGCAAGAACTGGTCGAAGTACGGCCCGCGACGCCTGCGTCAGGTATTCGAAGGCGTGCCGCGCATCGCCCCGGCGTCGGCCGCTTCGCCCGACTGGAGCCGACTCGTCGCCCACCAACTCCGCGGCGTCCGCCACCGCTGCGATCGTGCTCGGCAAGAACTCGGCTATCGTCCCGAATTGACGTTCGCTCAAAGCACGGCCGAGTTCCGCCGCTGGTACGAAGCGTATTGCGGCTTCGGCGCCGACGAATGGCCGCTGCTCTGGCAGTTGCACCATCGCCTTTCAGCAACGCGCGGCGGTTGAGTCGCATTCGATTCGGAACGTGGCTCCGCAATCGAGGCGATCATCGCAGCGGCGAAATCCACAAAATCGGCTTGTCGGCTTCGTCCAGGCGCAATTCGTATTTGAGATTCGCCTGATACAGCATCTTCTTGAGCACGTTCGAGTACGTCAGCCGCTCGGCAGGCAGCGAGACCTTCGCTTCCGCGAGATCGACGCCCTTGCGGGCCATGTTGTTGTGGTCGAACAGCACGGGCACTTCGAGCCGCTTTGCCACGATCGCCAGCGCGCCCGCGAGCGGTGTATCGTCCTCGATCTCCGCGTTCGTCGGCTTGATGATCGCAGGCAGCACCTTGGCCGGCGCGGTTTCCGTGGCCCAACCGATCGGCCAGAGGTCTTTCGCCCCGGCGCTTGCGGTAATGGCCAATTCGATCTCATCGCCGCGCTGCCGCGGCACGAGAATCAAGCCCGCCGGACGAATCGCCGCGGCCAGGGCCGTGCCGCTCGCCACGCCCGAAAGCTCGTCGAGCACCGTTTCTCCGCCAGCGAGCGTCTTGGCCGCCGAGCCGTCGATCGTTACACGGTGCGCCAGCGGCGCCGCGATCCGCGCGACCACTTCATCGGTTCGCCGGCCCTTGGTCGAGAACCCGACGGTTTGGGCCAGATCGCGCTTGAGCTTGGAAAACTGCTCCTCGGGCAATCCAAACGCGGCGAGCTTCGGCTTTTTCTCGCCGTTGGGGCCAAATTCGGCAAGCTGCTTGAGCCAGTCGCCGATGCGCCGCTTGTCCGACACCTTGAACCGCCCGCCGGTGACGTGCAGCGTGCCATCGACCGCCAGGATGCCGGTGACGTGATAGACCGGAGCGGCATCCGTTCCGCGCGTGTCGATTTTCGCCTCGTCGCCGATCTGTGCCGCGTTGATGCGGATATTCTTGACGCCCAAGCCCACGAACACGTCGAGCCAATCCCGCGTACTCTCGAACGGAAAGCCTTTTTCGGTCAGCAGTTCGACCTCGACGGTCCCGGCGGCCGATGCGGGCCGGGAACCGCCGAAAAGCACCGCCATCGCTACGCCGGTCGCGATGACGATCGAGACAGTTCTCGCGTGCAAATCGTAATCGCATCGCATGGCAAGTTCCGTTTGCGGACGTGGACGAAACGGGTCATTTGCCGCAATTGTACCACATAGACGAACGAGCCGATCGTTCGGGTCCCCGTTCCCCAAGTCGGCTCAGCAGGTTCGCGGCTCGGCCCGCGACGGCGCAAAGATCCGAGCGAACCGCGGCGTCGCGGATGCGTAAAATACGGCGGTTTCGGCCCGGTCTGCCGGAAAAGAACCGCCCGACGCTCCCGCGTGCAAGATTCGCGGGCGGCCGGCAACTTATCTGTGAGCCATGAGCAACCCGAACACCCTCGAGCGTCGCGGGGTGACTGGCGGTCCGTCGCCGGTCGATTGGGTCGCTGCGCTGGCCGAACACGACCGCTGGCTGCGGACGATCGTGCTCGCCCGCACCGGCGAGCCGCAGGCGGTGGACGAGGTGATGCAGGAAGTGGCGCTGGCGGCGGTTCGGCAACGTTCGCCGCTGGCCGATCCGACGAAAGTTGCCCCGTGGTTGTATCGGCTGGCCGTTCGGCAATCGTTGCTCTACCGCCGGCGAATGGGCCGCAAACGCCGCCGCGAACAGGGCTACGGCGAGGAATACCGGCCGACCGAAGAAGACACCCGCGGTTACGACCCGCTCGGCTGGCTCCTGGCCGAGGAACGGCGGTCGCTCGTGAGAACGGCGATCGCCCGATTGCCGCGCAAGGACGCCGAAATCCTGTTGCTCAAATACACCGAAGGTTGGAGTTACCACGACATCGCCGCCCACGTCGGTATCAGCCACAGCGCCGTCGAGTCGCGGCTGCACCGCGCGCGGGCACAACTCCGGCGGCAACTTGCGGCGCTCGATGTAGCCGAAGCGAAGTCGTAAGTCCCATTTCTCATTTTGCATTTTGCATTTGCTTGACTTGCCATGTCCGAAATCGGTTCTACTATCGACCCCGTGTTGCTCGATCGTTTGGTCGACGGCGAGTTGGATGCGCGTACGCAAGCCGAGTTGCTCGCGCGGCTCGACGAGCGGCCGGGCCAGTGGCGGCGATTGGCTTTGACGTTCGTCGAAGCGCAAACGCTTGGCGTCGAACTGCGCTCGGCGGTCGCCGACGCGCGGCACTCGCCGGTTCGCGCCGCGCCCGTTGATGCGCAAGGGCACGTCGCCGCCCGCTCCGCCAACGCTCCGTGGACGAAACTCCTCTCGCTGGCCGCCACGATGCTGATCGCCGTGGGCATCGGCTTCGGCGCAGGTCGCGTGTGGCACGCCTACGACGCGCAGCCAGCAGACACGACCAAACCGCCAAATCCAGCGGCGATCGCCGCAAACGAACCGTCTGATCCTTGGAGCGATCCGTTCATTCCCGCGGTCCCGGCGTCGCTCGACGCACTGAGCCCCGAGGGTTTGATGACGGTCCAGGCGGCCGACGGTTCGCCGGTGCAATTGCCGGTCTACGAAGTTTCCCAAGGCACGGGACAGTTATTGAATTCGTTGGAATCGTCCGTGCCGCCGGAAGTGATTCGCGCGTTGCGAAGCCGCGGGCACGACGTCAAGCAGCAACGCCGCCTGTGGCCGATCGACCTCGGCGACGGCCGGCAAATCATCGTGCCCGTCGATCAGGTCGACGTCGAATACGTCGGCCACCGGGCGTACCAATAAACCGCTCGTCCGGCAAGCGGCTGCGACGGCTTGCCGGCTGTTCGTCGTTTTTTTCCAAACCCCATGTCATCGAAGGAGTCGGCCATGCAACTTACTCGTATCCGCCAGTTCGCCTCGGCGCTGGGCCTCGTCGCCGCGGTGCTCGGCGCCGGGGCGCTTGCCCAGCAGCAGCCGTCGGACGAACCGCGTTCCGCCGACGTGGATGCCGCCGTCCGCCATTTGGAAGTGCTCGCCGTCGAGGACGAAGCTCCACCCGAAGAAGGCAAGACCCGCAAGGTCGAGAAGTTCAACATCCGTCTGGCGGGGCCGGCGGACGGATACTGGATCGGGATGCAACTCGATCCCGCAAGCGATGCACTGCGTAGCCAGCTCAAGATCGAAGGCGAACGAGGGCTCGTCGTTACCGAATTGTTTCCCGACACGCCCGCCGTCAAGTCGGGCTTCGCCAAGCACGACGTCATCGTGAAAGTCGACGACCAGCCGGCAACCGACGTCGAGGCGTTCAACAAGATCGTCCAAGAGACCAAAGGCGAAAAGGAACTGACCGTCACGGTTTATCGCGGCGGCGAGCCGCACACGATCAAGGTCACTCCCGCCAAGCGACCCGGCGATCAACAGTTCAATATCCGCGTGGGCGCGGCGCCAGGGCAAGGAGATGCTGAAGATGCTCTTATTCCGTGGATGCCTCAGGGGATTGACCTCGAACATCCGATGCGGGTTGAGTTCTACAATCCGGGCCTTGTGGTCGGCAGGTCGGCCGAGTGGAAGCTCGGCGACCTTCCCAAGAATTTGAGCATTTCGATCAGCAAGTCGGGCGAGCAGGCGGCCAAGATCGTCGTCTCGAAAGACGGCGAGAAATGGGAAGTGACCGAAAAGGAACTCGAGAAGCTGCCGCCGGAGATTCGTGGGCACGTCGAGCGGTCGCTGCGTCCGGGACCGTGGGAGGCACGCATGACCCACGTTCGGCCGCACATCGAGTTCGTCCGACCCGGAGTGGCGATGCCGCGTCCGACGCCGCCGTCGGTGCCCGGCGTCGCGGCGTCTTCCCCGGTCGTTCCCCCGCAGGCGCTGCCCGCTCCGGCCGCCGGCAATGTGGATCGCCGACTCGAAGAAGTGAACGACCGGCTCGAACGGTTGCAAAAGGCGGTCGACGCGCTGATCGAGCAGCGGGCCAAGGAGGCCGACGTGAAACCGCAGCAATAGTCGCCGCGTGCCGGCGCAATCGGAAGTCGATGCTAGCAGGCCGCCTGCGGGACCACGTTCTCCCGAGGGCGGCCTGTTTTCGTCGCGGCCTCCCCCGATCGCGCGGCCCCAAAAAAACTGGGCTGGATTCGTCCGGAAAAAATGGGTTAGGTTGTGCAAACTTTACAACCGCCTCGGCCGCGAACGAGGGCTTCTTCTTTGACGAGGAATTCCTAGCGGCCGCGGCACACGACCGACCCGTTTCACGACTTACGGCATTCGCACCGCACGGATCGAACTTAGCCGAGACACGATTGGCTCGGCGTTTGCACCGCTGGTCGACATGGGAAGCGTTCGCCCGGCCGGGAGGGCCGCAAGGGCAGCGCTTCCTCGAGCGGCCGCAGGGACGTGGCCGTAGCAATCGAAACTCCTCTCACGGAGCGCTTGGAGCATGGAAGCTCGTCTCTTCCGCGCCGCGATCCTCGCGGGCGCGATCCTGTCGTTGGGCGCCGGCTACCGCACCCAAAACTTCATCGTCGAAGCCCCCACGCCGCAACTCGCCGAGGAATTCGGCCGGGCCGCGGAAGGATTCCGCAAAGACCTCGCCGTCGAATGGCTCGGCCGCGAACTGCCGCCCTGGCGCGAGCCCTGTCCGATCACCGCAACCGTCGGTCCTCAAGTCGGCGCCGGCGGAGCCACCTCGTTCATGTTCGATCGCGACGCCAACGGCCAACCGACGGTATTCGGTTGGAAGATGAACGTCCAAGGCTCGCGCGAACGGATTCTCGATTCGGTCTTGCCGCACGAAGTGACGCACACGATCTTCGCCACGCACTTTCGCCGCCCGCTTCCCCGCTGGGCAGACGAAGGCGGCTCGACCACCGTCGAGCACATGAGCGAACGGGCCAAGCAACACGCCATGCTGATCACGTTCCTCAAAACGAGCCGCGGCATCCCCTTCGACCAGATGTTCGCGATGCGCGAATATCCCCGCGACATCATGCCGCTCTACGCTCAGGGCTACGCCACCGCTCGATTCCTGATTTCCCAGGGCGGCAAGCGCGAGTTCGTCAAATTCATCGAAAGCGGCTTCGAGCGCGAAGATTGGCCCAGCGCGATCAAAAAGCATTACGGCTACGAAAACTTGGCCTCCCTGCAAAACGCCTGGCTCGGTTGGATCCGCGAAGGCGGCCCGAATACGATCCCTGTGAAGTACGCCGGCCGTCCGGCAAGCGGCAACGTGCTGTTGGCTTCGAATACGCAACCCAAATCTCGGTCGGAGCAAGCTCCACCCGTCCACGAAGCGGCAGCGCCGCCGCCGGCGGGCGCGTTAAGCGAGCCGACGCCGACTTCGTCCGTGTCGGCAGCAAATACGGTCGCCGCCAGCGGAGGTTGGTACGCCCGCGCATCTCGGGGCGAAGTTGCCGATGTCCCGCGTCGTCAAAGCCCGACGCCGGTTCCAATTTCGCACGAAGCGACGCACCCGCAAGGAATCGAACCGGCCCGACAGATCATTCTCGAATGGAACCGCGCCGCCGGCGGTCGCAGCGACACCATCCTTCGCTAATTCGCTCGGAACGACAAATAACGTAGGTCAGGACAAGCGGCGCTAAGCTCACCATCAAGAAAAACCTCATCCCGCGCCGTCCTGACATACCCCCGGCGCTCGCTTCATCAACCATCTTCGGACGCTCCTCTCGCCGCCATCCGCCGCCCGAGCAACCATCGCGCAAACGCCGTCGCGGCGAGCGGCGCGGCTACCGAAATGCCCAGCGCCAGCGGCAGCCAGGCATATTCGCCCGCCACGTCGCCGAACGCCGCATAGGCGAGCGCAATTCCCAAATTGCTCGTCCACAACGCCGGCAGAAACCGCCGCCACGCGAGCCGATTGACGCCGAGCAAGAGCACGCTCGCTTCCGCCAGCACCGGCACCGCCCGCGTCACGACGATCAATCCCGGCCCAAGCCGCGTCGCCAGCCGGTCGAGGCGATCGAGATCGTCGGCCGCCACCAGCCGCTCCGCCAGCGGTCGCCCCCAGGCCCGAGCCAACGCGAACGCCAGCATCGCCCCGGCGGTCATTCCGACCCACGACGCGCTCGTCCCGCCGAGCACGCCTAGCTCCGCGCCGGCGAGCGTGCTCACCATGCTCGAAGGCACCGGCAGCGCGACATCGGCCGCCATCGCCCCGGCCACGAGCCACCACATCGTTGCCGTCGAGGGCGGCGGATCGAACAGCCCCACAAACCATCCCTCGAGCCGGTCGCCAAATAGTACAAACGGCACGATCGGCGCGGCCAGCACCAGCGTAACGATCAGCAGCGGTCGGCCGAACGATCCGAGCATCTCGAAGATGGGTACGTTTCCAGCGGTTGCCGAGAAGCGGCGTTTGCGTTGACTGCGGACGGCGCTAACGTAGCCTTATAGTGATCTCACGTCCGATTCGTGCGGCGCTCGCCTGTCTTCCTTCGCGCCGCAACCGACCCAACACGTCCAACGCCTATCTTACGTGGAGCCGCTGCCGTGAGGCTACTGTGGGCGATTTTCGCTGCGCTGGCGCTTGTCGCGCTTCCGCTCGTGGCCGCGCCGGGTGCGGACGGCCGCGAACGCGCAGAGTCCACGCCGCCCGCACGCGACGACCTCGAACGCGCGGCCCGCGATTATCGCATCGCCGTCTATAACACATTTCGCCAGAACCGTCCGGAATTCGAACGCCGCGACGCTGCATGGCGCAAGCTGCTTGCCGATTGGAAGGCAAACGGCGCGAAAGCCGAACACCTGCCGCAACTGAGCGCTTGGCTGGACACTGCTACCGCCGCAAGCCGCGCTGGCCACGTGATGCCGTTGCCGCCGCGACCGCAATTCGCGACGGTCGCCGAACTCCCCGACCGGCCGCCGCCGGCTGAAACGAATCTTCGCCATCGCGAGGCAGAACCGGCCATGCCCGTGCCCCCGCCGCTAGCGAGGCGAACGACCGAAGCCGCGCCGCCATCGCGCTCCGCCGCCGCCGCCGGACTACCGCAAGTGCCCCTGACTATTAGTCCCGGCGTCGCACGGTCGACGCGGCCGCAAGCGTCGCAAGCCGATCGAGTCGCGGCGCTTGCCGATGCGCCGCCGCGTCGCCCCGCGCCGCCCGTTGGCATCGAGCCTCCGACGGAGACAATTCCGCCGCAACCCGGCGTTGCCCAACCCGTACGACCGGAAGCCACCGACGGCATCGACGTCGAGGAAGTCGCCGTTCGCGTCGCGGGCCACAACCTCGCCGTGGCAACGCTCGCGGAAGAAGTTCGCAAGCTCGAAAGTCCGGCGGCGGAGCAGCTTGTGGCCTATGTGGAACGCTTAGAAGCCCACGCGATCCGCGCCGGCGACTTGTCGCCCTATTACGCGCTCGTCGGCGAATCCGACCGAGTCCGCCTGCGCCCGCTAGTTTCCATCGACGAACCGCGGCGCCTGCTCGCCGAGCGCATCGACCACGCCATCGCCACAACCTCCGAGGACCCAGCGCTTCCGGCAGTGACGCGCTCCGAGCAACTTGCTCGGCTCAACGAACTTCACCGCCGTCTTTCTCAGCTCTCGTCACGTACTCCCTGAATCCTGACCCCCGAATCCCGACCCCTGCTCATGACTCGCATCTCCAGTTCCCTCTCCGCCATCGACCGCACGCTGCAAGCCAGCCTGACCCGCGCATTCGCCGACTTACAAGAAAGCGGTTTGCGGCTCGCCACGCTCAAGCGGGTCAATAGCGGCAAAGACGACCCGGCCGGTTTGATCGCCATCGGCCAGATCGAAGCGGAACTTGTCGCCCTTGAACAGGCCGACGAAAACGCCGCCCGGGCGGAGTCGATCGCGAGCGTCGCCGATAGTGCCCTGGGCCAGGTCGGCTCGCTACTCAACGGCATCCGCGGCCACGCCGTCGCCGCGGCAGGAGATACCCTCACCGACGCAGAACGCGCCGCCCATCAACTCGAAGTCGACGCCGCCTTGGACGCCGTCAACCGCATCGGCGCGTCGACCAATCTCGGCGGACGCAATCTGCTCGACGGTTCGGCCGCCGAACTTCAGTTCGTCGTCGGCGCGGACGTGGGGAACACGGTCTCGCTCAATCTGCCGCACGTTTCGACCGCGAAGCTCGGCGACGCAGACGGGACGCTCGAAGACTTTCGTTCCGGCGGCAAGTACGGCCTCGCGTCCGGCAACCTGCAAGCGGCCGTCGCCAGTTTATCGAGCGCGAGCAGCCAGATTGCCCAAGCACGCGGCCGCGCCGGCGCCTTTGCCAGGTACACGGTCGATACAAGTCGCAACGTCCTCCACGCAGCCCAGATAAACCTCTCCGAAGCCGTAAGCCGCATCCGCGATACCGACGTCGCCGCCGAAACCGCCCGCCACATTCGAGCCCGCATCCGCGGCAACGCGGCGCTGGCATCAGTCATTCTCTCCGGCAAGAGCACGTCGCTCGTCTCCGGGCTGTTCGATCGTTGAGCCGCGCCGCTCCGTCGACGCGCAGCGGTAGAACACGTCCGTCGCGAGAACGCGGCTCATTGAGCCTTGGGTGGCGACGCGGATTGCTTCTGCATCCGCTCGATATAATCCTTCGCCTTCGCTTCCAGGGCCGGTAGTTTGAGCCCCACGGTTTGGGCTTCCTTTCGGGCATCCTCATACGACTTGCCGCCATCGAGCACGCGATGCGCCAACCAGATGGCCCCCACGCGATTGGCGGAAGAGCAATGCACGAGGATCGGCCGCTTCTCCTTGTCGTTCAGCAGCTTCCGCGTCGCATCGAACACCTCGTCCGTCAGTGCTTCCGGGGACTTGAACGGGACATTGACGTACTCCAGCCCCAACGACTTGACGACCTCGGCTTCATCCCAATCCAATTCGTCTTTTGGGCGAAGATTGAGAACGGTCTTGACGCCGCATTCCTTGACGAGCGCGAAGTCGCCTTTCGCCGGCTGGCTCGCGAGAAACACATCCGCAAGCGCATGCATCCGCTCGATTTTCCCGCACTGCTGCGGCTCGAGTTTTTCCGGCTCAGCTTTTCCCGGCTGCGCGGCGCCAGGTTGCGTGGCCGGGGCGCCAGGCGAGCCTGCCTCCCGTGGCGGCTCGGCGGCCACCCCCGAAGCGACAGCTACGCCAATTACAACAAATGACGCAAGCCGTCTCAAAATGATCGACATAGCCACCGCTCATCCAAGGTTGGCGTGAGGTTCGCGCGACGGCAAAGTTGCCGGCCCGCGGCCGCCGGCCTGTCCGGCATTGGTCCGCAACCGCCGCACCGGGTCGTCCCCAGGCATTATGGCTCTACCGTCACGTTGTTGTCTACTTGCTGTACGCCGGCGACGCGCTGACAGCAATGCCCGGCAAGTTGCTTCTGATAGAACGAGCGCACGCGGCCGCTCAATACGACGTGCCCACGGTAGACGTCGACCGCGATTCGGCGGAGCGGCGCTTCGTTGCGTTGATGCAGGAACGTGAGGATGCGTTCCTTGAGCTCGGCGTCGTTCTCCTCGCCGATGGCTTGTTGGGTGGCAGTGGTCATGGGGAGGGTCTCCGGTGAGAAACGCGAGGGTCCGGCGATCGTGGCCTCGGATCGGAGGACCGAGACCGATGTCGTGATGTTTTCCTATTCGTGGCCTCCAAATCTTTCGGCTTCGTCGGCGAGGTTCACGAGCGCGGCCACAACGTCCATCGTGCTGATGATGCCCACCGGGCGATGCGAACGGTCGAGGACGATCAGCCGGTGATAGTGCTGCGCGCACATCATCCGTGCCGCCGTCACGAGCGGCGTCGCCTCTTCGACCGTCTGCACCGCCGACGTCATGTAGGTCGTCACGGGTTCGTCGTACGAAAGCGGCGTCGCCAACGTCCATTCCGGCGGCCGGCGCTCGCCTTCCTCGGACGTCGGACTGTTGATCGCCGCCACGCACTTCGCAAAGTCGGTCGTGCTCAAGATGCCGATGCACCGCCCCTGCTCGTCTACCACAGGCGCTGCCGATACCCGGTTCTGCGTCAGAATCTCCGCGGCTTCGGCCATCGTCTTGAATTCGGGAATCTCCACGATCCGCCCGCACATGGCGTCGCCCACGCGGAGCGTTTCGAGTCGTTCGAGCAGCACGTTCATGACAGCACCTACGGCGAAGGGGTCGTGTTGCTACATCTTGTTGTTACGCTGTCCGATCGGGTCTGGATCGCGCGGACGCAGCGCCCGTGGTGCCGGTGAACAAGGGCAAACAATGTGCCGCGGACTCGAAAGCCGCGGCAACGCCAAGAAAGCCCGATAGTTGGCGGCTGCGAAGCGTCCCCGATATCTGGGACGGTGTGCTATATTGCGCGCAACGGGCCAAGCCGCGCGCCCGCCAAATCCGGCCCATCTGTGGACTTTGCTGCAAAAACCCCGAGAATCGCGGCGTTCCGCGCGACGCGCAAGCTTGGCATCGGGTTTGCTCTCTGCATTAGCTCGGCTGCCAAAGGGGGGTGGGTTCCCTCGCGCGTGCCGGTCACATTGCACCAGTTCATCTGGCTCCTAACTATGTCCGAACAGCAACCGATTGACGTCCTCGTCGTCGACGACGACGCCGAGTTTCGCGATACGCTGGTAAGCCGCTTCGAGCGGCACGGTTACCGCGTCGCTCAGGCCGCCGACGCCGAACAGGCCCTTGAACACGCCCAGCGCCGCGATTTCGACGTCGCCACGTTCGACATGATGATGCCGGGCATGTCGGGGCTGGAGTTGCTCCGCCGGTTCAAGGCCAATCACGTCGAGTGCGAGGTCATTCTCTTGACCGGCCAAGGCACGATCGAAACGGCCGTCGAGGCGATGAAACTCGGCGCCTACGATTACCTCACCAAGCCCTTCCCGCTCAAGGAACTCGAAGTCCTCGTGGAAAAGGCGTGGGAACGCCGCCGGCTCAAGAAGGAGAACAGACAACTCAAGGCCCTGCTCGAACGATCGCAGCCGCCGAGCGACATGATCGGCCAGTCGGCCGCGATGCAAGAGGTCTTTCGCCTCATCGAACGCGCCGGACCGAGCGAAAAGGCGATCTTGATTCAAGGCGAAAGCGGCACGGGCAAGGAACTCGTCGCCCGCGCTCTGCACGCACGCAGCAAACGCGCCGACAAGCCGATGGTCGTCATCAATTGCGCCGCATTGCCGGAACCGCTGCTCGAAAGCGAATTGTTCGGGCACGAAAAAGGTTCGTTCACCGGTGCGATCGCCGCCAAGGCGGGCCTGTTCGAGGTCGCCGACGGCGGCACCCTGTTCATCGACGAGATCGGCGAAATGCCCGGCCCGCTCCAGGCCAAGTTGCTCCGCGTCCTCGAAGACGGGTCGTTGCGGCGTGTCGGTTCGATCAAGGAGCGCCGCGTCGACGTGCGGTTGCTCGCGGCGACGAATCGAAATCTATCCGCCGAAGTTCAATCCGGGCGATTCCGCGAGGACCTCTTCTACCGCATCAACGTGATGTCGCTGGAACTGCCGGCGCTGCGCAAACGGACGGGCGACGTCTCGCTCCTGGTTCGCCATTTCCTCGGTCCCGATTGGTCCGTCGATCCCCAGACGCTCGAAACGATGGAACGGTACAGTTGGCCCGGCAATGTCCGCCAATTGATCAACGCCATCGAGCGGGCCAAGATCATGGCCGACTCGCGGTCGATCCGCCTCCGCGACCTCCCCCGCGAGATTTGGGAATCCGGGAACGGCGTTCCGCGGCCGATCCTGGTCGATACCGACGACCTGGCGACCATCGAGCGGTCCAAGGTCATCGAAGTGCTCCGCCGCGAGCACGGCAACAAGGCCCGGGCCGCCCGGGCATTGGGAATCGAGCGCCGCAAGCTTTACCGGCTGCTCGAAAAGTACGCGATCGGCCAGACGGAGTGGCTCGCGACGGCAAGCACATAGTGCGAATCCGAGCCGTCTAGCCGGCGCGGATGTGGACGGTCGCCCGACCAGGTGGCGGCGGCTCGACGGGCCTTCCGGCTTGCCTCGCCGAACGATAGCGGGTGGTACGTGCCAAAGTTCTGTCTTGCCGAAGGCATCGATCCCCAACGAGAGCGTTGCTTCGCCGGGCCCGCGGCTGCCGACGGCGAGCGGAGCCAACGATGACGCGTCCGAAACGTCGAACTCGCGCAGACTCCCCCTCGCGGCTGGCGGAGGCTAAACTTGGTCTATCGGAACAACGACTCGTCCCTCGTTCACCCGACCCAATGGACCTCGGCGCAGCCTATGAACGCTTTGTCGATCTGCAGTCCTATGTCGGCCTCAGCGCCGACGAACGGCGGCTGATCGTGGCGGCCGGCGAGTTCGTCGCCCCCCACATTGCCGCCCTGATCGACGATTTTTACGAAGAAATCCAACGCCACGAGCCGACGCAACGCGTCGTCACGGGCGGCGCGGTTCAAATTGCGCGCCTCAAACAAACACTGCGGGATTGGCTCGCCCAGCTCGTGACGGGACCCTACTCAGAGGAGTATCTCGAGCAACGCCGCCGCGTCGGACTCAAGCACGTCCAGATCGGCCTGCCGCAGATATATACCCACGCTGCTCTCGCCCGGCTCCGCAACGGAATCTTGCGGATCCTCTGCGACAACTGGACCGGCGAGCACAGTGCGCTCGTCGACACCGTGCAGGCGGTCAACAAGGTGCTCGACCTCGATCTGGCGATCATCGGCGACGCCTACGAATCGGAGCGGCTCAGCCGGCTCCAGCGCGCCGAACGCGAACGCAGCGACGCCGTCTTCCAAGACCTCGTCGAGGCCGCCGGCTGCATGATCGTGATCCTCCGCGCCCGCGGAGAAATCGCCTATTGCAACTCGTTTGCCGAACAACTCACCGGTTATACGGCCGGCGAGATGATGAATTGCGATTTTGCCGAATTGCTGTTTGCGGAAACCGATCGCGAGGCCCTGCGATCGGTGCTCCGCCAGGTTCTGTCCGGCGAGTATGTCCGCGGATTTCAGGACGAGTTGGTCTGCCGCGACGGGACGCGCCGGGCCATGCTCTGGAACGTCCGCCGGCTCGACACCTACGAAGTCGAGCCCGTCGTGCTGGCCGTCGGTCAAGACATCACGAACCTCAAACAGGCCCAACATAAGGCCTTGCAAGCCGAACGCCTCGCCACGATCGGGCAAATGAGCGCCGGCCTGGCCCACGAAAGCCGCAACGCCTTGCAGCGCATTCAAGCCAGCGCCGAAATGCTCGAATTCGAAGTCGAAGACAATCCGGCAGCTATGAGACTCGTGCGCAGCATCCAGAACGCCGAAGACCACATGCACCGTCTGTTCGACGAGGTCCGCGGATATGCGGCCGCCATCACGCTCGATCGCAGTTTTTGCCGCGTGGCGGACGTGTGTCACGAAGCCTGGGACTTACTACGCACGCAGCGGCAGGGACGCGAGGCCGAATTGCGGGCCTCGCCGGCCTGTGCCGACGCGCGGCTTCTGCTCGACCGCTTCCGGATGACCCAGGTGTTTCGCAATCTGCTGGAAAACTCGCTGTCGGCGGGCGAAGGACCGGTCGCGATCGATCTCGAATGCAAGCGAGAATCGTCCCTGCCGCCACCGGTGCGCCGAGGTCGCGATGCGATCGAGCGCCGCGGCTGGGTCATCTCCGTTCGCGACAACGGACCCGGAATGACCGCCGAGCAACGCCAGCGGGCCTTCGAGCCGTTTTTTACGACGAAACCGAAAGGCACGGGACTGGGAATGTCCATTGCCCAACGCATCGTCGAAGCCCACGGAGGCCAGATCGAGATCGCAGCATCGTCCGCCGAGGGAACGGAAATCCTCATTCGCCTGCCGTGCGACGAAACCTGACGCCCGCCAAGAACCCCAGGGCCTATTCGTGCCGCAGCGCTTCGATCGGATCCATCGCCGCCGCCCGCACCGCCGGATATAGCCCGAACAGCACTCCGACCACGACCGAAATCCCAAACGCCAACGGAATCGACCACGGAACGATGACGGGAGCAGCCGTCTTGACGACCTCGGGCAGATTCGCCATCGCCTCGGGGAACGCGCTGTCCAGGCCGCTGCGAATCCACTCGACGGAGATCGGACACGCCAGCCCCACGACGATGCCCGTCACGCCGCCGACGACGCTCAGCGCGATCGTTTCGACCAGAAACTGCCGCGTGATGTCGGCCTTCTTCGCGCCGAGCGCGCGGCGAATCCCGATTTCCCGCGTCCGTTCCGTCACCGTGGCGAGCATGATGTTCATGATCCCGATGCCGCCGACGACCAGCGAAATCGCGGCGATCAGGCCCATCAGCACGATAAACATCAGCCGCGTCGTCTTGGCCTGCTCGATCAGCTCCTGCGGCACGACGACGGAGTAATCTTCCTGTTGGTGCCGCGCGGCGAGCAGATTCCGGATGGCGTTGGTCGTTTCGAGAACCTCGTCGACGCTGCGCACTTGCAGCGTCAATTGGGTCAGCTCCACGACCTCGCCCGTGAACGAACCGGGCCGCGGCACGACCAGCAGGTCGCCGTATCGCGCCCAGAACGTCGAAATCGGAATGTAAATGTCCGCGTTGAATTGCACCGAATCGAGCGAGCCGCCGATGCCCGCCATCGCCGCCCGCGGCTCCATCACGCCCACGACGAGAAAAGCCTCGGGCGCGCCGTCCGTTTTCTCGACGGCGATCCGTTTCCCGATCGGATCGGAAAGCGGGAACAGTGTCTGCGCCAGTTCCGCCGCGAGCACGCATACGTTGTCCGTCGCGTTGAGCTCGACCTGCGTGAGAAAATGTCCCTTGTGAACGGTGAGCCGCATCACCTCGGCATATTCCGGCGTACAGCCGACCAGCCGAACGTCGAGACTCTTGGGGCCGTACGTCACGCGCCGCGGAATCTCGCGAATCGGCAGCACCCGTTCGATCGTCGGAATCGTCGCTTCGATCACGTCGCGGTCGGCCCGCGTCACGCCGTACTGCGGAAAGCCGTCTCCTTCGATGATCGTCGGCTTCACCGAACGGATGATGATGTTCGTCGCGCCCAGGTCTTCGATCTGCCGCTGGGCTTGAAGACTGATCCCCTCGCCGATCGCCACGAGCCAGATCACGCTCGCCACGCCGATAAAAATGCCGAGCACGGTGAGCAGCGAGCGCAAGGGGTGCACCAGCAGGCTCTTCACCCCGAGTTGCCACGTGCGTAGCCAGCGAAACGTCATGACGCGGAAAAATGAAGAAGGCAAAATGAAAAATGCAAAATGACCAATCGCGCGGACACCGTCATTTTGCACTCTTCATTTTGCATTTTTGCCTTTATTCGCCCCGCGCCGCCGGCCGCGTCCGCGCCCACAAATAGTATATCACTCCGACCACGATCAGACTCATGCCCGCCATCGACGTCTCAAACGCATCGATCAACATGCTCGCCATCACCGCCACGAAGAAGACCATGTACAGTGCGGGAACAAAGGGATAGCCCCAGGTCCGATACGGACGTTCCCACTCCGGCCTTCGCACCCGCAGCACGAACACCGCGGCCACGGCCATCGCGTAAAAGATCGACCCGCCGAAAATCACGAAATTCGTCAGCGCGTCGAATGCCTCGTCCGGGCTGAGCGTCGTAAACGTCATCTCGTAATTCCGCGCCCGAAACCACGCGCCCACCCCAAATCGTTCGAGCGCCGGCCCCAATTCATAGCACGCCACGATCAGTGCCACCGTCCACACCGTCTGCGCGAGGATCGCGTTCGACGGCGTCTGAAACCGGGCATGAACCGTGCAGATCGACTTCGGCAACAATCCATCGCGGGCCATCGCGAAGTAGATGCGCGGGCCCGTAATCATGTTCGAGTTCACCGCGCCGAACGTCGAGCACATCACGCCGAGCGCGACGATGATCCCGCCGGCCGGACCGACGAGCTTCTGTACGACGTTCGCCGCCACCTCGCTGTTCGCCTTGACTTCGTCGATCGACAGCGTCAAGTGATATGCCACGTTCGCCAGCACATAAACGGCAATCACCGTGAGCAACCCGGCGGTGAGCGCCAGCGGCACGTTGCGCTGTGGCTCCTGAATTTCCTCGGCGACGGGTCCGATATTGATCCAGCCGTCGTAGGCCCAGAGCACGCCGATCGCCGCGAGTCCGAATGCTCGCCAGAACGAAACGTCGGTCGATCCCGGCACGAGCGGCAAAAGGTTCTCGCTGCTTCCCCCGCCGGTAACGAACGGCAGCGCGATCACGCCGACCAGAAAGCCGACCTTGACGACGACGGTCGCGTTCTGCAGATTCGCCCCCCAGCGCGTGGCCACGAAGTTGATCGCCGACAGCCCCGCGACGATCGCAATTGCGAGCATCTCTTGCCCAGCCATGCTCAATCGCAACCGCTCGGGATCGTACAGCACGAGGGCTTTGTTCAAGTAAATGACGGTCGCCACGGCGAGCGCGCCGAGCGAACCGGTGCGGATTACCCAGAACTCGGTCCAACCCCACAGAAACGCGGGCATGCGGCCGTAGGCTTCGCGGAGATAAACGTAAGGCCCGCCGGCGTGGGGAAGCATCGCCGCCAACTCCGCCAGCGCCAGCGACCCGCAAAGCGTGACCAGCCCGACAACGATCCACACGCTGATGATCGCGCCAAAGCCGTAGGCCCCGAGCGTGTCGGCGATCGTCGATGGCTTCAAGAAGATGCCCGAGCCGATGATCGACCCGATGACGACGGTAATCGCGTCGAACCTCCGCAGCACGCGGGGAAGCTCGCGATAATGCGCACCCGACGGGGCGTGAGCGAGCGTTTGCCCGGAGGACGAGACGGCGTCGGACGACCGATCGGAATGCGGTGTGGCCATGAGTTGCGGCGCGTCGTGCGGCACGGGATGGAAACCGCTCGGAAGTATAGCCTTGCCGCCCATCGGCCGCGACGTTAGCCCGCGTGATTGTCTTCCCCGCGAAAAGCGTCGCCGGGGTGATCCGCTTCCGACGGCCGAGGGCCAAGCACCTTCCACAGCAGGAAAAAGATGGGCGCCTGCGCCAACACCAACGTACCGAGCAACACGACCGGCACGACGGCGAAGACGAACAGCGGAACCGCGAGCCAGCCGACGGCCGTCAACAGCTTCGACGGCAAAAAGAACGCCAACTCAACCCACGGGAATACCGACGTTGCCCGTCGCACGATCGACGCCGTGGCGGCCTTGTCCGCCGACGTTGCGGCCGCTTCCTGCTCGATGACGAAGCGTGTAGCAGACGACATGGGAGGCTGAGCACAGCGCGGTATATACACGGCAAGCGACTTATTCGCCGCCGGCGTCGATGCCCGTCTATCGTATCCTGCGGCCCAATTCCTGTCGACGTAACTGTTTGCGCCAGTTGCGTTTGACGCTCGCAATCGAGAGCCAAACCGAAAACGCGGCCCTGGCCTTCCCGAGAACCGTTCGCTAAATTGACCGTTCGGCCAGGAAACGGTCGCACTCAAAGGCCGACGCCGACCGTCGGCAGCGGTCGCCCAATACCGGCGGCGAGCACGACGCGGCCGCAACGAGGCGCAGGGCTTGCGCGGTCTGATGACGAATAGGCAACGTTCGACATTGCTTTCCCCGGGGGCCGACGCCCCCATCGTGTGCCGATGCTTGCCACGCCGCCATTCTATTGCAGGGCTGCCGCCTATCGCGCCTTCGAGCGCGCCGTGCCGCTTCTCGACACGACCGATGGGTTGGTCTCCGCCGCGATCGCGGTTTCGATGCACGAACTCGACGACGTCAACCCCGGCCTCGTCTTCGACGTGATCGAGTCGCTCGCCGACGAAGTCCGCGCCCGGGTGCAAAGCGCTTCGCCGCAAGCGCTCGTGGCCCACCTGCACGAGATTCTCTTCGAAGAGTTCGATCTGGCCGGCAATACCGAGGACTACTACAGCACCGCGAATAGCTACGTGCCGGAGGTCATCCTGACGAAGCGGGGGCTGCCGATCACCTTGTCGCTCGTCTACAAAGCGGTCGCCGAACGCGTCGGGCTTCGCGTGACGGGCGTCAACGCACCGGGCAACTTCATGGTCGCCGTGCAGGTCAACGGGTCGCGGATGCTCGTCGATCCGTTCTGCCGCGGCCGCACGCTTTCGCCGCACGAAGCCGAGGCCCGCATCGAGGAAACCGTCGGCCAGAAAATCCCGCCGGGTGAAAACGTCCTCTCAGAGGCGTCGAATCGCCAGTGGATCGCCCGCATCTTGCGCAACCTGCAAACGATCTTCTTCCACATGGGTCGGCACCGCGACTTGGCGGCGATGCGCGAGTTACAGGACTTGTTGCCTTCGCCGTAAGCGCCCGGTGTGCGTTCCGGCACGATCGGCCGACGGGTTGTGTGCGGGCAATGCCAGCAAGCTCGTCGCGGATCTGTTGCGTGGAATAATCGCAAGTCTGCCGAGAAACTTCTCGCGGGCCGCGGAGTTAGATTACGTGCCGGGCGCGATCACAAGACTCGTTCGACGACGAGCCGAGCGGACCGGCAACTTTCCAAGGCGGGCGTCCTTGGCGGTTCGTGCGATGCCCGATGTGGACCGTGTTTGCGCACGGTTCCCTTCATACCGTAGGCACCTTGTGCCGCTGCGCGCGCTGTTTCGCTGCGAGAAATCAATTCCGCGTTCCACACCTATCGCTAAGTGAGTTTGCGCTCGGGGCGCAAACGCTGGGTGTAGCGTCGGTGAAGTTGTTCGACATGGGAGAGTAAGTTATGCGAAAGTTGTGGACATGGGCGAAGAGCTGCCGCGCGGCAACCGCGCTTGGTGCGCTCGCGGTCGCCTCGGCGCTGCCGATCGCCGCGCGGGCCGACGAAGCCGATCGCGGCTGGCTCGCCAGCGCGTTTGCGAAAGCGGCCGGCGAAACCGAGAGTGCCGGCGCGGCATGGGACGAAGGGGACAAGGAGATTGCTGCCGTGATGGTCGCCGACGAACGCGGCCGGCGCGGACGCGACGATGACGACGATGGCGATGATGATGACAAGGACCGCCGTGGCGGCGGACGCGGCGACATGCGCCGCGATGACGATCACCGTGGACCGCAGGGCCGCGGACATCGCGGCGGCCCGCCGCAAATGGGACCGCAGCGTCGCGTTCCGCAGCATCGCGGTCCGCAATCCGGTCCGTCGCAGATGGGAATGCACCGCGGTCCAGGACCGCAGTTCGGTCCACCGCCGCGCCGCGGGTTTGCGTCCGGTCGGCCGCAGGGTCCGGCGATGATCGACGCCCGGCTTCGCGAAATCGAACGCAAGCTCGACATGCTTCTCGCGCAATCGCGCGGCGGTCGCGGTGAAGCCGGACCACGCGGCCCCGGCCGTGCCGCACAACCCGGTCAGCCCCCGCAACCTCGTGCCGACCGCGGGCCGGGTGAACGTGGTCGAGGTGGTCCAGATGGTCCCGGCGGCCCAGGCGCCGCCGGCGGTCCTGGCCGTGGTCCCGGTCCTGGTGGACGCGGCATGGGACCGGGCGCGTTCGGCGGCATCGGCGGGTTTGGCCCGCCTCCGGGCGCTCCGTTCGGCCGCGGCGGCGGCTTCGGCGGACGCGAAGCACGCGACCGTGACGACGATCGCGATGACGACGAACGTGGGCCGCGCCGTCCGCGCGACGACGACGAACGACCTCGCCGCAACCGCGATACGCGTTCGACGTAACCCGGAGTCCGGCATCAAACGCCCGCAACACTCAAGCCGGCTCGGGGGCGCGCAACCGCCTTCGAGCCGGTTCCGTTTTTGCTGGCTCAATTCAGTCCAACGCTTTCCGGACCAACAGACGCCGAAGTTTGTCGACCGCTATCGGCCTATTGGACCAAGCGGGACTGGTCGCCATAATCGAAAGACCCGAAGCGCACCGACGGCGTGTCGCGTCCGCCTCACTCCTCATTCCTCACTCCTCATTCCTCACTCCTATCATGGGTCGACGCGCGCTTCCCAAGATCGATCCCGCGCTCGATCTGTCGGCCGCGCTGCGTACCTTGGACGAGTTGCCGCGTCCCTTCGACGCTGCCGGAGTCTTCGGCCGCGAGGCCCCGACGGAACTGGAAGTCGGCAGCGGCAAGGGCCTATTTCTCGCCACGGCGGCAACGGCTCATCCCGAGCGGAACTTCCTCGGCACGGAGGTCGTGCCCAAGTACGCGCGATTCGCCGCCGCACGCTGCGTGAAACGCGAGCTTGCCAATGTCCGCGTGGTTGCGGGCGATGCCATGCGGCTTCTGGCCGAGTGGATTCCCGATGCTTCGCTCGCGGCGATCCACGCCTACTTTCCCGACCCGTGGTGGAAGAAACGGCACCACAAACGCCGCGTGTTCAAGCCGTCGTTCGTCCGCGACGTCGAGCGGGCGCTCGTTCCCGGAGGCAGTCTGCACTTCTGGACCGACGTGGAGGAGTATTTCCGCAACGCAGTCGAACTGCTCGCCGCGGAAACGAAACTCGTCGGCCCGCTTTCCGTCGCCGAACGCTCGGCCGAGCACGATCTCGACTATCGCACCCACTTCGAACGCCGCACGCGACTCTCGGGCTTGCCGGTATATCGCAGCGAGTTCCGCAAGGGGAAGGAGTGAGGGTCGGGGATCGAGGATTGAAGATCGAGGGTAGGGCGCGACGCGTGAGTTCAATCTTTCCCTCCAGCCTCCAACCTCACCCCTCGATCCTCGTTCCTCGCCCCTACAAGTAATCGAGCAACGTCAGCCGCACGGTCTGCGCCGTCATTTGCAGCGACGCCTGGTAGGCGGCCTGCTTTGCCACGAGGTTCGAGATCGCCTCGGTCAGGTCGACCTCAATTTCGTTCGACAGCACCGACTTGAGATCGATCACTTCCGTGTCGAGACGCTGATTGAGCACGTCGAGGCCTTGCTGCCGCGCGCCGACTTCCGCCCGCGATAGGGTCACGTTGTCGGCCGATGCGTCGAGTTGCGCCAGCAGCCGCTCGACTTCGAGGATGTCGTTCTGGTTGAGCGCATCGGCCAGGCGGATAAGCACGTTGAACACGCCCTCGACTTCCACCGGATTGCGGTCGCCCGTGGCGATCGTGGCCGATTGCCCGCCGTCGGTGACGCCGACGTCGCCCGTCGCCGTGACCGTGTCGCCCGGCGCCGTCGTTGCGCCGCTGGCCAGCGCTGCCGCAAACGTGCCTTCTGTATTGATCGCGCTCAGCACATTGGCGACCGTCGCGCCCGGTGCGACTTGTACGGTAAGCAGCTTGCTCGCGCCGTCGAAGGTCGCTCCCGTCGTCGCGCCCGAAACCAACCGGATCGTCACGTCGTCGGCTAGCGTGCCCGCCGCCGCGGCCGTAAGCTGCACGTCCGGTTGCCCGGTCACCAGAGCGATCGTCGCCGTCGCGGGCGAAGGCGTCGCTGCCGGCGAACTTATCGACTCGCCTTGGGCGATCAATCCCAAATCCCACGCGATGTTCGACAGATTGAGCCGTTCGACTTGCAGCGTGGCCGTCGTCGAGACGATTTCCTCGACGAGTTCGATGCCGTTGCCAAACTCGGCCAGCCGCGCCGTAACTTTTCCCGCGCCCGTGTTGCCCGCGTGGTTGTTGATGGCGTCGAGGACTTCGCCGACGCTGCGCGCGGCGGAGAGATCGACCTCGAAGCTCGCGCCGTCGCTGCGGCGAATGCGGATATCGGCCCCGACGAACTCGGTCGGCGCGCTGCGATGAACGCCTCGCCCGTGGTTCAGGTCGTCGAGCCGCGTGTCGGACGTATACGAGCGGATGCCGAGTTCCGTCGCGGTCGTGCCGCCGTTTTCGCCGACGCCGAAATCTCCGCCGCTGATTCGCGAGCGGACGTCGATGCCGGTCCGCGCCGCGTTAAGCGTCGCCACGACGCCGGCCGACGAACCGTTGAGCAGGTTCAGCAGATCCTCGATCGTTTCGGCGCTGGACACGTCGATTGTGTGCGTCGTGCCGCCGTTGGTAATTTGCAGGCCCGAGTCCTGGTCGAACTCGATCCCCGCGCCGCCCGCGGTGATGGCGCTCGCCGAAGTCGAGACGGCGCCCGTCCCTTGTTCGGCCAGAACCCGCGTGTCTTTGGGGTCGATCGAGGCAGTGACGAGCGCACTCGCCGTGGAATCGCCGTTGATTGCATCGATCACCTGGTTCGCGGTCGTCTCCCCGCTCTGCACGTAAACGAACAGTGTATTCGCCTCGCCACCGCTCTGTCCCGTGTTGCCTGCCAGCGGATTGACGTCGCCCGCCACAAAGACGTAACTACCGTCGTTCGTGGCGTCGAGCGACGAATCGAGCGCGGCGGTGAATGCACCGCCGGTTCCTGCGTCGGCGTTGATCGCATTGACGATGTCGCTCGCCGTCGAGACGCCGTCCTCGACCGAGATCGTGTACGTCTTCGTCGTGGCGTTAAAGTTGATCTGTACGCCGCCCGCGTCGGCCGAACGGACGGCGAGCGCAATCGTCGTGTTGTTCTGTCCCACGCCGGCAGTCGTCGCGGTCAGCAAGATGTCGTTGTTCGGCGTGGAATTGAACTCGACCGAAGCCTGTGCCGCAACGGCGTTGGCGCTGTAGACGACGGTTTCGTTGCCGGCCAGCAGTCCCGGACCGGCGTGGACGAGGTTGTCGTCGACAAATTGAACCGCGAGGCCGTTCTGCGCGGCGCCGCGAAGCTTGGCCTCGATCAAGATGTCGTTATTCTGACCCGCTGAAGCAACGGTGGCCGAGGCGCGAACGCCGAGCAAGTCGGCGAGCCGCGTGGTGAG
Organism: Planctomycetota bacterium; assembly: GCA_003576845.1. GTDB lineage: Bacteria > Planctomycetota > Planctomycetia > Pirellulales > PLA5 > PLA5. The sequence continues at coordinate 29,691 of QEVJ01000051.1, forward strand.
CGTCATCCGCGGGTCGAGATCGCCGCCGGCGATCGGGCCTGTGCCCACGTTTGTGTCGTTGAAGATTCCCAAATCGCGGGCGGTGAACCCGTTGCCGACTTCGCGGATTCGCAAGTCGCCTCCGCCGGCCGAATCGAGCGAAATCTGCAATCCGGTCGCCGTGACATCGACGCGGACCGTGCGGCTCGAAGGCGGATCCGCGTCGTAGCCCGGCGGCGCCGCTTCGATCGCCGCCACGATGTCGCCGACATTCGCCGCGCGGCTCAAATCGACGATGCTCGTGTACGTGCCGTCGGAAACGGCGATGCTGCCGAGCCGCACTCCCTCGCCACCGTTCAAGTCCGAAAGCCGCGTTGCCGCGGTTACGATCGGGTTCAGATCGGCCGTCCCGCGGACTTCCGCCGAAAGCGCGCCGAACACTTGTGAGCCGTTGACGTTCGACTCGAGCAGCAAGTCGATGTCCGCGTAGCTCGAAAGCGTGCCCTCGTTTCCGTTGTAGCGGACGAACTTGTTGTCTTCGAGCGAGAACGGCGTTTGCGTCAGATTGGTGCCCGCGAATAGATAGCGGCCGCGAAACTTCTGATTGCCTACGTCGACGAGTTGCTGCAACGCGCGTTGGACCTCGATTGCCGCGGCGGCGCGTTGCGAGTCGTTCGACTGGATGCCGATCGAGCCGAGGGCCGTGCCGCGAATGTTGGCCAGCAGATTGGCGACGTTGCCCAGCGCGACGTCGGTCGCGCCCAAATAGGTGTTGTTGGTCTGCAGGTTGCTGCGGACTTGGTCTTTGCGCTCGATGAGCCGCTGCAACTCGATCGCCCGGCCGGCGGCGGGCGCGTCTTCGCTGGGAAGCGAAATCCGCTGGCCCGTGCTGATCTGCGATTGCAACCGGAACAGTTCCTGCTGGTCGAGCTGCGCCTGCGCGAGCAGACGCTGCCGCGTCAGCAGGTCGCTTACCCGCGTCGTCGGTACGGGACTGATGGCCATTACAAGTTCACCAAAACGTCGAGCAGGTCGGCAACGGCGCGAATGTACTTCGCCGCCGCCTGGTAAGCACGTTGATAGGTAATCAGCTTGATCGCTTCCTCGTCGATGCTCACGCCGCTGACGCCGAGGTGCTGTCCGCGCAAGGTTTCCTCGAACACCCGCGAGCCTTCGGCCACGCCGCGGGCGACGGCCGCCGCCTGCGTCGTTTTGCTCGTCAAGCTGTCGTAGAGCGTGCTCAATGTCTCTCCGCCGGCCGATTCGAGCGGCCGATCGAGAAACCCGGCCAGTTGGATTGCCATTCCGGTGCCGCCGCCGATACCTTCGTCGCTGGCGGCAAATAGGGCAGGATTGGCGGCAATCGCGGAATTGACGCCGACGTTGATCGCCGAAGTGCCGGAGAAAAACGTGTTGATGCCGAGCGCCGCGAGAACGCCCGACGTGTCGTCGGCGAACGCGAACTCGACGTCGACCGATTCGCTTTCGATGTGCAGCCGGCCGGTCGCGGTTACGTCGGCGGAAAGCCCGTCGGCCGCGTCGATCTGCGCGGCGAGACTTTCGAGCGAGGTGTCCAGATCGAAGCCGTTGAGATCGACCGTGATGTCGTAGTTCTTCGTCAGCCCGGTCTGGCGATTGTAGGTCTGGACCTTGAAGCTGCCGTTGACCGGCGTGAATGCGAGACCCGCCGCGTCGAGCGGCTTCTGCACGCCGTCGACGGCAAACTCGCTGGTGACTTCGTCGTAGCCCCGCAGCCCCTGACCCGACGAGAACAGCTTGTTGAACTCGAAGACCAACGTCGACGTGAACGCATTGAGGTCGTCGAGATAATCGCCGGTAATCAGATCGCGCGCGTCCGTGAGTCCCGCCACCTTGCCGCTCGAAATCTCCAAGCGAGAGTTGGTATCGACGAGGTCGATCGTCGTGGTGAGCAGGCCGTCGATGGACTCGTCGCGCGTCTTGACCTCGCGGCGCTGGCCTTGAAACACGAGATAATCGCCCCCGACGAACACGGTGACGGTCCCGTCGCTTTGTTCCTCGGAGCGGAAATTGATGAGCTCGGCCAGACTCGCGAGGGCCACGTTGCGCTGATCGCGCAGGCCGACCGCGTCGCTGGCCGTCGCCTCGCCGCCTTCGGTCGACGCGATCTTGATGTTCAGCTTGGCGATCGTCTCGGTCAGCCGGTTGATGTCGTCGGCATGTTGGCCGATTTGCTTGTTCAAGTCGTTGCGAATCGCCAGCACGCGGTCGTTGAGCCGGTTCAATTGGCCGGTCAGTGTCTCGCCTTGCAACACGGCCAGGTTGCGAACGGAAACGCTATCGGGCTGGTTGAGCACCTCGTGGATCGACGAGATGAAGTTGTCGATTGCCGTGCTCAGATCGGTGTCGGAAAGCTCGCCGATCACCGATTCGAGCTGCAAGTAGGTCTGTTCGCGGATTTCGTTGCCTGCCCGATCGCTCGTGGCGCCGCGGAGCCGTTCCTCGACGAACTTGTCGATTTTCTGGATGATCGCCGTAACTTGAACGCCCAGGCCGAGCAGCAATCCGCCGAGCCGTTGCGTCGGCGCCGGCGTGAAGACGACTTCCTCGCGGATGTAGCCGGGCGTGTTGGCGTTGGCGATATTCTGCCCGGTGACTTGCAGGCCGATTTGTTGGGCCTGCAAGGCGTTGTTGCCCAGTTGTAGCGCGGAGAACAGCGACATGGACGCACCGACGGCACGAGAAGGCGGTGCGTTTCGCCGCGTTGGGAAGCGGCGCGGCGGCGGTTAGCCGGCCTGATCGATCAGGTTGCCGGTCGCCAGCGAGGACGCACCTTCTCCATAAGTCGGCTGTAGGCGTCCGCCAGTCGCGATAATCTCTATCATCTGCGAAAGATGGACGAGCGCCTGCTGTGCTAGCACCCAGTTGGCGATGCTCTGATGGCGGAGAAGCTGCATCCGATTTGCGGCCGTCTTCACTTGTTCGCCCAAATCGCCCCGTTGTTCCGTTTGCAGCGACGCCGCCAGCGACCGGATGCTATCGCTTGCGAATCCATTGTCGCCGGCCTTCTCCAGCAGTTCCGACCGCTTCCGGTGACACTGTTCGAGCCGTTCGAGCACCCGCTGCTCGCGGTGTTGCACGTCGTCGAGTCCTTCGGTCGTGCCCTTGGCGATGCGGTTCCGCCGCTCGTTCAGCACGGCGAACAACTCGTCCTGCGTCGCCGAAAGCTCGCTGAGCATTTCCGCGATTTCGCTGTCCCAGGCGATCGGAGAGGCGGTTTCCATCACTCGTTCATTCCGTAGGACAAGAAACGCAGGATCACCGCGAGTAGACACATTCACATACATGTCGCTGGCTTGCTCAACGCCGAGGACGCAGACGACGCGGAGGGAACGCAGAGAATTCAGCTAACGAGGCAACGTGGCAAGAAGGACTCTTCCTCGTTCTTCTCTGCGCCACCTCTGTGTCCTCCGCGTCCTCTGCGTTTAACGAACCAACTTCGCGCTCGGACAAGGCTCCGCGCTCTTATTGCCGCGGCAGGTTGTCGAGTCCCGCCTTGAACTGCTCGAACATCGCGCCGGTGAACGTGTGGGCGTTGTTCTTGGACATATTCTCGGCGAGCATCTGATCGAGCTGCGTCTGAAACACTTCCTCGGCGCGGCCGCCGTGGAAGTACGCCGGTTTATCGACCGTGCTCCTCAGGGCCTTGAGCATTTGCCCGTAAAATGTTTGGCCGACGAATGCGTCGAACGCTTCGCGCGTCTTCTTGTCTTTGGCGAGCTTGGCGCCGTTCGCAGCGCTCGAAACATCGGCGGCGCTCGCCGCCTGTTGCGCCTGCGTGAAACCGAGCGAGTTGACATTCATCGCCGTGCTCCGCTTCATCTGCTGTGAGAGGCGAATCCTTTCGCCGACGGAATGGCCTGCCGACGCAATCGGCGAAAGGATTCGCCTCCCACAGCTTCGGTTTTGTTACTCGATAATCAGCCGCGCGTGCAGTTTGCCGTTGCGGTCGAGGCCTTTGATGATTTCGATCGTATCTTCCTCCGATGCCCGCACGGCATTGAGCGCGTCGAGCAGGCCTTGCAGCCGCGACGTGCCCGGTTGCTGCTGCAGGTTCCGGCGTTCCGGGTCGATCGCGACGAACCCGCCGCCCGTCGTGCCCGTTTCGATGACGATGTTCTTGAGCCTCACGACGGCCGCGCCGATCTCGACATCGCCGCCGACTACGATGGTCTTCGTCCGCTCGTTGATGACGACTCGGGCTTCCGTCTCCGGCTCCGGAATCGACTGGCTCAGCACTTGCGATACGAAGAATACCGGATCGGCCTTTTGATTCTCCGACTGCGGATTGAGATACACCTGCGGAATCGGCACTTCGATTTGCGTGTGGTCGACCGCTCGCGCGCTTAGGCTGTGGACGTTGAGCAGTTGCGTGTTGAGCAGTTCGGCGATGTCGGACGCGACCTGATAATCGGCTCGGTCGCGGTCGAGAATCAGCACCAGCTTGCCGCCGGAAAAGTCCGGGCTGGGAAAGCTCTCTTCGAGCCGGGCGCCGCCGTGAACCTTCGCCGCGACCGGCATCCGCGCCGCGTCGTCGAGTTCGAGCTGACCCTGGGCCAGGGCGAACACGCGGCGGCTCTTCACGTCCGGTCCCAACAGCGGCGTCATGAACAAGCGGCCGCCGACGAGACTCTTCGCGGACAGCGCGCTCACGTGGCAGTCGAGCGTGTCCCCTCGCTGTGCGCCGGCCGGAATCGTCGCCGTCACCATGACGAGCGCGATGTTTTTGGCGTCCTTGAGCTCACGCAACCCGCCCTGCCCCTTAGCGTTCGCCGGACTCAGCGGCATTCCCATCAGTTCCATCGTCCGAGCCATCGCCCGAATCGTCGGCAGCGAATCCGCCCCATCACCGGTGCCCTTAAGCCCGACGACGAGTCCCAGCCCTTGCAGCGTCACCTCTTCCATCCCCTTCACGCGGCAAATGCTCTTCAAAAGAATCCGCGCGTCAGCAGCAGGAGCGAACGCCAACAAGGCAACCAGTGCGGCAACGATTCGCAAGCAAGAAAATCGTGTCATGACAACATCCTTCTGTCCACTATCCACTGTCCACTGTCCACCGCCCGCTTCCCCAGCCCCCAGCCCCCAGCCCCAGCCCCAGCCCCCGCTAAAACGGATTGATCGTATCGATCACCTTCGTCATCCACCCGCGGCGATAGCCATCGCGAACGTGCCCGCGCGACTTGCGATAGATCTTCGGCTCGGCGATGTCTTCGCTGAGCACCGTGTTGTCCGCATTCACGTCGTCGGGCCGGATAATGCCGGTAATCGACGTATCGAACACTTCATTATCCTGCTGAAACGTCCCGTGAGCTTCCAGCACGAGGTTGCCGTTCGGGCGAATGTCGACGACCGTCGCCGCAACGCGAAACTCGATCCGATTGCGCAATTCCAACTCGCTGTCGGTGCGATAGGTCTGTTGGATCGTGCCGCTGGCCTTTGGATCGCCGTCGGCTTGCTCGGCCGGCTTGAGCGTGAGTCCGCTCGCGAGCTTGACCCAATCCTTGAGCACCGCGTCGTACAATCCGTTCTTGCGGCGGTCGACCGAGCCTTCGCTCAAGTAGGCGGAGTTTTCCTTGACGACCACCGTAATGATGTCGTGCACCTTGAGCTTTCGCGGCAGAATCGGCTCCTGGTAGTACGGCGAAATGTTGTCCAGCGTCAAATACGGCGCCGACGGCGGAACCACAGCGCCTTGAACCGCCATCGGCTGCGGGGCGTAACCTGGCGATCGGGCGCCCTGAGTTCGCGCGTCTTGAGGTCGGGCATCTTGCGCCCGGGCAATTCGCGGCGGAACCGGCGACGTCGCCTGCAACGCCGCCCGCGAAACGGGTTGCTGCGCAAGCGACGCCGTCGCCGCAGCGCCGGTAACGGCCACGCCGATCGTCCAGCGGACGGTGGAGGAAATCGAGTGGAGGCGTTTGGCGGTCATCGCGGTTTCCTGTGGGCTCGGCTTGAAATACATCGTTCGCTTATTGAGCGGTTGGCTGTCCCGTTACTCGGCGGCGAATGTGCCGCGCGTCGATGAGGCATCGCTCGCTTGCGCGGCGCTGGCGAACACCTCGACGACTTGCACGTCGGCCACGCGGGCGAAATACCGCTTGCGGTCGGCGAGCGATTCGATCTCCACGAGCTCGCCCCGGCCGCCGTCCTGCCGCGTGCGTCCCGTCGTCTTGACGCGAACGCCGGCCGAATAGGCATACACGGTCACGACGTCGCCGCGTTTTACCAGCAGCGGAGGCCGGACGTAGTTGGCGTCGAGCACCTGGCCCGCCGCGATGGAACGCACCGCTTCCTGGCCGATAAGTTCTTGCGGTGAGTGGAAAGCACCTTTCTGAGCCACGCCGCGCTTGGCCGGCGCGAGCGCCAGGTCGCTCGCGCGAATCACGTCTCCCTTGACCAGCGGCCGAACTGCGACGACGACCATGTCGGGCCCTTCAAGCGTCGCTTCGACGGCGAATTGCGCTTCCTTCGCGCCCAGGACAATGTTGAACGACTGTGGTCCTTGCCAAGGTTCGGCGCCGCCTTCGACCGCGATTCGTCCGAACGCGCCCTGCACGGACCGCACCTGGTCTTCGTTCAGTTCCACGTTCACGCGCCAGTCGCGGTCGGCATCGACGTTGCGCGCGAGGTATTTTGCGATGGCAGCTTCCACGGCCGCATTCGCCCCGCGAGCGGCGCTGCCGTTCGAGCGGAATTTGCGTTGCGTCGCCGAATTGATCGCTGCCGAGCCGAGCCGCACTTCGCTCGCCCCGCCGAAACGATGCTCGCCGGTCGCGATTCCGCGGAGAGCAAGCAGGTCCTGCACTTCGCGAAGCTTCAACGTTCGCTCGCCCGGCACGGCCGGCGTGGGCAACAACTCGACGCTTGCCAGCACCGCCCGTTCCGTTTCGTTGGCAGCCTGGATGTCGGCCACATCGCCCAGCGTAATCACGCGCCCGCCGACCGCGGCATCGGCGCGAAGCTGAATCTCCGCCCCCCGCACCGGCGCCGTCCACGACGACAGCACGATCGCGATGGCCAAGAACCAGTAGCCAAGGTTCGTTCGTAGTTCGGACATGGCGTTAGATATGGTCGGTTTTGGGGAGAATGCAGAATTCGAAACGCAAAAAGCAGAATGTAAAACGAAGAATGATGGGTCTTGCGAATGATGGCGTGTTTCATTTTTCATTCTTCATTTTGCATTCTGCATTCCCCTTCTCTGTGTTTAAGGCTCCGCATCGCCACTAGAACCGCCTCAGGTTCGCCACGAGTTGCAACATCTGGTCGCCGGCTTGGACCGCCTGGCTGTTGAGCTCGAATGCCCGCTGGGTAGTGATGAGGTCGATCAGTTCTTCCACCGGTTCGACGTTCGAGATTTCGAGCGTCCCCTGCCGCACGCGGCCGACGCCTTGCACGCCGGGATTGCCGACCGTCGCCGCGCCCGACGCTTCCGTTTCGGCGTACAGGTTCTCGCCGAGCTTGAGCAAGCCCTCAGGATCGACGAAGGTGGCGAGTTGCAACTGCCCCACTTGCGACAGCGCCGATTGTCCCGGCTGCCGCACCGAGACAATGCCGTCCGGGCTGACGACGATTTCCGTTGCGTCTTGCGGAATCTGAATGGACGGTTCGAGCAGCCGCCCGGTGCTCGCCGAGCCCATGACGAGCTGTCCCTGTGCGTTCTGCGAAAAGTTGCCGGCCCGCGTATAGACGATCGTTCCGTCGGAGTCGGTGACTTGGAAGAAGCCGTCGCCTTCGATCGCCCAATCGAGTGGCCCGCCGGTGATGTTGAACTCGCCCTGCTCGAAGTTCGTCTGCACGCTCGACACCTTCGAGCCGAGGCCGATCGACGTGCCGGTCGCCGTGAGGTTGCCTTGAGCGTCGACCGCGCCGGGCAACATCTCGTGGC
>QEVJ01000236.1 GCA_003576845.1 Planctomycetota bacterium
CTACGACGACGTCAATGCCTATCTCCCCGACGAAGCCAACAATCCCGACAAGCTCGACAACCTGATCGTCGCGCTCGACGAGCGGGGAATCGAGCTCGTCGGCGACGCGGCGGAAGCGGAGCTCGACGCCGCCCGGCCTACCATCTTGCCGTTCAAGAAAGCGGCCGACGTCGAAATGCTCATCCCGCTCCCCGAGGACGAGCGCGGGCGGATGGATAGCGACCCGATCCGCATGTACCTCTCGCAAATGGCGGAGATTCCGCTGTTGTCGCGCGAGGAAGAAATCTCGCTCGCCAAGAAAATCGAAGTCAGCCGTAAACGGTTCCGCCGCACGCTCTTGGGCTGCGACATGGCGATGCGGGCGACCGTCGAAACGCTCATCAAGGTCCACGAAGGCGTGCTGCCGTTCGATCGGACGATCAAGGTGTCGCTGACCGAATGCCTGACGAAAGAGCAGATTTCGGCCCGCATGCCGCACAACCTTCAAACGCTCGTCGCGCTCATCAAGCAAAACGCCCGCGACTTCCGCTTGCTGATCCGCAAGAGTACGCCGGCCGAAGAAAAGGCGGCGGCCCGCAAGCGGTTCATCCGCCGGCGGCGAAAGATGCTCACGCTCGTCGAAGAGCTCAGCCTCCGCACGCGCCGCGTCGCGCCCTTGGCCCGGCAACTCAAGGAAGCGTCGGAGCGGATGCTTCAGGTGCAGGCGCGGCTTGTCGAACTGCGCGGCGATGAAACTCCCGGCGCCGATTCGCAGCGTCAGAAGCTTCGCCGCGAACTGCGCCAGTTGTGCGAAAAGACCCAGGAAAGCCCCCAGAGCCTCGCCAAGCGCTGCCGCAGCATGATCCGGCAGTATTGCGATTATGAGCACGTGAAGCGCCAGTTGTCCAGCGGCAACCTGCGGCTCGTCGTGTCGATCGCCAAGAAGTATCGCAATCGCGGCCTGTCGTTTTTGGACTTGATTCAAGAGGGCAACACGGGACTGATGCGCGCGGTCGACAAGTACGAGTATCGCCGCGGCTTCAAGTTCTCGACCTACGCCACGTGGTGGATTCGCCAGGCCATCACGCGGGCGATCGCCGATCAAGCCCGCACGATCCGCATTCCGGTCCACATGATCGACGTGCTGTCGAAGCTCCGCAGCGCCGCGAAGCGCTTGCAACAGGAACTCGGCCGCGAGCCGACGTCGGAAGAAATGGCGGAAGCCTCGGGCATCAGTCTCGAAGAAACCCGCCGCGTGCTGCACATCGGCCGCCAGCCGGTAAGCCTCGACCGGCCCGTGGGCGAGACGGAAGACAGCACGTTCGGCGAGTTCGTCGAAGACCGCGGCGCGATCACGCCCATGAACTCCGCCACGCAAGGCATGCTCCGCACGAAGATCGAAGCGTTGCTCAAGACGCTCACCTATCGCGAGCGAGAGATCATTCGCTTGCGATACGGTCTGTCGGACGGGTATTCGTACACGCTCGAAGAAGTCGGCCGCATTTTCCGCGTCACCCGCGAGCGCGTGCGGCAGATCGAAGCGAAGGCGGTCAAGAAGCTGCAAAACCCCGTCCGCAGCGAGCAGCTCGCCGGCTTTCTTGAAACCGCGGCTGGTTAACAACCTGGTGAAATAGTGTTGTAGGAGGCGAATCCCTTCGTCGACGGCGCTGGTTGGCGATTCGATCGGCGGAGGGTTTCGCCTCCTACGTTCTGTCTCACCGCAGGGCGCAGGACACGGAGGCTCGCCGATTGCGGCGGCTTCCGTGTCGTTTGTTCCGTTGCGGAGCCGTCCGGGGGTGAATGGACAGTGGGCGGCGAATCGTAGACAGTGGAGAACGCCGAACGTCAAACGATCGGCGACCAGGTCCGTCCGCTACCGACTGCCACGCTTCCGCCAGCTATGCCGCTCGACGTCATCGTAATTGGAGCCGGCGCGGCCGGATTGCTCGCCGCGGCGAGGGCGGCCGAACGAGGACGCCGCGTCGTGCTCGTCGAAAAGAATCGCCGCCCGGGCGTGAAGATCCTCATGTCCGGCGGCACGCGGTGCAACATCACGCACGACGTCGACGAGGCCGGCATCGTTGCGGCATACGGCAAGAGCGGCCGGTTCCTGCACTCGGCACTCGCCGCGCTCTCGCCAGCCGATTTGATCGCGCTCTTCGAGGCCGAGGGCGTACACACGAAGGTCGAACCCGGCGGAAAGGTGTTTCCGGTCAGCGACCGGGCGAGCGACGTGCTCGACGCCCTGCTGCGGCGGCTCGAACGCAGCGGCGCGGAACTCGTCACGGGCGAAGGCGTCACGGCGATCGACGGCGCCGACAACGGCTTTCGCGTTACGACGACGAGTCGCACATTCGACGCTCCGCACGTCCTCATCACGACCGGCGGTAAATCCTATCCCGGCAGCGGCACCACCGGCGACGGATACGCATGGGCGGCCGCGTTCGGGCACACGATCGTTCCGCCGCGGCCGGCGCTCACGCCGATTACCACGGGCGCCGCGTGGGTCAAAGAACTTCAGGGCGTCACCATTGCCGACGTCCTGGTTCGCGTCGTCGATGCTGCGGTCGAAAACGCAAAGCACCGCGTGCTCGCCGAACGCCGCGGTTCGTTCTTGTTCGCCCACTTCGGACTCTCCGGCCCAGCGCCGATGGACGTCAGCCGTGCCGTCACGGGCCATCCTCGCCCGGCAACGCTCACGCTCGAATGCGATTTTCTGCCCGAGCTGCCCGAACACGTGCTCGACGAGCAACTTCGCGCGGCCGCGGTGCGCGAAGGCAAGCGGCGCGTGGTCGGCATTCTGCCCGACGCATTGCCCGCGCGCCTGGCCGAAGCGCTGGCACGGCAAGTGGGCGTCGGCGACGAGCGGCGCGCCGCGGAACTCTCGAAACAGCAGCGAATGCGACTCGTCGCTGCAATCAAGCGGCAAGCGATTCCGATTTCGGGCACGCGCGGCTTCGCCAAGGCCGAAGTCACCGCCGGCGGCGTCGCGCTCGACGAAATCGACTCCCGCACCATGCAAAGCAAGCTCCTCCCCGGGCTCTATTTCGCCGGCGAAGTCCTCGACCTCGACGGGCCAATCGGCGGGTATAATTTCCAGGCCGCGTTCAGCACGGGATACCTGGCCGGATCGAGCATGTAGGAATGCGGGCGCGCCTAGCCATCCGAAATCTCGAACCCCAAATTTGAGATTTGAGATTCCAGAACGGAGTCAGTCCTGACCGCTCGCTCCAACCTCCAACCTCCAACCTCCAACCTCCAACCTCCAACCCGCCGTGCCCGTCATCCACTCACCCGATGATCCCGCTCTCGACGAACTCTGCCGGCGCTTCTCCGCGTTGGCCGGCGATCTCGACCGCGGCGGCGCATGGCCGGTCGAGCAGCTTGCGCTGTGCCGCGATTACGGCGTGCTCTCCTGGTTCTTTCCCGCGGAGTTCGGCGGGCAGGGTTGGGACGAGGCCGACATCGTTCGCGGCGAACTCAAACTCTCGGCGGCGTGCCTGACGACGATGTTCATTCTCACGCAGTGGGCTGGCGCGTGCCGACGGATCGTCGCCAGCGAGAACGCCGCGCTCGCCGCCCGGCTTGCGCCCCATCTGCTCGCCGGGCGCACGTTCGCCACGCTCGGTATCTCGCACCTGACGACGAGTCGGCGACACTTGAGCCAGCCTGCTCTTGCTGCCGAGGAAATGCCGAACGGTTTTCGGCTCAACGGCCTGAGTCCCTGGGTCACCGGCGGACGCCATGCACACACGATCGTCATCGGCGCGGAACTCGCCGATCGCCGCCGTGTCCTGCTGGCCCTCGACACGCGATGGCCCGGCGTGCGGGCGGGCGACGACGCTCCGTTAATCGGACTCAACGCCAGCCATACCGGGCCAATCTACTGCGACAATGTGCTCGTGCCGCGACACGACCTCATCGCCGGGCCGAGCGAAGACGTGATGGCGGGCGCACGCGGCTCGAACACGGGCGGCCTGCAAACGTCGACCCTCGCCATTGGCGTCGCGGGTGCAGCAGTCGACTTCCTGTTCGCCGAGGCCGAGCGGCGCGCGGATCTCCTCGTGCCCGCCGGCGGTTTGCGGGCCGAATTGCTCGAAGTCCGCGGCGATCTGCTCGCGGCCGCGCTTGGGGAAGAGCGGTGCTCGACGCAAGACCTGCGGACCCGCGCCAACAGCCTCGTCCTTCGTGCAACGCAAGCCGCCCTCGCCGCCGCCAAAGGAACCGGCTACGTCGTGGGGCATCCCGCCGGCCGGTGGTGCCGCGAAGCCCTGTTTTTTCTCGTTTGGAGTTGCCCGCAACAGGTGATGGCGGCAAACTTGTGCGAACTCGCCGGATTGAGCGAGTAGTTTTGTCCGCGGCGCGGCGGACATCGTGCCGGAGCAACCCGTGGCTCGGTCGGGAGACCGGCCACAACGGGGGTCGTTCGATCGGGAGACCGGCCGCAATTCGGGTGTATTGCCCCCGGTGTGTTCACCGGGGGCTAAATCATGGGAATGTGAGCTTGCATGTCGAATGTCATTTGGCACGAACACCGCGTTACCCCGGCCGACCGGGCGCGGCTCATGGGCCACGCCGGCGCCGTCGTCTGGTTTACCGGCCTGAGCGGAAGCGGCAAGAGCACCGTCGCGAATCTGGTCGAGGAGCGGCTCCATCGCCGAGGAATCCATACGTTTCTCCTCGATGGGGACAACGTGCGGATGGGTTTGAACCCCAGCGCCGACGAACTTCGGGGCGTGTATGGCGACGAATTTGCCAGGCGGTTTGGACTGGGCTTTTCCGCCGATGATCGGGCCGAGAACATCCGCCGCATTGCCGCCGTCGCCCAGTTGTTCGCCGCCGCCGGCATCGTCACGCTCACCGCGTTCGTTAGTCCCTATCGCCGCGACCGCGACGCGGTCCGAACCCGGCTCGGCGGAGATTTCGTCGAGGTGTTCGTCGACGCGCCGCTGGCCGTCTGCGAACAACGCGATCCCAAGGGCCTGTACAAAAAAGCCCGCGCCGGCGAGATCAAGAACTTCACCGGCATCGACGACCCCTACGAACCGCCGCTCGCCCCCGAGATTCACCTTCAGGCCGACGCGAATGTCCCCGAAACGCTCGCCGATCAGGTCGTTGCCTACCTGCAAATGACCGGCAGAATTCCGTGAACCCCCAACCCGCGCGCGACCCCATGTCCTCGACCAAGCGCGCCACCTATGTCCTGACTGATCCGTTCCACCACCTGCTGTTTACTGCCCACTGCCCGCTCAAGCCCGCCTTTCACCACGGAACCGACCACTGCGTTCTCCATCCAGCGCCGCCGCGCCGCCGAACGCCTGACCGAATGGGGTTTACGGACATTTCGGGCGACATTAGACTTGGAAAGACGCTCGACACGAACCGCCGCCGGCGGCTCGTGTCTACGTCTTCGTGTCGGGTTTCCGCGACCGAAACCGCGCCAGCGTAGCTTCAATCGGCAGAGCACCGCCGGCAGTTTAGGCAAGCTGCTAGTTTTCTCGATAAAGCCTTACGATTCTTGGGTTTACGTTCGGATCGGGTAGGCCACTCTAGGCCCTTCTACACCCGGTTTACTACACCTGTGTCAGGCGTAGTACGCCTGCTGTCCTAGGGCAGCGTATCTTGGCTGGACACTTTGGCCGGTTCGGCGCGCTTTTGGGTCGTTTTTGGCCCTTATGTTTATCGTCGGGGCCGGTTTTGGGCCGAATCGTGCGCGCACCGCTCAATTTGCTGGTGGCGGATCGTCCTGGCGCTTGAATAGGGGAGTCGCAGGGATAGAATTCGCCCATTGATACATCCGTACACTGGAGGTTTGGGAATCACAAATGGACGAATTGCAGCGACAAATCAGAGACGCCCAACGAATCATCAACTCGTCCCCTGCGTCATCGGTCCAAGCAAAGGTATCTGCGTTTCAACAAGCACTAAAGGGGCTGGATTCGGTGAATTCTGTAGTCGCGAGAATCGCGGCCACACATTCCGCCGTATTGGTACAGAATCCGTTAAGTGGTATCACACGGGTTATCGACGCGATTAACGAAAACGCCGCGACATTTCAAGCGTCGACAATTTCGGATATCGTGCGACAGCAAAAGTCGATTGAGAATGCGGCGTCGGCTACCGCAAAGGTCCTTGCAACGATTGCTCCGATTCGTTTGGCGGAAACATCGGTACTGGCGACAGTCGCAGAGGCGAACCGCACTCTTGCTGCTATGATGCAAGGTCCGGCTAACATTGCCGCACTTGCTGGAAAATCGTATGCGGACTTAGCATACCTATTGACCCCAAGTGCTATGGAACTTGCCGTTGAATCAATTTCTCGGCAGTTTGGACCGTTGCGAGTATCACCGCTCGAAAACTACCTAACCCGGACTTATTCACCCTCGATATGAATTGAGCGTTTGAGCGTCGTGCGTGGCGTCGGGATGAAATGCGGGCGCGGCGGCCCCTTCCCCGGTGGTT
>QEVJ01000237.1 GCA_003576845.1 Planctomycetota bacterium
CGACTTCGACGACGTCGCCGACGCGCACGGGCCGCTCGGCCAGAAGGATCAAGCCGCTGAAAAAGTTGTTGACGATGTTCTGGCTGCCGAAACCGACGCCGACGGCGAGCGCCCCGCCGAGAATCGTGAACGCAGTGAGCGGCACGTTGACGAGCCGCAGAGCAAACAGGGCCACGGTGACGACGAGGACGTAGAACAGGATCGTCTGCAATGCGGCGGCGGCGCCTTCCGTGACGTGGAACCTTGCGATGAGCCGCCGCGCGACGAAGCCGCTGAGCCAGCGCGACAGGAACAGCCCGATCAACAGCAGAATCACGCCGGAGATAATCTTTCCGACCGTAATCGGGCGATCGTCGACGGACGTGAGTTCGTGATTCCAGACGGCGGCGACGCGCGACCAGGCCGTGGCCGCCCAAGCCGAGACGCCGTTCGACTCGGCGTCGCCTTCGATGTCGGCGAGGAGCTTAGCGTGCAGCCGGCGGCTCGTCTCGACGTTGACCAGGCTGGAACCCAACACGTCGACCAGCGCCGCGACGTGCTCGCGCTGCTCGCCGATCCAACGAGCCGAAGGGTCCGGAGTTTGGCGGGCCGCCTGCAACTGCTCGTCGAGCCGGGCGAGTTCGCCGCGAAGCTGCGCGACGCGGCTCGTCTTGCTCCTTTCGGCCGTGTTGAGGTCTTCGATCGCTTGCCGGGCTTCTTTGCGCCAGGCGACGAGTTCTGCGGCGTCGGCCTCGCCCGCGGCGATGCGATAACGGCGAGTCCACGCGGTGCGCGCTTTCGCGTGCTGGGCCAATTGCTCGCTGACCGCGGCGATCCGCGCGCGTTGGGCTTCGCGGGCCCGCCGCCAGGATTCGATTTCCGCGTCGAGGGCCGCGTCTCTTGCGGCGCCGAGCGCGCTGCGGCGTTCCATTGCCGAGCGCCATTGCCGTTCGGGATACTCGCTGTCGGCCTGAAGCGTTTCGGCTTGCTCCCGCAGCTCGGCTTCGCGTTCGTCGATCTGGCTGAGGATCTTCGCGAGGTCTTGTTCGCGGAAGGCGGCTTTCTTTTCCCAAGCCGCGATGCGGAGCTTGAGCAGGCGCAACTCGGCTTGCTGGTTTTCCGCGGCGAGCTTTTCGTTGGCGGCTTCGGCTTCGCGGAGGCGAACGGTCGCTTCGGCGATTTGGCTTTCGAGCCGGGCGATCTCGTGGGCTTGACCGAGTTGGGCCTTTTGCGTTTCGTCGGCGGATGGGCTTTTGGCGTCGAGCGACTCCTTGACGACGCGGCGCTGGCGTTCCTTTTCGGCATACGCGGTCTTCGCCCGTTCGAGCGCTTCGCTTGCCGAGGCAAGCTCCGCTTCGGTGGCGGCGGTACGGGCTTGTTCCGCCGCGAGCTCGTCGCGTAATTGTTCGAGCAGCAGGTACTCCGACTCCGGCTGTTCGAGCATGCCGCCGCCGGCGACGACCTTGAGATGGGCGGCAAGCTGATCGCGGGCGGCCTCCAACTCCTTCTTACGGCCCGCCGCGGCCTCGATTTGCGTCGGGATCGATTTGAGCTGCTGGAGCAGGTCGACCTCTTGGGTCAACTCCTCCGGCGGCTTGACGCCCTTGGGCGTGACCGACCTGGCCGCGTCGAGCGTTCTCTGGGCGACCCGCAGCCGCTCTTCGACGCTCGAATCGGCGCTTGTTGGGGCCGAATCGGGTGCATCGGCATTAGCGGCGGCGAGGACGATGTCCTCTCCCGGCAGGCTCTGCGCGGCGGCGCCGGGCGCGAGATAAACGCATTCCCATGCCAGCACCGCCAGCCCAATCCGCGCCTGCACCAATCCCACACCGCGCATCCTGCGCCTCCGATCGCCTCGCCATTTCGAATCGGTCCGCGCGGCTTCCCACGGCGTGCGGACGGGGCGACGGTGATACGGACTTTACGTGGGGCGGTCAAGAGCGCCGGCGCAGTCGGCGAGGCATGGGCAACACGGGAGGTTTGCGGGCAATCGATTTAGCCCCCGGTGAATACACCGGGGGCAACCGCGCGGCCGTTCATGAGGCACACGGCGTTCGATCGTTTCGCCTCGTGTGCTTGGGACCGCCTTCCGTGCGGCAACCGCCATCACCGCGAACTGCGGAAACATCCCCGCCCGCTTACGCAACTCGCTCGAGCCACGGCCGCGGAATCTGGCCCGACGACGTGCTGGGTTTCGTTGCACCAATAATGGCGGTTCGCGATTTCGTGCGGTTCGCCGCGGTCCATCTCTCCGGAGACGTACAGCGACTTGCTCCGCAGGTGAATGCACGCTTGAGCGTCGAGGACCGGCAGGTCGTCGTAACTTTTCTGGAATGCCATCGTTAGAATCCTCCCGGATCTTGACCGGCGGCGAGCAGGATCGCGCGCTTCACCGCGGTCTTGGCCAGTTGAACCTTGTACGCATTGCCGGAAAGCAGCGTGGCGCGGGAGACAGCCGCAGCGCCGGCCGCTTCGGCGGTCGATTCGTCGACGGGCCGCCCGAGGATCGCCGCGGCCGCTTCGGGCGAGGGCCATGGAACCGGCGCGACCTGACCGAGCACCACGCGGGCGCTCTTGACCATCGGCCCGAGCATTTCGAGCGAGGCGGCCGCCGCCGCGAGCGGCATGTCGGGACCAGCGCTCTGCCGGACTTCGTACGTCGCGTTCGTCGCGGACTCGACTGCCGGCAGGATAATGTGCGACACGAGTTCGCCGGGCATGAGGACGTTCTCGCGGTCGCCGTCGGACCGCGGCGTGCGGAAGAAATCGCCCGCGGGCACGTATTTCTCTTCATCCGGGCCAGGGCCGATGATTCGTAGCGATGCGCCGAGCGCCACGAGCGCGGGAGCGATCCGCGAGGCATGCACGAACTTTGCCGCGCCGCCGTTCCCGAGAATCGCATGATAGCGGTTGTCGCCTGCGGCGACCTCGCGTCCCCGGTCAGCCAGAAGGCCGTGGCCCGAGCGGTAATACCAGCACATCGGCCGGCGGCAGATTTCGCCGCCGAGCGTACCCTGGGCTTGTAGCTGCGGACTGTTGATGCCTTCGATTGCGTGGCGAATTGCGGGGTAGTCGGCGAGCGAATCGCTCTTGAGCAACTCGTCGAGCGTCACGCCCGCGCCGAGGACCAATTCACCGCGTTCGTCGTCGCGGCGAATCATCTTGAGCGATGCGATGCCCGCGATGCTTACGACGCGGCTGGGCGCGACGACCATTTTTTCGAGGAGCGGAACGAGGTCGGTTCCGCCGGCAAGCACTTCGGCCCTGCCGCGTTCGGGCGCGAGCAAGGCGACGGCTTCGGCTTCGGTTTGCGGCGCGGCGAATTCGAAATCGTGCATCGCATGGTCCTCCACAAACGCAGGGCAAACGATCCGCGGCCGGTGCTAGCTTCCGTTCGTGGCGCCAGCACGGCCGACAACACCGGCCAGCGTAAGGCATCGGCGGGCAAAAGTCCATCAGCGCGGGGCAGAAAAGTGGGCGGGAAAGTGGGCAGTGGACAGTGGATAGTGGACAGTGGATAGTGGACAGTGGATAGTGAACAGCGGGCAGCGTCACTGCCCACTGCCCACTGCTCACTGCCCACTCTTTCCCGAACTCCGCCGCGCGTCGGCTGTCAAGCTGTCGCAGCCTCAAAAAACGGCTCTCGGGAAACTTTTTTTTCGGCGGGCAAATTGGCCTGGAACCGCCTTGCCACGCGGCGCGCGTTGCCATTAGGATGAAATGAAGCCGAGGACATACGGAGAGAACCTCGGCCACGACTCTGGGTGTTCGATTCGCAAGGACAAGGATTTTATGATTCACTACACGTGTGACTGCTGCAAACGGATCATCGATCCCGCGGACGACGTGCGATACGTGGTGAAAATGGAAGTTTACGCCTCGATGGATCCGTCGGCCGAAGGTGACGCCGACGACGAGCACGATCATCTGGAAGAGATACAGCAAATTCTGGAGCGTCTCGAAGACGCCGAAGACGACGCCCTGGACCAGGATGTCTATCAATCGCTGCGGTTCGACCTGTGCCCCGAATGCCGCCGCAAGTTTCTCAAGAACCCGCTCGGGCGCGAACCGATCAAGCAGTTCGACTTTAGTCAGAACTAGCGGGATGAGTGGACGGCGGACAGTGGATAGCGCGCAGCAAAACCGTCCACTGCCCACCGTCCCCTATCCACGGCCTACGTCACACCTGGTACACCCCGACGCGAAACGGCTCTTCATCCGCGTGGCGCGTGGCGACTTCTCGCGGGCAGCGGCGTATCGGATATCCATCTGGCGTTCGTAGTCGCTGCGGACCCGATCGCGCAGCGTGGCGAGTTCTTCGGCGTCGACGGCATGGCCTTGGCGTTCGAGACTCTTGACCGTCACGTCGAGCAGCGTCGACGTGGCCTGTTCGGCGCCCATCACGGCATAGCGCGCGTTGGGCCAGGCGAAAATGAACCGCGGATCGAACGCCTTGCCGCAGAGCGCGTAATTACCCGCGCCGAACGAACCGCCGGTGATCACGGTGAGCTTCGGGACGCGGCTGTTGCTGATCGCATTGACGAGTTTCGCGCCGGCCTTGATGATGCCGGCCTGTTCGCTGTCGCGGCCGACCATGAAACCGTTCACGTCCTGAAAGAACACGATCGGCAAACCGTCTTGGTTGCAATTCATCACGAAACGCGCGGCCTTTTCGGCGCTGTCGACGTAGATCACGCCGCCGAACTGGATGGGGCCGTTCGCCGGACGGACTTGATGGTGCTGGCTCGCCACGATGCCGACCGCGAACCCGCCGATTCGTGCCGTGCCGCAAACGAGCGTGCCGCCGTACTCGGCTTTGTACTCGTCGAACGAATCGCCATCGACGATCGTCGCGAGGACGTCGCGGACCTCATACTCTCGTCGCGGGTCGGGATGGACGAGATCGTAGATATCGGTCGCTGGGCGCGAAGGCTCCGTCGCGGCGACGCGCGAAAATGGCTTCGACGGGGTCTCGTCGTCCGGCGGAGCGAGTTCGACGAGCCGCCGTAAGCGGTCGAGGCACGCTTCGTCGTTCGGTTCGCGATAGTCGATCGTGCCGCTGATCTGCGCGTGCATTTGCGCCCCGCCAAGTTCCTCGTGCGTCGCGCGCTGCCCGATCGCGCTGCGGACGAGCGCGGGCCCGGCAAGATACAAGCCGGAGCCTTCGGTCATCAGCATTTTGTCGCAGAGCACGGGCAGATAGCCTCCGCCGGCGACGCAGTTGCCCATGATCGCGGCGATTTGCGGAATTCCCGCGGCCGAGAGCACCGCGTTGTTGCGGAAGATGCGGCCGAAGTCATCCTCGTCGGGGAATACGTCTTCTTGCAGCGGCAGGAACACGCCGGCCGAATCGACGAGATAAACCAGCGGCAGGCGGTTGGCGAAGGCGATCCGCTGGGCGCGAAGCACTTTTTTGGCTGTGGCGGGAAAGAACGCCCCGGCTTTGACCGTGGCGTCATTGGCGATGACCATGTGCCGCCGCCCGGCGATCGAGCCGATAACGCAAACCACGCCCGCCGCCGGCGCTGAACCCCATTCGTCGTACATGCCCCAGGCCGACCAAAGGCCGATTTCGAGCTGTGGCGACTCGGCGTCGATCAGGCGAGCGAGCCGTTCGCGAGCGGTGAGGCGGCCCTTTTCGTGCTGCCGGTCGATGGCGCTCCTTCCACCGCCGAGCCGCAAAACTTCCTCATCCGCGCGCAGGCGGTCGGCCACTTCGGCGAGGCACGGCGTCGTTTCGGCGGGATTCGTCATCGTCGGTCTCGCGTAGGTCTCGCTTCTGCGGCACTCGAAAAGCTACCCGAGAACGACGTGCGTTGGGAGGCGACCTTGGTTTGCGGAAGGCGGCAGCATGTGGCGGGGCGTGCGCCACGATGCGTTCGCCGACGCGCATCGCCCCCACTTTCTAATGCCCGGCGGGCAAATTCCTCGCGAAAAACCGGCATGTTTCGGCGACGATCGTGTAACGCCACGAAAGTTTTTGCCATTTTGCTGACGCAACTGTTGCGATTCTTACAATGAACCGTAGGCCGGCATCCGCCGCAGGCACGTCTTTTGAGGTTTGACACCGGATCGGCTGGCGTTCGCTTTTGACAACACGCCGCGTCTCGGCGCGTTTCCCCGCGGCAACACGACGGCGGTTCGCCCCTGCGCGAAGTGGAACGCCGTTGCGCCGTAAGTGTCTTAAGCGAAAGGCTTTGCGGTGGATGCGTTGGCCGTACGATGGGATCGGCGCATGACCTGCTTCTTCCCTGATTCGCCAATCGCCCCGCCATCCCACGCCGACGCCGCGCTTGCCCGCGTCGGCCGCCTATCGAGGAGCCGGACCTTGACGCGCACCACTCGGACGTCGGAAAAACGCCCCGCTTCCCCCCGCGGCAAGACCGCTCCCGCCGCCGAGTCCGAAGAAACCAAGCTCGCCAAGGCGAAGGCCCTCGCCGCCAAACCCGTGCTCAACGGCCACCGCGACAAGGGCGTCGACCGCGGCTACGGCGACGACGGGGTGCTCGACGCGTTCGACGACGAGGGCGACGTCGACCACGACGCGCCGCGGCCCGAAGAACTCGACGACGACCTCGACGCGGAGGCGGGCGACTCCGGCGTCAGCGCGATCGACGATCCCGTCCGCATGTATTTGATGCAAATGGGCGAGATCCCGATGCTCTCCCGCGCGGAGGAAGTCGCCGCGGCCAAGCAGATCGAGCGCACGCGGACCCGATTCCGCCACAGCATGTTGTGCAACGACTTCGTGCTGCAAGCGGCGGTCAGCCTGCTCGAAAAGGTTCGGGACGGCCGGCTCCGGCTTGATCGCACGATCGAAGTCTCGGTCACGAACAAGACCGAGAAGAAGCAGATCATGCGGCGGATCGGTCCAAACCTCGAAACGCTCGTCAAGCTGCTCCGCCAGAATCAGCGCGACTTCTACAAGGTCGTCGACCGTCGCCGGCCGCTCGACGAGCGCCGCGCGATCTGGCGCCGCGTGTTGCGCCGCCGGATGAAGGCCGTCCGCCTGGTCGAAGAGCTGAATCTTCGCATCCAGCGACTCCAACCGATTCTCGACAGCATTCGCGACATCGCCGCCCGCATGGCGACGATTCGCGAGCAGTTGGCCGAAGCCAAGGCGGGCAAGCCGGTTCCCACTTCGCCCGAGGAACTTCGCAAGGAGCTTTGCTACCTGATGCGGATTACGCTGGAAAGCCCGCGGACGCTCGCGCGGCGCATCGAGCGGACGGGCCGCAACCAGAATGCTTACGACAAGGCGAAGCGGCAACTTTCGGCCGGCAACCTGCGGCTCGTCGTGTCCATCGCCAAGAAGTATCGCAACCGTGGGCTTTCTTTCCTCGATCTGATTCAGGAAGGGAACACCGGCCTGATGCGGGCGGTCGACAAATTCGAGCACGCCCGCGGCTACAAGTTTTCGACCTACGCCACCTGGTGGATTCGGCAGGCGATCACGCGAGCGATCGCCGACCAAAGCCGCACGATCCGCGTGCCGGTCCACATGATCGACTCGATGAGCCGCGTGCGGAACGTGACGCAAGACCTCGTGCAAACCCACGGCCGCGACCCGAGCGTCGAGGAAACCGCCGCGGCCGCCGGCATGTCGATCGACGAAGCAAGCTGCATCATCCGCATCAGCCGCCAGCCGCTGTCGCTCGATCAGCCCGTGGGCGATCACGACGACAGCTATTTCGGCGAGTTCCTCGAAGATCACCGCGACGACGACCCGCTGCAGGACATGAATTACGATCTCCTCAAGCGCCGAATCGCGGAAGTGCTCGAAGTGCTGAACTATCGCGAACGCGAAATCTTGCGGCTGCGTTACGGCCTAGTCGATGGCTATGCCTACACGCTCGAAGAAGTCGGCCGCATCTTCGCTGTGACCCGTGAGCGCGTGCGGCAGATCGAATCGAAGGCGGTCCGCAAGCTGCAACAGCCGTATCGCTCGCGGTCGCTGGCAAACTTTCTCGACAGTGTGCCGATCCAAGCGGCGACGACCGAGCAACTACAATAGCGGCCACGGAACCGGCGGGTCGCTGGTCGCATCCTGGGGTTGGTTTCCAAGGACGGTCTCCCGCTGCGATCGGCGAGCAATACGAGATAACACCGGCGACGTCGTCATTGCCGGGCCGCGGCTTTCGCCCCTTCGTTGGCGCGTTCGATTGCGAAGTCGACCAATTCCTGGCATTGAAAGAAGCCTTGCCAGAAATTGTGGCCCTGTCCCTTGGCGACGACGAGCCTGGCGGCATCGCCCGCGCCGGCCGCTGCGTACCTGGCGGCCAGTTCGGCGGAATTCTGTTTCAACGGCACGACCTTGTCGTCGTCGCCGTGAATGATGAACACCGGCACTTTGGCTCTCGCCAAAACGTCGATTCGCGCGATCGGATTGTGCTGGGCAAGCGATTCGCGAAGCGCGGATTCCGTCAAACCGTACGACGGCGCAGCCTTGTCCAGGCCGGGATAGGTGGTCAAGTCGAAGACGGGATAGATGCCGGCGATGCCCGCGACTTTTTCCGGGTTGGCGATTGCCCAACTGCTCACCCAAAGCCCTCCGCGGCTACGCCCGAGTAAACAGGGCTTCGCGGCAAAGGCGTGCTTGTCGGTCAGCTCTCGATAAAGCGCCGTGAACAGGCTTTGGCCGTCGGGACTTCCGTAAGCTTCGCCGCAGTCGATACCCGCGACCGCGATGCCCGCCTCGAGAAAGCGTTCGTGCATCCATTTTTCGGCCTCGTCGGGATATGCCGGGAGCGTCGGCGCGTAGAAAATCCACGGCTGCGGATTCCGTCGCTTCTCTTGCGGGGGCCAAAGCACGAACGCCGGCCGGTTTTCGACCAGGAACGACTCGCCGGGAAGGATCAGTTGCTTGACCGGCTTGGCAGCCGCGGGCGCATCGACGGCGGCGGACGGCTTTCCGATGCAGATCAAGTGCTCCGCCGTGCGGAAGTAGAGCTTGCCGCCGAGCACGGCCGGAGTCGCCAGCACCGGTTCCTTGAGGTCGCTTCGGGCCACGATTTCCAGCCGCGGATCGCTCTTGGCGATGTAGCAGACGCCCTCTTCGCTGACCAGGAGCAACTTGTCGCCGATTACGAGCGGGGCCATCGAAAAGCGGCCGCGGAGGCGTTTTTGAGAGAGCGTTTCGCCCGTCGCCGCGTCGAATACCGTCACCACGCCCGTGTCGCTGACGACGTAGAGCCGACCGTCGTGCCAGGCAGGTGTCGGCACGTGGGGGCCGCCGCGCTCGTGCCGCCAAACGACGTGCGTATCGGTGATGTCGCCCTTGCCGCCGGGCCGCAGCGCGAACATCGGCCCGTTGCGTCCGGAGGTCGAATACAGCAGCCCTCCGCCGCTGACGATGCTGGGAATCGACTCGATCGACGTTCCGGCGGCTTTCCACACCTCGTCGCCCGTCGCCGGATCGTACGAGACGACGTCGTTCGAGCCGTTGTAGATGAGTTCATCGCGGTCGCCGACGCGGAGCAGCACGGGCGACGACCAGCCCGCGGCGTTGGGGCGCGGCTTCTGCCAGACCCGCTCGCCCGTCCGCTTGTCGAACGCGGCACAAAGCGACGTGCCGACGGTCTGGTCTTGAATCACGATGACGAGGTTTTTGTAGATGACCGGCGACGTGCCCGGTCCGTGCATCGTGGGGAAGGTTCCCAGGTCGGCGTGCCAGAGGCGGCGGCCGTCCAAGTCGGTGCAGAGCAAGCCCGCGTTGCCGAAGAAGGCGATCACACGCTCGCCGTCCGTGGCGGGCGTGGACGAAGCGAGCGTGTTCTTCCAATAGAGCGTTTCGTGCTCGACGGGCTGGGGCGCCGCGATTTGCCAGAGGAGTCCGCCCGGCGCGACCTTTTCGCCCGCGGCGTTCTTCGTTTCCTCAAGCGCGTAGCACAACAGCAATCGCTCGGGCGCGCGATCCTTGGGACCGAGCGGCGCCGCCGCGCCGCGCGGCTCGGCTTCGGACGTGACGAACAACCGATCGCCCCAGACGACGGGCGAGCTGTTTCCGCGGCCCGGCAGTTTCGCCTTCCAGAGCACGTTTTCGGAATCGCTCCAACGGTCGGGAATCTGCGTGTCGATCACGATGCCTTGGCCCGTCGGTCCGCGAAAGCTCGGCCAATGTTTCTCCGCGCCGGCGACCGGCGGGATCGCGCGGATGGGAAAATCGGGAAGCTGGCCCTTGGTCCCGCGTTTTGTGGCGCTGGCAAGAGCCTTGGTCAGCACGGCTTCGTCATCGAACGGCGGACGAATGTTCTTCTTGGCATACGCGCCGCGCATCAAGTCGAGGAACGCGGCCGCAATCTTCCGGCGACGCGCGTAGGCCGCTTTCAGCACCGGGTCGCCCGACAGCTTGTCGACGCCGCCGTGCCGCTCGGCAAAGAGGTGGTAGTTGTCCTCCGTGGCCACGCGCTGCCATTCCGCGGCCAGATCGGTGGGAATCATCGTGGCGAGCACGTCGAGATAGTCGCGGCTGGTCAAGTCACGTTCGAGCACGGCGAGCGCCTGGCTGAGATCGGTTTCGTCCGCGGCTGCTGCCACCGACTCTCCTTGCGCGGCCGCGGAACACGCGGCGCACGCTATTGCGGCAAGGAACAGCGATGAGATCAATAGCC
>QEVJ01000052.1 GCA_003576845.1 Planctomycetota bacterium
GCTCGCCCTTCAAATACGAACTCTTCGATTCAACATAAGTACCCAGCAACAAAGAACTTAACCGTGCTATCACTCTCTAAAGTGGCGCTGTCCAACTAGAAACTTAAGATTTCCCTCCGCCCTCGTCGAGCAACTCCCCGAGCCGCTTTTCCTGGTACATCGCCACGAGCTGGTCGAACGTGATATCCATTTTCATCCGCTCTGCGGCGATCCACGCGAGCGTAATCGTTTCGAGGTCCACGCCGGCGAGATACGCCCGCTGGAGGTCGACCTGATGGATCTCGACGCCGCTTTGCCGGGCCATGACGAGGGCGGCGACGACGGCATCGACGTCGACGCGACGGAGGCGCATACCGATGATCTCGAACACCGTAAGCTGCGTCCCGGCCATCGTCGCCCTGAGCCACGGCCGCAACGCCCACAGCGCTAACACGGCCGCGACGCCGATCGGCACGAGGAACACCAGCAACATCACGAGGATCAGAATATTGGGGTCGTTCATCGGCCGTGCTCGCGAGCCTGACACAAACCGCAAAGAAGCAAAGGCGCGGAGAACGCGCGGCTTAGCAACTCCTCGCAACATCCTCTGCGTCTTTGGCCCTCGGCGGTGCGCGCGCATGGAGACATTTCAGTCCGGCGCACAACTCCATCTACGCCAGCTTAGCTTTGAGCCCTTCGAGCAACCGCACCGCGTGACCGACCTCGGCTTTTTGCCGTTCGGGTTGTTGCGGGATTTCGCGTTCGATGGTGAGCGGGCCGGTGTACCCGATGGCGGCGAGCGTGCGGAGATACGTCTCGAAGCCGACGTCGCCGTGGCCGAGCGGGACTTCCTGGCCCCATTCCTGGCCCGGGTTGGCGGCCCAGCGGCCGTCCTTGCAATGGACGCTACGGACGTACGGGCCGACTTTCCACAGGGCCTGAATTGGGTTGCCCGTGCCATAGAGAATCATGTTGGCCGGGTCGAAGTTAATAAACAGGTTGTCGCGGCGGACGTCGGCGATAAAGCGAAGCAGGTCGTCGGCCGTTTCCTGGCCCGTTTCGAGGTGCAGGCTCTGGCCGTTCGCGCGGCAGTGGTCGCAGAGATCGCGCGTCACGTCGACGACCTCTCGATACAAGCCGGCCGCGGCGTCGTGCGGGATGAAGCCCAAATGCAGCGCGACCACCGGGCAGCCGAGCAATTTGGCGAAGTCGGCGATCTCCTTCACTTCGGCGACGCGGGCGGCGCGGGTTTCCGGCGGAACGAGACCGACCGTGCGCGAGGTCGTCGGAATGTCGGCGTAGCTTTCGCCCTCGAAGCCGCCGAAGACGGCCGTGAGCGTGATCTTCATGCTCGCCAGCCGCATCAGGAAGTTCTCTGCGTGCCGCTCGGTGCGGACGGCCCGCGACGGCGCGTGCAACTGGATCGTCGGCACGCCCAATTCTTGAGCGACTTCGAGCTTAACGCCCAGCCCGGCATCGAGACTGGCAAACACACCGATCGGCCAACGCGACATCAGCGATACCCACGTAATCAAAGGAGGGAAGAAGGCCCACAAACGTGACCCGTATGGTACTCAACCGGCGCGCGTTGCGACAGCAGCGTAGGGCGGGTCGAACAAGTCGAACGAAGTGACGCCCACCAAGAATTCGCGTCCAGCGGCAGCTCAGGTGGGCCTCACTTCGTTCGACCCACCCTACCACGTTGACCCGTGCGTCAGCCTTCCTCGATGGCCTTAATTGCCCGTTTGGCGGCGTCGCGGACTTTCTTGTCCTTGTCGTTCTTGGCGAGACGCTTGAGTTCGGGCAAGGCTTCGCGGGCGCGCGATCGCTGATTGAATAGTCCAACGCAAGCTCTTTCGCGTTCCTTTGCGTCCGGATTCTTCAAGTTCTTGAGGTAGCTCTCGAGCAGCGTCGGTCCAAACACGTTCTGGGGCTCCTTGTAGCCCTTTGGGTGTGTGCCGGGCTTGGGGAGTCTGCTCTTCTCGTTTGACTTCTTTTGCTTATTCTTATTCTTGTTCTTCGCCGACGCTGTTTTGCCGTCCGACGACGACCCGCAACCGACGATCGCCGGCATTGCCAGGAGGGCCAATAGAATCGCTAGCCGCTTCATCGTGATCGCCACTCTCGCTCTGTGATCCGCGTGCTTCCGGCGGGCGTTCCGTTGCCGCGCCGGTCAGTCCCGAGAATAAACCAAAACCGGCGATCGAGCCACTCCCCGCGACGGCGGGTGCGTAAGGCCGAAATCGGCCCCTGCCGCGTACTTTGCTGCGTGGTAGGATTGCGGTCGAGGTTCGTTTGCCACGGTAGGACGGATTGCCAATCCGTCCTACAGGGACCGAGTCCGTCCCGTTGTTGTCCCTATAGGCTTCACAACCGATGCGTACATTTTTGGTCACCGGCGGCGGCGGTTTTATTGGATCGCACATCGCGACGGCGCTGCTGAACCGCGGCGACCGCGTCCGCGTGCTCGACAACTTCAGCACGGGGCACCGCTCGAACCTCGCCCATCTGGCAGCGCACGCATCGGCCGGGCGGTTGGAGATCATCGAGGGCGATTTGTGCGACGCGGCGGCGGTTGCCGATGCGGTCGCCGGCGTGGATGCGATCTTCCATCAAGCCGCCCTCGCGTCGGTGCCGCGAAGCGTCGAGGCGCCGCTCGATACGAACGCGGCGTGCGTGACCGGGACGGTGACGCTCCTCGACGCGGCCCGCAAGGCCGGCGTCCGCCGCGTCGTGTACGCCGGATCGAGCAGCGCGTACGGCGACCAGCCGACCAGTTCCAAGCGCGAGACCGATCTGCCCAATCCGCTCTCGCCCTACGCGGCGGCGAAGCTGGCGGCAGAAGAGTATTGCCGGGCGTTCTATGCGACGTATGGCTTGGAAACGGTCACGATTCGGTATTTCAACGTCTTCGGCCCGCGACAGGACCCGAAAAGCCCGTACTCGGCGGTGATCCCGCTGTTCATCACGGCAATGCTCGCGGGCCGGCAACCGGTCGTCTACGGCGACGGGCAGCAATCGCGCGATTTCACCTACGTCGCCAACGTCGTCCATGCGAACCTGCTCGCGGCCGACGCGCCGAATGTCGCTGGCCGCGTGTTCAACGCCGCCAATGGACGCTCGACGACGCGTCTGAGCTTGATTGCCCAACTCAACGAACGGCTCGGCACGAGGATTGAGCCGCGGTTCGAACCGGCCCGCGTCGGCGATGTCCGCGAGAGCATGGCCGACATTAGTCAGGCCCGGGCGATGCTCGGTTACGAGCCGCAGGTCGACTTCGAGACGGGGTTGGGCCTGTCGATCGACTATTATCGGTCCGTGGCGGGGCGATAGCGGGCATTTCGCAACCGCGAGGCGTTTCGCGACCGGGAGGGCGCAAAGAAGCAAAGAGTGCGGACTTGGCGCGTGGCGCGCGGCGTCTTGGCGCGAGGTTCGTACAGCACTGGGCATCGCGGACATGCTTGCTGGCCGCGGCCAGGCAGTCTACAACAGCGTCGGGCGTTGCGGCGAGAAGTGCGAAGTGAAGCGAGGAGGAATTGCGATGCAGTCGTGGTTTTTGGGTATGTTCTTCGTGGGGATTGGCGTTGCAATGACTGCGTCCGCCAGCGGCGATGACATGTTGACGCTCGACGCCCGCTCGCAAGTCGCCGACGGCAAGAGCGCCGACGGTTCGGCGAAGTTCAAGACGGTCGAGAAGAAGCTGACTTGGGAGCCGAAGAAGACGGCGGTCATCATTTGCGATATGTGGGACGACCACTGGTGCAAAGGAGCGGCGGCCCGAGTCGCCGAAATGGCGCCGGCGATGAACAACGTCGTGGCCGAGGTTCGCAAGCGCGGCGCGTTCGTCATTCATGCCCCGAGCACGTGCATGGAGTTCTACAAGGACACGCCGCAGCGAAAGCGGGCGAAGGAGGCGAAGTTCGCGAAAACGCCCGTACCGCTGGCGATCTCGCAACGCTGGGGCACGGCCTGGTGCTGGCCCGACGAGACGAACGAACCCGCATTGCCGATCGACGATTCCGACATGGGCTGCGACTGCAAAGAAAAGTGCAAGATCCGCGACCCATGGAAGCGGCAAATCGCCACGATCGACATCGCCGACGAGGACGCGATCACCGACATCGGACAAGAAACCTACAATCTGCTCACCGAGCGGAAGATCGACAACGTCGTGATGATGGGCGTGCACCTGAACATGTGCGTGCTCGGACGGCCGTTCGCGATTCGCCAGCTCACGAAACTCGGCAAGAACGTCGTCCTCGTCCGCGACATGACCGACACCATGTACAACTCGCAGATGCCGCCCAAGGTCGATCACTTCACCGGCACGGACCTGGTCGTCGGCCACGTCGAGCGCTACTTCTGCCCGTCGATTACCAGCGCCGATCTCGTCGGCGCCGATCTGACCGGCGGGAAGCCGTTCCGGTTCCGGGAAGATCGCCGCTAGCGGGACGCGGGATTCGGGGTCTAGGAATCAGCATTCGAGGAACTTGAATGGCCCGGATTTCTTTTTACGGAGCGGCCGAAACCGTTACCGGGTCAAAGTATCTGGTCGAAGCCGGCAACGCGCGGGTGATGGTCGACTATGGCGCGTTTCAGGGGCTCAAATCGCTGCGCGAATTGAATTGGAACCGGCCCGCGTTCGATCCGAAGTCGCTCGACGCGATCGTGCTCACCCACGCTCACATCGACCACATCGGTCTGCTGCCGCGGTTGGTCAATCAAGGCTACAAGGGTCCCGTCTACGGCACGCCGCCCACGGTGGAACTCGCCGCGCTGATGCTGCTCGATTCGGCCCACATCAACGAAAGCGACGCGGCCTATGCCAACCGCAAGGGTTATTCGAAGCACCATCCCGCCTTGCCGCTGTTCGACACTCGCGACGTGCACCACACGTTGCGGCTGATGAAGGCGATTCGCCGAGATGCGTGGTTCGAGGTCGCGCCGCCGATCTGGATTCGCTACCACGACGCGGGGCATTTGCTCGGCTCGGCGATGATCGAAATGGAGATTCGCGAAGGACCGAAGCCGCTAAGGATTCTGTTCTCCGGCGATGTGGGACGCTACGGCGCGCCGCTGTACTTCGACCCGACGCCGCCGCCTCCGTGCGACTACCTCGTCTGCGAGAGCACCTACGGCGACCGCGATCATCCCGAGGGCGATTTGCTCGACGCCCTCGCCGAGGTCGTCCGGCGGGTTATCGGCCGCGGCGGCGTAATGGTCATGGCCGCGTTTGCCGTGGGTCGGGCGCAACAGTTGATTTATCTGCTCGAAGTGCTGATGGCCGAGCGGCGGATTCCGGAGATCAAGATTTTTCTCGACAGCCCGATGGCCGTCGACGCGACCGAGTTGTTCTGCAAGTATTCCGACGATCACGACTTGAGCGAAGGCAAGTTGCCGGGGCGAGCTTGCGCCATCAACGGTCCGCATCTGACGCTCATTCGCACGACCGAGCACTCGAAGCTGCTCAATCAAATCGGCGGGCCGGCGGTGATCGTTTCATCGTCGGGCATGATGACGCAGGGGCGCATCCTGCACCATTTGCGGCACCGCCTGCCCGACAGGCGGAACACGATTATTTTGGGCGGGTTTCAAGCGGCCGGCACCCGCGGGCGGCAGCTCGAAGAAAGGGCCAAGTTCATCCGCTTGCATCACCAGGACGTACCCGTGCGCGCCGCGATCGAGAAGATTCCCGGCATGAGCGGCCACGCCGACCGCGGCGAGTTGCTCAAGTGGCTCGCGCCGCTTCCGGCGCCGCGGCACGCGTTCTTGACCCACGGCGAAAAGCCCGCGGCCGACGCACTCGCCGAAACGCTCCGTCGCGAGCGGAACTGGAACGTGGCGATTCCGCGGCTCGGGCAGACGTACGAGCTGCTTTCGCCGTCGTAATGCCGAGCCAAGTCTGTAGCCTGTAGGGTGACGCCCAATGCCGGTGTCTCGCGGGTTAGCGCAAATTTGGAAAAAATGCCGAAATGGCGCTCGCCAAACTCGCCGAAATCGCTACCATCGTGCGCCAAGGGAATCTTTCGAGCACTCGCAACTCTGGCGGGCGGCTTGCAGGATGGCAGGCACACGCGAAAAATTCAGTTGGGATTTTTTCGACCGGTCCCGGCGAACGCCGCCGAAGCTCGGCGGGCGGCATTGTTCCATCGGGGTAGCCGGTCCCAACGATCCGAATTTCGCTATCGCCGAGCCGCATCGACGGACGCTCCGTTCAGGCGCGCGGCGCGCCCAGTCCCCGGTCGCTGCCCCCGCGCCTGGCTCGGTTCCCGGCATGGCACACGAAATCGCCAAGCTTCTGCTCGAACATGCCGGCACGTTTCTCGAACGCAGCGAAGCGATCAAAACGGCCATGAGCATGGGCATGCCGCTCGACGAAATCGAGCGGTTCTTGGACTGGCTCGACGCCACACGCGGCCCGGTAATGCAGGACCAGGACGAACGACCCGCCGAGAGTGAGGCGGACCGTCCGCTGCCGCCAAAGGGGTAGCCGCAGCGGCGGCCGTTGGAATTGTCCACTGCTCACCGTCGACGACCCACTTCCACGCCCAAGCGCCGAGCTGCGATCTCTTCCGGTCGCTATTGTCGCCCGACAAGGCGATGAGTTAGATTTCCGCTCTGCCGCAGGGCAAAGTCGGGCATTGCGTTAGGTTGTGGTGCTAGCATCGCCCGCGTCACGCCGCGGGTCGGACCCGACCCGGCGAACATTTCCCGTCTGGCCGCCCGCTGTCGGAAAGGATGCCGAACGATGTCTCACACGTTGGCCGAACTGGGCGCGATCGTCGGCGGGTCGATTTCGGGCGATCCGAATACGTGCATTGTGCGAGCCACGGTAATCGACGACGCGGCCGAGGGCGACATTACGCTCATTGACAAGGCCGAAAACCTCCGGCGGCTGGCCGGTAGCCGGGCCGCAGCGGTCGTTCTGCCCTCGGATGCGCCCGACGTGGCGATTCCCGCGCTGCGAGTGGCTTCCGTCCACGAGGCCTTTGGACGCCTTGTGACGCTGTTTCGTCCGCGCGCCGAGGTGCGGCGGATCGGGGTGAGCCCGCTCGCGGCAGTCAGTCCCACGGCGCGAATCGCCGCGGACGTCGACGTGCATCCGTTCGCGGTAATCGGCGACGACGTCGAAATCGGCTCGCGGTCGACGATTCACCCCGGCGTTCACGTCATGGCGGGCTGCCGGATCGCCGAAGACGTGACGATCTATTCCAATTCGGTTCTGTACGAAGGCACGATCGTCGGTCCGCGGGCGGTGATTCACGCCGCGGTCGTGCTCGGCTGCCACGGATTCGGCTACAAGGTCGTCGAAGGCCGCCACGAACGGGCCGCGCAGTTCGGACACGTCGAGATTCGCGCCGACGTGGAAATCGGCGCGGGCACGACCATCGACCGCGGCAGCTACGGCCCGACCATCATCGGCGAAGGCTCGAAGCTCGACGATCAGGTGATGATCGGACACAACTGCCGCATCGGCAAGCACAACCTCATCTGCTCGCAAGTCGGCATCGCCGGCAGCACCACCACCGGCGACTACGTGACGATGGCCGGGCAGGTCGGAGTGCGAGACCACGTCCATATCGGCGACCGGGCGATTCTCGGCGCGAAAGCCGGCGTCAGCAACGACGTGCCGGCCAAGGCGTTCTTCTTCGGCTGCCCCGCGACCCCGGAACGCGAGCAGAAGCTGATGATGGCGTCGTATTCCAAGCTGCCCGAGATGCGCCGCGAGCTGCGGAAACTTCAGCGACAGGTCGAACAGTTGGCGGAACAACTGCGTGCCAACGGCGACGAAGAGAAGCAATCGTCGGCCGCGTGAAGTGCCGGTTTCTTAAACACAGAGATCACGGAGGCGGGGCACGGAGGGCATGGAGGAGGAAGCGATGATTGACGAACGATGAGCGACGAACGGAACGACAATCAGCGTCGAATGTTCATCATTCATCGCTCATCAATCATCACTCATCACTTGCATTCACCATCCTCACTCGGCGCCGTTCGCCGCAATTCGACACAACTGAAATGCTCTCCGTTTCCTCCCCGCCGGCGATTTCCGTTCCTTTCGGCCTGGTTGCCGGTTGGGGTCGGTATCCGCTCGTGGTGGCCGAGGCGGTCGTCGCACAGCGCCGGCCGCTGGTGGTTGTGGCGGTGAAGGACCATGCCGACCCACGGCTCGCGGAACTCGCCACGGCATTTCGCTGGGTCGGTGTGGCGAAGCTCGGCGCGGCGATTCGTTTCTTCCGCCGCAACGGCGTGCGCGAAGCGACGATGGCCGGCAAGATTCACAAGGTGAAAATGTTCCAACCGTGGGTGCTTTTGAAGCATCTGCCCGACTGGCAGGCGATCAAAACCTTTTGGCCGCACTTCATCGGTCATCGGGCGGACCGTAAGGACGACACGTTGTTGGGTACGCTCGTCGATTTGTTTGCGCGGCACGGCGTCGACTTTCGTCCCGCGACCGATTTCGTTCCGGAGCTACTCGTGAAACAGGGAACTTTGACTTCGCGCGGTCTGACGGCGGCGCAACGGGCGGATGTCGCGTTTGGCTGGAATCTGGCCAAGGAAATGGGCCGCCTCGACGTGGGCCAAAGCGTCGCGGTGAAGAACCGCGCCGTCCTCGCGGTCGAAGCCATCGAAGGGACCGACGAGTGCATCTGCCGGGCGGGCACGCTCTGTCCCGCCGGCGGGTTTACCGTCGTCAAGGTCGCCAAGCCGCAACAGGACATGCGGTTCGACGTCCCGACGATCGGTCTCGGCACGCTCGAAACGATGGTTGCCGCCGGCGCGACCGTCCTGGCCATCGAAGCCGGCAAAACCATCCTCCTCGACGAGCCGCAGGTGGTCGAGTTCGCCAATCGGCATCGGCTGGCGATCGTGGCGTGCGAACCGAGCGCGATGCCGGCCGAAGAAGCGGCGTAGCGATCGGGCGACGGTAGGACGGATTTCAAATCCGTCCTGCGGCAATGGTTTCGCCGGTCGTCCGCTCTGTGGCGGTCCCAACGTAGCGCGGCGAGTTCGGGCGGCGCCCTCGCCACGCTCGCCGTCTTCCGTTCGCAGTTCGGTTTTTGACGCCGGACCTTCCTTGACCTATACCACCTTAGGTACTTCTGTCAGTCGCCGGGCTATGCGCCCGCGCAGCCGGCATTGGCGGAACGACCGGTCTCCGGCCGCGGACGATACGGGTCGGGGACGCCGCGCCGCGCGCCTTGCGGAGCGGCAAGGACACGCCATTCCCTCCCAGGACGCCGCACCGAAGCCGCCATGGAAGACAGCCGCCTCGCGACCGTGGAACCGACGAGCGACGCCGACGCGCAAGCGCCCGTCGAGGAACGTCGGCGGCGCTTCGAGGAGCTGCTCGCCCAACAGCGGCGGCAGGTCGAAGCAATCGAGGCCGAACTTTCCGGCCGCGTCGA
Source organism: Planctomycetota bacterium (assembly GCA_003576845.1). GTDB lineage: Bacteria > Planctomycetota > Planctomycetia > Pirellulales > PLA5 > PLA5. Next base: position 9,390 of record QEVJ01000052.1, read on the forward strand.
TGCGCTGCTCGCGCAAGTCGCCGCCGAACGACAAGCCGCCGGCGAAAAGCACGGCGAAGCCGATCAACACTCGGCGGAGTTGCACCATCGCGCCGAGCAGCTCGACCAACGGTCGGCCGAACTCGAACAACGGGCCGACGAACTCGACCGGCAGTCCGGAGACCTGGATCAGCGAGCCGCTCATCTCGCCGAACGGTTCGCGGAAGTCGCACGAAAGTCCTCGGAACTCGACGAACGAATCGCGCAGTTCGACGCACGCTGTGCCGAGCTTGAGCCGAAGCTCGAACAGCTCGACGCGCGCCAGCGGCAGCTTGCGGACCGCGAGAAGGAGCTGGCCGATCGCGCGTCGGTCTTGGAAGGCGACGCGGCCCGGGTCGAAGCGCGTGCCCGCGAGGTCGAGGAACAATCGCGGACCAACGCGGAACAGGCGGCGCGGTACGAAGAGCTCGCGGCGGAGTGCGACCGGCACTGCGCGGAGTTGGCCGCGGAGCGCCACAAGCTCGAAGACGAACAATCCGCGTGGGAGCAGACCAAGGCTCGAAGCGAACAAGAACGGCAAGCTACCTTGCAAGCCGCGGAGCAGGAGCTGGCCGCGCGTCGTGCGGAGATCGACGCCGAGCGCGAAGCGCTCCGGCAGAACCAGGCCGAACTCGAAACGTCGCGGGCCGAGCTCGACGCCTCGGTCGCGCAACACGCCGACGACATCGAACGCCTGGGCCGCGAGCGGGCGGAATTCGAAGAACGCCGACGCGAGGTCGACGCCGAGCGAGATCGACTCGCCGACGAACGCGCCAAGACCCGCGCACAGCGGAAGACGATCGCGCAAGAACTACGGCAGCAGCGGGCCGAACATGTCGAAGAGTTCGAGCGGCAGCTTGCCGAAATCGGCCGCCAGCGCGAAGAACTGGCTCAGCGCGCGAGCGAACTCGACCGCCGCGAAGGGGAACTGGCCGCCGCCAACGGCAAATCGGCCGATGCCGACGAGTTGGTTGCCCGGTTGCGGCACGAGGCCGACGCCCGCTCGCAACAGATCGACGAACTTCAAGGCCGCGTCGCCGACTTACAGGCGCAGCTCGCCGCCGCCATCGCCGCCGACCGCGATGCCAAGGCCGTCGTCGAAGAGCTTCGCGCCGAGCACGCCGCAGCGCTCGAAAGGAAGGCCGGCGAGACGGCCGAATCCACGGCGAAACTGACCGAAAGGAATCATCAGCTCGAAGCCAAGGCGGCGGAACTCGCCGAGCAAGCCCGCCAACACGCCGAACGCGCCGCCGCGCTCGAAGCCCGCGAACGCGAGCTATCCAAGAAAGCCGAGCACGCGGTCGTCGCCGATGCGCACCGCAAGAAAGTCGCCGACCAGCTCGAAGCTCGCGAATCCGAATTGGCCGCGGTCCAGGCGATGTGCGATCAGTTGATCGCCCGCGTGGCCGAGTTGGAGCACGCCAACGACGCTGCCACGGCGCAGGGCGGGTCGTCCACCGAACTGGAAGCGGCGGCGGCCGAGCGCGATGCGCTCAAGAGCGAGGTCCAAGCGCTCGAACGCCGCGTTCGCGAGGCGGAACGGGCCGCCGCCGAAGCGGCAGAGCGGGCGGCCAGCGCCGGATCGGACGAAGCCGACGACGAGCTGCGGCAGCGCTTCGAGATGGCCATGCAGGACCTGCGGGAGCAGAAGGCCCGCAACGACGACCTCGAGCAGCGTCTGGCCCATGCGCGCCGGGCCGCCGCCGCGAGCGCGCCCATTTCCACGGAAGGCTTCGACTGGGAAGCGCAGAAGCGCAAGATGATGGAGTCGCTCGACGACGAGTTCGACGACAATAGCGAACAAGACCGCAAGGACCGCCTGGCGATCGAAGACGCCATTCGGATCACCGACACGGCGCTGGCGGCAAAAGATCAAGAGATCGACGAACTCAAAGACCTGTTGCAGAACCAGAGCAGCAATCTGGGCAACGTCGCGGTCGGCGCCGCGGCGATCGCCCAATTGCTCGACCAGGACGAACTCATCTCGCAGGAGCGGGAGCGGCTGCGTTTGGCTCAGGAAGATTGGCGCGAGAAGCTCAGAGCGGCCGAAGTCGAGCTGTCGGTCGAACGTGCGAAGATCGCCCGCGAGCGGATGATTCTCGACGAGAAATTCCGGCAACTCGAAGAGCACGCGGCACAGCAAAGCCCCGCCGAGCCAGGCCGAGGCGCCGCGGACGACGGCGGCAAAGGCAAACGCCGGTGGCTCTCGCGGTTGGGGATTCGCGACACGGATCCGAACAGATAGGCCGGAGGCGTGAGGCCGGGGGCATGAGGCCCGGAGCCGGCGGAAAGTCGAAGCAGGCACAAAGTAAGCCGCGGGACGGCGAGCGCCCCGCGGCTTCGAGTGTTTACTGGGAACAGGTTAACGTCGCATTTCGGGCACAAGGACATTCCCGCGCCCCGCACCCCGAGTCCCGCGCCCCTTTAGGCATTGAGCTTTACGTCCGGCGAGCTCGCCACATTGACCCAGACGTGGACGTGCGGATTGCCGCGGAAGTGCCAGACGAACGCGGGGCCTTCGAGCCGCCAGTTGTCCCACACTTCGTCTTTGTCGTAGTCCGAGTCCTTGAAGAACGCGAGCGCGCATTTATCCAGCCCGCCTTGCGTCTTGAGTGCCGCGAGGACCTCATCGCGATCGGCCTGACGATAGGGCTCGATCAGCTTCTGCAGCGTCTTTTGCACGAGCTCCTTCTGGTCGCTCGTCATGTCCGACACGGCGAGGCCGTGGAACGTGCCCTTCTCGCCCCGGAAGCCCGCATCCTGCTCTCGCGGCGTCGTCGCGACGAGCGCCTTCTCGCGCTGCTTGCCGTCGAGCATCTTGTAGACTTCGTTCGCGGCGATCGCTTGTGGCCAGAACACGTTGTTCGGGTGGCCGGCTTTTTCGTTGAACCCGCTGGCCGCATGGCCGTAGAAGATCGGGCCTCCGAAAGCGACGTGGTCGGCCGAGTTGCCGTCGCAGCGGAGCGTCATGTGCCGGCCGGTCATCACGAACTCGAACTTGCCTTCGCCGGGTTTGCCGAAGATGGCGATGTTCTGCTGTTCGCCGAAGCCGCCGGCGTCGTCTTCGAGCTGCTTGTCGATCTTGGCGTGCCAGTCCTTCTGGATCAGGTTCTCGAAGATCTCGCGGACCATGTGCTGCTGGTCCTCGGTGAAGAAATCGCTGTTGATCTGCGGCTCCGTGATGTGCCAGTTGTTGGCGACGCGCGTGCGCAAGAGACCGCGGGTCTTATCTTGATGGTCCCACTCGAAGCACACGGTCGAACGCTGCTTCTCGTTGAGCGAATCGTAGAGCTTCTTGACGATCGACTCAGGCGGATTCGCCACCGACGGCGCCGGCTCCGCGGCGGCGATGACGCGGGGCAGCGCGATCGTCGACAACGCGGCCAAACCGGCCGCAGCGCCGGTGCGGGCGAGGAATTCGCGGCGATTGACGTTGCTCTTCGACGGCGGCGTGAAGGAAGCGTCGCAGTCCGGGCACGGGCGAGAACGCGAAAGTGACATGGCGGGCTCCTTGAACGGGGGTCGGGATTCGGGGGTCAGGGATTTCGGGGCGATCACTCGCTCTTCTTGTCCTTCTTTTCGAGCACTTCCTTGAGGGCCTTCTCGACGGCGGGAACGTCCGTCTCGTTCAGCGAAACATACGCGAACCGCGCCGCGCACGTTTCGCCGTCGCTCACCACGGCCGTCAACGACGCGCGGTCGTTGACGCCCCAGTTATCCGGGCCAGTCGTCGCTCCAGCATAGACGGCGAGCGCCGTCATTTCCATATTCAGCGACATCTGGGCCTTGGGCAGGTATTCCTGCGACATCTTCGCATCCGCCGTTAGCCACACGGCGACCACTTGCGAATCTCCGCCGGCCTTCTTGACCGCTGCGTCGAGCGTTTTCAGATATCGCGCCATCGGCCGGTCCCAACGGGGCGATTGCACGAACACGTAAATCGTCGGTTTGCCGCGACGCTTCTCGGCGTAGTCGACCTCGTTGTCGGCGAACTCCCCGGTCGCGGCGGTCACCTTCAGCGCGGCAGTTTTCGCCCCCGGAACGGGACCGGATTCAACCTGGGCACGAGCGGCGTTTTCCAAAGCCGCTGCCACGAAGAACGCGGCGAGAAGCGACGCATGGGCATTCACGGCGACACCTATACCTGTTTCTTCGTGCACGAAGGCAAGCGGCTGCGACGTTGCGGGCCGCGAGGTGCACCCGAAAAACCTCCGATAGTGTAGCGCGCCGCGCTGCCCAAAGATACTAGCCGCCACGTCGCGGGAAGAAACTCCGCCACGGGCCGCCGACGGCCCGAATCGCGCTGCCCGTGCGGCCGCGGCCTCGAGTTCGTCCCAGGCCTTCGCCGGACGCGGCTCGAATTGCGCGCGATCCCGCCGCTTCGAAGAGCGGGAGGGCTACAGCGCGAACCAATTTGCCGCCCGCTGCGTCTCAATGGTAGCGGACGCCTGGCTCGGGGCGATTCTTTTCGATCGCACATAATGCGGGCCGCGTTTCTTGTCCGCTAGATCTTTTCGCGTGGCGCTCTTGCGCCATGCCAATCACGACGGCGCGCCGCAGCGTTGCATCGAGCAACGAACGGCCCGCCGCACACACGAAACCGCAAGGAGACCGACCAATGCTCACCCGCGAAATCGTCATCACCCACGCCGACCGCCGACGCCTGGGAACGCTGCTCGAGCGAGCAGCCGCCGACGGCTTGGCCGACGCCCGTTACCTGCACGACCTCGAACACGAACTCGAGCGAGCCGTGGTCGTCGACCCGAGCGAAATCGACGACGACGTCATCACGATGAACTCCAAGGTCCGACTCCGCGATCTGGACGCGGACGGCGTCGAAACCTTTACGCTCGTCTACCCGCGCGACGCAAACATCGACGAGAACCGCATCTCGATCCTCGCGCCGATCGGAACGGCGCTGATCGGATACCGCGTCGGAGATGTCGTCGAATGGCCCGTTCCGAACGGAACGGCCCGCCTGCGCGTCGAGGAAATCCTCTATCAACCCGAACGCGCCGGCGTCTTGGATCGATAGGCGTTCGACGACGGACTCGAGAACTTTCGGTTTGTGCTAGAAAACGGGCCCCGCTCGACGTTCGGCGTGGATGGTCCCGCGTTGCGACTCCGGCCGCATCGCGGCCCACGTGGCGATGTCCAGCGGCGTGTCGTCTTCGCGGTTAAGGCTCGGAGCGAACTCTTCGAGCCGCGACGGCGGCCGAATCAAATCCGCGACCGACTCCAGTATCACGTCCGGCCGATACGCATAGCGCGCCAGGTCTTCGCGGCGGGTCCCGCCCGACAACACGAGCACCGTGCGATACCCAAGCTGCACGCCGCCCAAGATATCCGTCTCCATCGTATCGCCGATCATGATCGTCTCGCTGGCCATCAGGCCAATTTCCTTGCGGGCTTCACGCATCATCACGGGGCTGGGCTTGCCGACGCTGAACGCTTTGATGCCCGTGGCCGCTTCGATGAGCGCGACGATCGCGCCGCACCCGGGGCGAATGCCTTCGTCCGTCGGACAGTTCGGGTCGGGATTCGTCGCAATCAGCTTTGCGCCTTTGGCGACCATTTGCACCGCTCGTTCGAGCGATTCCGACGACAGCGTGCGGCCTTCGCCGACGACGACGTAATCGGGCGATTTGTCGACGATCGCGTAGCCGTTCTTGTGCAGCGCGTTGAGCAACCCGCCTTCGCCGATCACGTAAGCGGTTCCACCGGGCTTTTGGCGAGCGAGAAACCGCGCCGTCGCCATCGCACAAGTAAAGACGTGCTTCTCGTCGACCTTGATGCCCATGCGGACGAGCTTGGTCGCCACGTCGCGGCGGGTGCGCTGGCTGTTGTTGGTAAGGAATAGGAAAGGAATGCGGCGCGCGAGCAAGGCATTGATGAATTCGTCCGCGCCGTCGATCAACTCGCCGCCGCGGTACATCACGCCGTCCATGTCGATCAGAAATCCTCGTTCGAACATCCGTACGCGACCTCCCGTAGATGAAGAGCGCCGCAGACGCATCCGTCGAATGCCCGGCGGCCCGTAAACACGCTGGCAACGAGCAAGCTTTATGCCGCGGCCGCCTGCGAACCGCGAATCTAACGCGGATTCCCGGCAACCCGAATCGACTCCACGACAAAGAAGGGACTCGCCGCGTTTTTCGTCACAAACGGCAAGGTTTCCGTAGTCTCCGCTGCCCGCTTCGCGTGCATTCGACGCCGAGAACTGGATCAAGAACGCCGCCGCGCCCACCACATAGCCGGGTCTTGCTAGCACGATGCGTTGACGTTGCCGCCGCCGGCTAGCTCGACCGCGTTCCGTGCGGCGCGGGCCGATCGGCCGCCGCCGCGGCGCAGCAGGGAGGCCGTCGAACTCCGTCTCGCGCCTGTGAATCTGCGTCACCGTCAGGGTTTACCGCGCCCGTGCCCCAAACGCCGAATTTCGCGGCATTCTCGGCGTCGGCGCGATGAATTCGTGCCGCACGCTGCGTCGATAGCACAATTGGTCGAAGGCGAACGTCTGCGACAGCGTTCCCTTCCACTCCCGCCGAAAACCGTACGCGAATTCTCTCGCCGTACTCAATGTGTGACGGACACACACAGCACCGCCTTCCAATCATGGAGTGAGGACAATGCGGATCTCGAAGTGGACGATGGCGCTGGCCATCACGGGTCTGTGGTCGGCGCAGAACGCCGCGGCCCAGACGATTTCGGCGGCCGCCGCCGAATACGATGCGTACTATTCCCAGCCCGCTTCGCCGAGCGATCAAGCCGCGCCTCCGGCTCCGATGGGCGAAGCGGCGGCGGCGGCTCCCGCCGCTGAAGGCGGATCGTGCGGCTGCGAGCCAGGCGGCGACGACTGCGGATGCCCGACCTGCTGCAACAGCCACTGCGGTTTCGAACGCTGCTGCGCCCTGGATTGCGGCGATGCCGATACGGTCCGCCTGTTCGACGACATTTGCGGGCTCGAATGCCGCGGCATTAAGGTCTACGGCTGGATCGCCGGCGGCGTTACCGCCAACGGCCACAACCCGGTCGACAACTTCAACGGCCCGATGACGTTCAACGATCGCACGGAAGGCCAGCTCAACCAGTTCTACGGCGTGATGGAGAAAGCCGTCGACAACGAAGGCTGCGGTTGGGGCTTCGGCGCTCGCGTCGACGTGCTCTACGGCACCGACCATCGCTTGACGATGGCCCGCGGACTGGAAACACACCGCGATGGCACGAACAAGTGGAACAACGACCGGTTCTACGGCGTGGCGCTGCCGCAAGCGTATTTCGACGTGGCGTACAACGACACGACAATCCGCGTCGGGCACATGTACACCACCGCAGGTTACGAGGTCGTCGTCGCACCGGGCAACTTCTTTTACTCGCATACGTACACGCATCAATACGGCGAACCGTTCACGCACACCGGTGTGATGTGGATGCAACGGTGGAACGAACGTCTGTCGTTTCACGCCTGCGCCGTTACCGGCTGGGACAACTTCACCTTTCCGCCCGGCAACACCAAAGGTTCCTTCCTCGGTGGCGCCACGATCACCAGCGAAGACGGCAAGGGCGCATTGGCCTTGGTCGTGACGAGCGGCGAAGAACCGTCGGTCACAGGTTTCGAGCCCCGAAACTATTTCAGCCTCGTATATAGCCGCAAGTTTCTGTGTGACCGCCTGACTTACGTGCTGCAACACGACAACGGCGTGCAGGAAGATGGCGTGGTGAGCACGGTTGGCGCGCCGGTCCAAGACGCCGAATGGTACGGTTTGAGCCAGTACTTCCTGTACCAGCTCAACTGCTGCTGGTCGGCCGGGATGCGCGTCGAATGGTTCCGCGACGACGACGGCGCCCGCGTCACGGGTCTTGGCAGTGGCAACGCCGTCGCCGGCCAGTCCTTCCCGGGCAACTTCTGGGACGTGACCTGGGGCCTGAACTGGAAGCCGAACGACAACCTGATCATTCGGCCGGAAGTGCGGTACGACTGGTTCGATGGCGCCGGAAACCCATACAACGACGGGACCGACACCGAACAGTTCACCGCCGCAGTCGACGTGATCGTCCAGTGGTAGTGCGGCAGCGCCGTACATAACCCACGCGGTTCCCACCGCAGCCATCGATCGACTCCACAACGCACGCCGGCCGAGATTCTCCCCAATCTCGGCCGGCGTTGTTTATTGAGCCGACGTGTTGTTCATTTAGCCCCCGGTGAACACACCGGGGGCTTTGCGTTCGGCACCCAATGCGGCGTCGCCGTGTCGATTCGCTCCATGCCTCCGCGCGGAGCACTCCGCGACATCGCTGGGCCATCCGCGCCCCGTATGGTCAAATGCCCCAAAACGACCTTCGCCCGCCCGCCGCCCGGTGCGCCGCCCCAATTCGCCATGCCCACCCTCCGCACCGTCACGCTCGGTTGCAAAGTCAACCAATACGAAACCGAGTTCGTCCGCGAGGGCCTGCTCGCGGCAGGCTACGCCGACGCGCGCCGCGGCGAGGCGGCCGACCTGTGCGTCGTCAACACCTGCACCGTCACGCACGAAGGCGACGCCAAGAGCCGGCAAACCATCCGCCGCCTGGCCAAAGATAATCCCGCCGCACGCATCGTCGTGATGGGCTGTTACGCCACCCGCGCTCCCAACGAAGTCGCCGCGCTCCCCGGTGTCGCCGAAGTCGTCTCCGACAAGCGCGAGCTGCCCGACTTGCTCGGCCGCATGGGCGTGGTCGACGTGCCCGACGGAATCTCCAACTTCGCCGGCCACCATCGGGCGTTCATCAAAGTCCAGGACGGCTGCCTTCTGCGGTGCAGCTTCTGCATTATCCCGCACGTGCGGCCGAATCTTGCCAGCCGTCCGGTCGACGCGATCGTCCGCGAAGCAGAACGCCTCCTCGTGGCCGGGTTTCGCGAGTTGGTGCTGACCGGCATTCATCTGGGCCACTACGGCGTCGACTTCAATCGCGGCCGAGCGAAGAACGGTTGGCAACGGTTGTCGCACTTGCTCGCGCGATTGATGGAGATTCTCGAGCATCCTGACGGCGGGCCGTTTCGCGTGCGGCTTTCCAGCATCGAAGCGACGGAGGTCACGCGCGAGTTGCTCGACGTAATGGCGGCCCATCCGCGGCGGATTTGCCCGCACTTGCATGTGTCGATGCAGAGCGGTTCCGACGGCGTGCTGCGGCGAATGCGACGCCGCTGGGGTGCGCAGCGGTTCATCGACCGTTGTCGGCTCGCCCAGCAAACGCTCGATCTTCCGGCGCTGACCACCGACATCATCGTCGGCTTTCCCGACGAGACGGAAGCGGAATTCGCCGAAACGTGCCAGGTCGTCGAGGAGCTTGGTTTCTCGAAGATTCACATCTTTCCATTCAGCCCCCGCCGCGGAACGCCGGCGGCGGAGATGACCAACCAAGTTGCTCCGGAAGCAAAGGCCGATCGCGTGCGTCGCCTGCGCGAACTGGAATCCAAAACCCGCCGGCGATATCACCAACAGCTCCTCGGGCGGACCTTGGATGTTCTCGTACAAGCCCCCGCCGATCGACCTGGCTACGTCTGTGGAACCGCCTGCCGCTACGCACCCGTCGAGCTCCCGGGCAAAATGGACTTGGAAAGCCAAATCGTCGCCGCCCGTGCAATCGCCACCGACGGCGAGCGAATTCGAGCGGGTTTCTTAAACGCAGAGAGGACACGGAGGTAGAGCACAGAGGGGGCACGGAGTTTATTGTTGATTGATGAATGATGAACGAAGAGGGATGAGTGTCTTTACGATTCTGTTCATCGTTCTTCACTCATCAATCATCAATCATTACTTGCGTTTCCTCTGTGTCCCTCTGTGCTCCACCTCTGTGCACGCTGTGTTTAGGTGATTGACTTATCCGTCCCGCTAGACCCCGACCGTCGTTTGACCCGTGCGCCTGATCCTCGACCTAGCGACGTACCCCGAAGACCTCCGCGGCGGCGCGGTGGCGATCGGCAATTTCGACGGCGTGCACGTCGGCCATGCCCGGATCGTCGAAACGCTGCTCGCCGAAGCGCGCCGCGTCGGCGGACCCGCCGTCGTGTTCACGTTCGACCCGCACCCCGTCCGATTGCTGCGCCCGGAGGAAGCGCCGCCGCCCTTGACGTGGACCGCGCGCAAAGCCGAGCTCCTCGCCCGGCTCGGCGTCGATGCGCTCGTCGCTTATCCGACCGACGAAGCCCTCCTGCGCCTCTCGGCGGAAGAGTTCTTCGGACGAATCGTCGTCCAGGGGCTCGGTGCGTGGGCGATGGTCGAAGGGCCAAACTTCCGCTTCGGCCGCGGGCGTGCGGGCAACGTCGAATCGCTCGCCGCCATGTGCGACGCCGCCGACATGTCGCTTGCCGTCGTCGAACCCGTCGTCGCCGAAGGCGAAATCGTGTCGAGTTCCCGCATCCGCCGCCTCATCGCCGCCGGCGACATCGACGCTGCGCGGCCGCTCTTGACCGAACCCTATCGCATTCGCGGCATGGTCGTCCACGGCGCGAAACGCGGCGCAACGATCGGCTTTCCCACCGCCAACATCGCAGCCGTCGACACGCTCGTGCCCGGAATGGGCGTATATGCCGGCCGCGGATGGCTCCGTTCGAGTGGCCCGGCAAACGGCAAGGGCGAATCGTGGCCGGCGGCGATCAACGTCGGACCCAATCCAACCTTTGGCGACCACGCACTGAAGATCGAAGCCCATCTCGTCGGCTGCCAGCGGTCGCTCTATGGCGAAGTTCTCGAAGTCGACTTCGCCGCCCGATTGCGCGACACTCGGCCCTTCGCCAGCGTCGACGAACTCAAAACCCAACTTCGCCGCGACGTCGAAGCAGTCGAACACCTGGTATCGAGCCCATAACCCAGCCCATAACCCGTAGGCCAGGCCAAGCGGCGCAACACCCGGCCATCCTCGCAAATGCAAACCCGCGCCGGCCTGACACCCGCCGCTCCGGCCGCATCGCCATCCGCCGCAACGTCACCCTTTCCCGTCCCGTTCCAACTCGTCGAACGTCCAACCGTGCATCGCCGCCACCGCCGCCCGCTTCGTCAAATCGAACTCCAGTGGCGTGATCGTAATGTACCCGTCGGCGAGCGCCGTCAAATCGGTCTCCGTCGCGTCGTGATGCTCGGGCAAGCGGCCCGCCGCCCAGAAATAACTCCGTCCCCGCGGATCGACCCGCTTCTCGTAGTGCTCCGCATACTGCCGCACGTCCATCGGCACGATCTTCACCTGCGGCTTGTCCCACAACGCTGCCGTCGGGATGTTCACATTGTAAAGCTGCGGCGTGGGCCCCTTTTGCGCGAGAATTCGCTCGATCACCCGCCGCGCAAGCGACGCCGCGCGGTCGAACTCCGGGTGCTGCCGAAACTCCAGCGACACGGCGATGCTCGTCAGCCCGAAGAATGCCCCTTCGATCGCCGCCGCCACCGTCCCGCTATAGAGCACGTTGATGCCCGCGTTCAGGCCGTAGTTGATCCCGCTCACCACGAGATCGGGCCGCCGCGGGCAGTATTCCGTCAGGCCCAGCTTCACGCAATCCGCCGGACTCCCCTCGACGGCATATCCCCGCCGCTTGATTCCGTCGAACACCTCGTTGACGATCAGCGGCGTCAGATACGTGATCGAGTGCCCCACGCCGCTCTGCTCGACCGCCGGCGCAACCAGCGTCACATTGCCCAGCGCCGCCAACTCCTTTTGCAGCGCGGCGAGGCCGGGGGCGTAAATTCCGTCATCGTTCGTTAGCAGAATCTCCACGGGCGGAGTCTCGTCGGGGTGCGGTGCGTGCCGGGGCCGAAGGACACTCAAAGGTTGCCTAAATTGTTCGGAAATGTCCCGGCGCCGAACATTCGCAAACCCCCTCACTCGAAGGAATAAATCCGCACGCCTCCGGGAAAGAAACGGGGGGTTGTGCGGATTAATTACGGTCGTACCGGCCAGCAAACCATAATCCCCATCACCATACCAAACCGCCCGCCGGGCGATACCCCAAATTTTTACACCTTCGTCGCCTTGCCCGCTGACCCGAGAAATGTGCTGGCGAGCCGGCCAATCCCTCGCGATAATTAGTTTGCTCCACTCTCCTAGATCTATGCTCGGTTTGTTTCTTGGCAACGTCATGATTGGCGAATATAGGCTACTTCGCTCCGCGGGCGGCAAAGGGAACTACGCGCGAGTACGTGTAAGCGTCACTCCGGCGGAAGGTGTCCATGTTGACGACTGCTTGCCCGAGGTTCCTGATCGGAGGACGGGTGAGGTTAATTCAACGACTTACCCGTCCTGGGTCGAGGCCGCAATGCATGGCGCGTGGCGGTGCGCTGATGCGGCGGTTCGCGCTGGCCTTGCCAGGGGCTGTCGCGTACGACTTCTACAAGTTATTGGCGCCGTTGTGGACACCGTCCCGGAAACCGTCGAATGCGCAGCCGCACAGGCAGTTTGGAAGGCCATGTTTCCTGACTCGGCGGAGTTGGACATGGCCTACGAGGAAGATGCCTGGCACGTTCGTCTGCCCTGCGTGCGAGCCGATGTCGGCGGAACCTAGCCATACGAGCGGGCGGCCATGTGTTATGCTCGTAGACCGCACGCTCATCGCGTAGCGCTGCGAAGCAGGACGATTCACATAACGCGCGAGACGGACCATGAAACGCTACGCCATCGTCATCGAAAAAGCCGCGTCGAATTACGCCGCCTACGTGCCCGATCTGCCCGGGTGCGTCGCAACGGGGGCGACGCGCGAAGAGACGGAGCAGTTGTTGCGGGAAGCGATCGAGGTACATATCGAAGGGCTGCAACAGGATGGCCTTCCCGTGCCGGAGCCGATGGCCGCGGTCGATTATTTGGACCTGGAAGTCGGCGTGTGACGCCTTGCCGAACCGTCCACTGCATTCCTCGCCGCCGCCGGAGTCGTCGGCACACTCGCCTTCGCACGCCGCAAACGGGCTGCATGACCGGGATCGGCCCGTGTATCTTGTTTGAGACTCAGGCCGGCGGCGGGCCACGAAGACGCCCGTCGCTATGAGAATGCCTGATGAACGAACGCGGCGGGACCGCGCGATGTGACTGCCATGTCCTGGCGCGACCTCTTCCTCGAATACCTCGGCCCCGCCGGTTTCACGGGCATGACCTTCGGCGATTGGCTCCGCGCGCTCGCCGAGAACCGCTTTTGCGTCAATCCGCGCTACTGGCCGGGGGCGGCGAACATCACGGCAAACTGCCTCGCGAATTCCGCGCTCAAGTGCTGGGAGAACTTCCGCCACGGCCGAGCGATTCGCGCAACGGTCGTCCCGCCGCCGCTGTTCGTCCTCGGCGTGTGGCGCAGCGGCACGACGCACCTGCACAACCTGCTCGCCCGCGACGAGCGATTCGCCTTTCCCACGACGTTCGAGGTCTTCTATCCGCACACCTTCCTCTCCACCGAGCGGACGATCAAGCCGTTCATGGCCTTCATGATGCCCGAGCGGCGGCCGCAGGATAACGTGCGGATGGGCATCGACGAGCCGCAAGAAGACGAGTTCGCCCTCTGCGGCCTCACGCGGCTCTCGTTCACGCTCGCCTGGGCATTTCCGCGAAACGCGAGCTACTACCGCTTCCTCACGCTCCGCGACGCCACGCCCGAGGAGCGCCGCCGCTGGCAACACGCCCTCTATGCGTTCGTGCAGAAGCTCACGTACAAACACCGCAAGCCGCTCATCCTCAAGTCGCCGGCCCACATGGGGCGAATCCGCCTGCTGCTCGAAATCTTCCCGAATGCGAAGTTCGTCCACATCCACCGCGATCCGTTCGCCGTCTTCAAGTCGTCGCTCTACACCTCGCGGGCCGTGACCCACGTCTGGTCGCTCCAGCGCTATGAACCGCCCGACCTGGAAAGCGTCATCCTTCGCCAACATCGCGAAGTGTGGGGCGCTTTCTTCGAAGAGCGGCGTCTGATTCCGCCCGAGCGGTTCTGCGAGCTGAGCTACGACGACCTGACGCGCGATCCAATCGCCGCCCTGCGGCAAATCTACGCGCGGCTCGATCTGCCCCCGTTCGACGTCGCCGAGCCGAAGTTTCGCGAATACATCGCGTCGCTCGCCGACTACCGGCGGAACCAGTTCGCCGACCTGCCGCCCGAACAACGCGAGCGCGTCGTCCGCCAGTGGCGGCGGTGCTTTGACGAATGGGGATACGCGACGCAGGGCGAGCCCCGCGAATCGCCGCGAGAAGAACTCGAGTCCCGTCCCCTGCCGTGATTGCCCGCCGAATGGCCCTGGCCGTGCTGTAAGCGCCTCGCGATAATCGACGCCCGGAGCCTCCTCGCCGATCTCCACATGGACGCCGCATTACGAGTTCGAGGGTACGGGCATGAAGGTTACGATCGCCGACATTCTCGCCGCCCGCGCACGGATCGCGGACCACGTATTCGCGACGCCCTGTCCCGAGTCGACGGCACTCTCCGAACTCTGCGGCGCGACCATCTTCTGCAAGCTCGAATACTTGCAGCGGACCGGCTCGTTCAAAGAACGCGGCGCGGCGAATGCCTTGCTCCAACTCGGCGCCGACCGCCGGCGCCGCGGCGTCATCGCGGCCAGCGCCGGCAACCACGCGCTTGCTCTCGCGTTTCACGGCCAGCGGCTCGGCATTCCCGTCACCGTCGTCATGCCCCGCTTTGCGCCGCTCATCAAACAGGCCCGCTGCCGCCGCTACCACGCGGAAATCGTGCTCCTCGGCGAAGACTTCGCCGCCGCAAAGGCGCACGCCGACGAACTCGCCGCCGAACGCGGCCTGACTTACGTCCACGGCTACGACGATCCGGCCATCATCGCCGGCCAGGGCGTGATCGGTCTCGAAATCGCCGAGCAAGTCCCCGACGCCGATGCGGTGATCGTGCCGATCGGCGGCGGCGGACTCATCGCCGGCATCGGCCTCGCCCTCGAACACGCTCTCCCGAATGCGGAGCTCATCGGCGTCGAACCCGATCATGCCGCCAAGTACACCGCCGCGCTCGCCGCAGGGCACTGCGTCGTCGTTCCGCCGCAACCGACGCTGGCCGACGGCCTGGCGATCGCCCGCGTCGGCGAGAACGCCTTCGACATTGCCAAGACCTGCGTCGATCGCGTCGTGACGGTCGACGAACAGTCGCTCGCGCTCGCCATCGTGCGGCTCATGGAAATGGAAAAGAGCGTCGTCGAAGGCGCCGGCGCCGCTCCGCTGGCGGCGCTCATCTCCGGCCAACTCCCGCACCTCGCCGGCAAGCGCGTCGTGCTCGCGCTCTGCGGCGGCAACATCGACCTGGCCATCCTGAGCCGGCTCATCGAGACCGCCCTGGTCGCCGACGGTCGCCTGACGCGATTCTCCGCCGTCATCAGCGATCGTCCCGGCGGGCTCGCCCGTCTGGCCACGGTCCTCGCCGATGCCGGCGCGAGCATCAAGGAGATCGCCCACGACCGCGCGTTCGCCGGCCCAGACGTGACGGCCGTCCGCGTCGTCTGCACGGTCGAAACCCGCGACCATGCCCACGCGGAAGAACTCTTCGCCCGCCTCGCAGCCTGCGGCATCCGCCACGCGCGATAGCTACTCTCCGCGATTCCAATAAATGCGAATGTTATGCGTCGCCCGGCCCACGGCCACGATGTCGTTCTTGCCGTCTCCGTCCAAATCGCCCGCCGCCAAATCTTCGACCGCCACACTGCCGGTATCCACGAGCGTTCGCTTCCACTTCGTCGGGTCGACGGCTTCGCCGGGCTTGGCGACCGGATCGAACACTCGCACGCCGCGCCGAGCCGCGTTGTCCTTGTCGTCGCGGACGCCGATGATGAGTTCTTCGTCCGAGTCGGCGTCGAGGTTTGCGCACCACACGGCATGGCCCCACTGCAACTGCTCATCGATCACGTGCCGCGTCCACATCTTCGTCGCCGATTCCGCCTTCGATCCTTCCGGGCGCGTATAGACCACGACCTGATGCCCGTGCCACGGTTCGATTGCCGCAATGTAATCGCGTCCGTCGGCGAGCTTGCCGTGCTTGAGCTCGCTCGCCCCGCGGTTCGGCGACGTTTTCTGGTTGCCCTCGCCAATGAGCGTCCGCTTCCAAGTCGCCTTATCGCCGCCCGCGACGCGCTGCAACAAGCTTACGCCCTCGAAACTCACGACCAAAAGGTCCGTCTTGCCGTCGCCGTCCAGGTCGGTCGGCACGAAATTGTGCGACACGTGAATATCGTCGCACAGCACCTCGACCGGCCAGGGCTCGGTCTGCGGCGACTTGGGAATCGAATATGCCAGCATCCGCACGCCCCGCTCGGCGAAGTTCGGCCGCGTCGTGTCGCGGCCCATTAGCGGCAGGACGACAAGCTCCGGTTTTCCATCGTCGTACAAGTCGATCCACCGAATGCGATGCACGGTCGGCTCTTCGCCGATCCTGTGCAGCGGCCACAGCTCGCCCTCCTTCTCCGGCTGCGAGAACCATTGGATCGTCCCGCCGGCCCGCGTGTTCAGCGTCCAATCGGCGCCGAGGGCGATATCGAGCCGCCCGTCGCCGTCGATATCGTGCGGGGCGATGCACACGTTGTCGGCCTTATCCGGCGCGGACATGATCGTGTGCACCTTCCACGACGGGTTCTCGAACCAGATCACCCGCTTGCTGTCCACGACCAGGATGTCGGGCTTTTTGTCGGCGTTCATGTCGGTAAGCGACACGGCGTAACCGACGGTGACCTTTTCGTCGAGTTCCTGAACGTCGAACCGCGGGGCGTCGGCTCGGACCGCAACGTTGAACGTCCGACCAATCGCCAATGCCGCGACAACGCAGAGCGCCGCGCGGATTGGCGTCGTGACCCTTGTAAGCGTGCCGTGTGGCGAACGAATGCACGTGCGGAGAATCGTCATCGTAATCGCCCTTTCGTGCTGGAGAGAGTTTCGGCGATTCCGTCAGGCAGGCGCGGGCAAAGCATCTCGATGATGGTGAACCGTCCGGCCGCTTTGCCTGACCTACGAGCTACGAGTTAGGAACCAGCCATCAAGCTAATCGAACGCCGACGATCCGCCAATCTTCACGATGCCGCCGCGGCGGATTCGACGAGTTGGCCCTTGTCGAGGTGCAGTATGCGGTCCGCCCGTTGGGCCGCGCGGGGATCGTGCGTCACGAGCAGAATCGTTTTGAGCAGCGCCTGCCGCAGTTCACCCAACAGATCGAGGATTTCCTCGGCCGATTTCGCGTCGAGGTCGCCCGTCGGTTCGTCGGCCACGATCAACAGCGGATCGGTAACGATCGCCCGCGCGATTCCGACGCGCTGCTGCTGCCCGCCGGAAAGCTGACCCGGCCGATGCTTCAGGCGATCGCTCAGGCCGACGAGTTCCAGCGCCGTCGTTACTTGCTGCCGCCGCTCGGATGCCGACAGCGGCAACAGCAGCAGCGGCAACTCGACATTCTCGTAAGCCGAGAGCACCGGCAGCAGGTGATAAAACTGAAAGATGAAGCCGATGCTCCGCGTCCGCCAAGCGGCAAGCTGCCCCTCGGACATGTCGGAGATCCGGTCCGGGCCAATCCACACTTCGCCAGTCGACGGCCGATCCAGCCCGGCGATCAAGTTCAGCAGCGTCGTCTTCCCCGACCCGCTCGGCCCCATCAAGCCCAAGAATTCGCCCTCGGGCACGGACAGCGAAAGCCCATTGAGCACGTCCACCCGCTCGCTGCCGCGCTGGAAGTATTTGTGGACGTTCAGAACGCGGACGATGGTGGACGGAGCGGCCATAGCGAGCGAAAGCGAATTCGGCGAGATGCAACGGGTATTGGACCATCCTAGCCGCCGTGAGTCAACCGGAAAAGCCCGCGGCCAGCGATGCGACCCCGAGGCCGCCCCGAGTTTTTATATGTGCGAACGATAGTTGTCTGGACAAGTATTTTGCCGTTCGTTATCCTGGCAGTATGGCAAAGCTATTGAACCGACGGGCGAATGCGGTCGCCGGGCGAGAATTGGCTGCGCCGCCTGGAAACGACACGCGGCGCTTCGACTCCGCCGAGCAGGAGGCGTACCTGAACCTGTGGCGAACGTACGACCGCCTCCGCGCGCTCGAAGATGCGTTGTTTGCCGAGTTCGACCTGACCGCTCAGCAGTACAACATCCTGCGGCTGTTGCGGGCCGAGCGGCCGCGGGGCTTGCCGACCCTGCAACTGGCCGAGCGGCTCGTGTCGCGTGCGCCCGACATCACGCGGATGCTCGACAAGCTCGAAGCGCAGGGCCGTATCCAGCGCCGCCGCGGAGAGGAGGACCGTCGCACCGTTTTCGCGGCGATAACGCCGGCGGGCGTCGCGCTCGTCAAGCAAATCGCCAAACCGCTCGCCGAATGCCACCGCCGGCAGTTGGGCCACCTATCGTCCGCCGACCTCAAACAACTCACGCAGCTACTAAAAAAAGCCCGCGGCCCGCACGAAGGCGAGCGGAGCCAATGGCGATGACGAGGAATGCAAAATGCAAAATGAAGAATGAAAAATGCAGGCTCATTCTGCATTCTTCATTTTGCATTCTGCATTTCCGATTCAGTTCGATTGCCGTTCAATACATAAGGACGCTCTTTGATGATCGCATCACCAAACGGAAACCAACCCCACGTCGTCGTCATCGGCGGCGGGCCTGCGGGCACGACCGTCTCGACGCTCGTCGCTCAGCAAGGCTATCGCGTCGAGCTATTCGAGCGCGAGACGTTTCCGCGGTTTCACATCGGCGAATCGCTGATTCCGCAGACGTATTTCGTGCTCGAACGGCTCAAAATGCTGCCCAAGATGCAGGGCAGCCGCTTCGTCAAGAAGTACAGCGTGCAGTTCGTCAACCAGCGCGGCAAGCTCTCCGAGCCGTTCTACTTCGTCGAGCACAAGCCGCACGAGTCGTCGCAAACCTGGCAAGTGCTGCGAAGCGAGTTCGACCAGATGATGCTCGACAACGCCCGCGAGCAGGGCGTGACTGTCCACGAAGGGGCGCACGTGACGGAAGTGCTGTTCGACGGCGATCGGGCCCGCGGCATTTGCGTCAAGCTCGACGATGGCACGATCCGCGAAGTGCTCGCCGACGTCGTGGTCGACGCCAGCGGGCAAAGCACGATGATCATGGACCGGTTCAATCTCCGTGTGTGGGACCCCGACCTGAAAAAGGCCGCGCTCTGGACGTATTGGAAAGGCGCCCAGCGCGACACGGGCCGCGACGAAGGCGCGACGATCGTGCTCCAAACCGAAGGCAAACAAGGCTGGTTCTGGTACATCCCGCTCCACGACGACATCATCAGTGTCGGCGTGGTGGCCGGGTTTGACTATCTGTTCAAGGATCGCCCCACGAAGGATCACGAGGCGATTTATTTCGAGGAAGTCGCGCGCTGCCCCGGTTTGCAGCCGCGGATCGCGAATGCCGAGCGTGCCGGTCCGTTCCGCGTGCTCAAGGAGTATTCATACAAAGCCAAGCGGGCGGCCGGCGACGGTTGGGTTCTCGTCGGCGACGCGTTCGGCTTCTTGGACCCGCTCTATTCGTCCGGCGTGCTGCTGGCGCTCAAATCGGGCCAGCTTGCCGCCGATGCGATCGTCGACGCCCTCGCGGCCGGCGACACTTCCGCCGCGCGGCTTGGCGGTTGGCAGCCGGACTTCGTCCGCGGCATGGACCGCATGCGCCGGCTCGTGATCGCCTATTACGAAGGCTTCAGCTTCGGCCTGTTCGTCAAGAACCACCCACATCTAAAGGGCCTGCTGACCGATCTCTTGATCGGCGACCTGTTCAAGGACGAAGTGGACGCGGTGTGGGAGCCGATGGAGCAGATTTGGAAGGAAATGACCGCCTCGGCCGGTTAGCTGCCGTCGGCGCCGATCTCCCTGGGAAACTCAATCCGCCGCGGTCGCTCGAATTGACGCTGCGTGTCTCGCGCGACGCAAACCACCCGAAACTTTCGGACATCCGATTCAATCCAAACGGGCCCACCGAACGGCCGTTAGCCAACTCGGCACGTCCGCCTGCTTGACGTTTCTCGCACGGTAAGCTCTGTTTCGGATGGGATTGGCCGACTCGCGGCTCATGGCCGAAGGCTGCCGATGGCCAACTGTGAAACCAGAATACGCATCCTCTTCTCACCTGCTCTCGCATGTCCGCCACCCTTCGCCGCGCGATCGAACAGCGCACCGCTACAATTGGCGTCATCGGTCTCGGCTACGTCGGTCTGCCGCTGATTCGTACGTTCATCGCCGCAGGCTACCGCGCGATCGGCTTCGACGTCGACCAAGCCAAGGTCGATCGCCTGAACGCGGGCCAGAGCTACATCAAGCACATCGACTTCGCGGCTTTGCAAGCAGACATCCGCGAAGGCCGCTTCTCGCCCACGTCCGACATGTCGCGGCTCAAAGAGGCAGACGCAATTCTGATCTGCGTGCCGACGCCCCTGACCGACACGCGCGATCCCGACTTGAGCTACGTCGAGGGCACGGCCGAGAAGATCGCGGCGACGCTTCGCAAGGACCAGCTCGTCGTGCTCGAAAGCACGACCTATCCCGGCACGACCCGCGACGTCGTGCTGCCGATCCTGGCCAACACCGGACTCAAAGCCGGCCAGGATTACTTCCTCGCCTACAGTCCCGAACGCGAGGACCCCGGCAATCCCGACTTTTCCGCCGGCAACATCCCGAAAGTCGTCGGCGGGCACGATCCGATAAGCGGCGAGCTCGCGGCAATGCTCTACGGCTCGGTCATTCCCAGTGTCGTGCCGGTGAGCAACTGCGAAGTCGCTGAAGCCTGCAAGATTCTCGAAAACACCTACCGCGCCGTGAATATCGCGCTGGTCAACGAGCTGAAGATGCTCTACGACCGCATGGGCATCGACGTCTGGGAAGTCATCAACGCCGCCAAGACCAAGCCGTTCGGGTTTCAAGCCTTCTATCCCGGCCCGGGCTTGGGCGGGCACTGCATTCCGATCGACCCGTTCTATCTCACGTGGATCGCTCGGAAGTATCACATGTCGACGCGGTTCATCGAGTTGGCGGGCGAAATCAACGCCCACATGCCGGAATGGGTCGTCTCCCGCGTCGCCGCCGCACTCAACGACCACGGCAAGCCGATCCGCGGGAGCAAGATCTGCCTCTTGGGCATGGCGTACAAGAAAGACGTCGACGACCCGCGCGAAAGCCCGTCGTTCGAGTTGATGGAGCTATTGCGCGAGGCCGGGGCGGACTTCAGCTATAACGATCCTCACGTGCCGAAACTGCCCAAGATGCGGCACTGGGACGTGCCGGAAATGCACAGCCAGGAGCTCACGCCCGAATTCCTCGCCGCTCAGGATTGTATGCTGATTTCGACGGACCACTCGGCCTACGACTACGACGATATCGTCCGCCACAGCCAGCTCGTCGTCGATACCCGCAACGCGACGAAAAACGTCCGCGAGGGCCGCGAGAAGATTCGCAAGGCGTAGCGGTGCGACACCGGCAGATTGAGCGTTGCGGCGAAGGATTGCCGTGCGCTGCAGGAGGCGAGTCCTTTCGCCAACCGCATCTCGTCAATCAATCTCGGCGAATGGATTCGCCTCCTCTGCGGCGCGGCCGGGGTTAATCTATCGAAATCGGGCGGACTGGAAAACCACCCTACGTTGCTTGCAGGCGGCTGTCCGAACGCGAGAATTCTGCATTTTCTCCGGACAGCCTCGCCATTCTATGTAAACGGAAAGCACGCACGGCGAAACGCGAGAGGCGGTCATTGTCGCTAGAGGGCGACTGCCTTGGGCTGCCCCAACGCCGGTGGTTTACTTCGTGGTGGTGTGACCGTGGCGTTCGCGGGCGAGCCGGTTCGCATCGGTTTCGCCGTGCGTGTTCCGAGGATGTTGTCGCGTCGGTTGGCCTGCTCGCAGTCCCGTGATCGGCCTGCACGTGTCCTTCCGACACCTTAGTTTTCGCGGCTAAGGCGAAAAGGTTGCGTGGAAAGCTACGAAAGTGTGACCGCCAAAGAACGATCCGCCGGCACGTCGATTCTTCGCGACGCCAATGGACGGTTTGCCGAGCCGCAGTTAGCCTTTAGCTACTCGAAACTGGGTGGCGCGATATCGAGTCACTCTCCTGCCGCGCCGGCAAATTTCGCCGACCAGACGCCGTTACCCGTTTAGGGCACTCGCATTGCCGCACGATCGCTCCGACCGTCGCCCCCGCAAGCCGAATCGCTCCCCGCAGCGCGGGCCGGTTCGATCCTCGTCCGCGCTTCGCCTCCGATCCGCTGGCCACGGCGAGTTCGAGCTGCTGCACCCGCGGTGTGTCCTTGAACGTGCGGACGACCTGGATGAAGTCCGCCAGATGATCGCCGCCGGCGAAATCGAGATCGCCGTCGACGAACTGCGGTGGCTTTTGTCCGGCTGCCACGACTTCGTCGACGCCCACCGGTTGTTGGGCGAGTTGGCCCTGGCCGACGACGATCTCGCCCTAGCCCGCGGACACTTCGGCATCGCCTATCAACTCGGCACGAAGGCCGCCGGCAACCTGAAGGGGACGCTGCCCTATCGCCTTTCCGGGAACCAAAGCTTTCACGAGTCCGGCAAGGGGCTCGTCTGGTGCCTGTCGAAGCTCGGCAAACACGACCTCGCCCAGGAAGTCGCCGGCGCCTTGCTGCGGTTCGATCCGACCGATCCGCTGGGCATTGGGCAGTTGCTCGCCGAACTTGCCGCCGCGGATCAACCTTCGGCCGCGCCGCACGCTGAGGCGCAACGGCCGCACGACCGCTAAACGCTCCGTTTCCCGTCAAACCGATCCTATCGGTTGTCGCAGAAACACCGTCGAGATCGCGGCGTCAAAACTTTCTCAGCTTGCCCGACCTTTGCAATCGAAGAAAGGGATATCTCAAGGTCTCGTTGCGCGCCAACGGAGGGCGATCGACCAACTTCCTTCGTTCGCGAGGACCAAACCATGGCGGCCAATGTCGGCAAGATTCTCATGGATAAGGAAATCCTGCTCGAAAGCGGCACGAACGAACTGGAAGTCCTGGTCTTCAACATCGGCGAGTTCTGCTTCGGGATCAACGTCGCCAAGGTCCGCGAGGTCTTCCCCCGCGGTAACATCACGGCCCTGGCCAAAGCCCATCCCTCGGTCCGCGGCGTGTTCCGGCTCCGCGATCAGGTCATCCCCTGCGTCTCGCTCGTCGATCACTTGGGCATCGAAGCGACCGGCGCCGATGCCGAGTCGACGACGATCCTTACCGACTTCAATCAACAACAGACCGCGTTCCTCGTCGACCGCGTCGAACGGATTCACCGCCTTAGCTGGGAAAAGGTGATGGGGATGCCGCCGCTAGAATCGTTGCGGCAGACCCCCGTGACCGCGGTCGTTCACTGCGATGGCCGGCTCGTCGTCATGCTCGACTTCGAGATGATCATCGACCAGGTGACGCGGCAGGCCTATCGCGTCGGCCCGATCGAGAATGCGAAAAACTTGCCTCGCGACCAATTGCGGATCGTCATGTGCGACGATTCGCCCACGATTCGCCAGGCCGTCAGCACGACGCTGCGGACGAGTGGCTACACCCAACTCGAAGTCTTCGAGAACGGCGCCCAGGCGTGGAAGTGGCTCGAGCGCCGCCTGACCGAAGCGGGAAGCGCCGCCGGCGTCGCCGATCTCGTCATCAGCGACATCGAAATGCCGCAGGTCGACGGCCTGCACCTCACGAAGCGGATCAAGGAGCATCCGCAATTGCGCGACCTGCCGGTGCTGCTCTACTCGTCGATCGTCACGCCCGACAACGAGAAGAAGGGCCGCGCGGTGGGCGCGAACATGCAGATTTCAAAACCCGAACTCGACAAGATCGTCGAAATTGCCGACGGGCTGATTGCCGACGCCCGGTCGGGAACGAAAGCCGCGAAGGCGACGCCTTCCGCTTCCGCTCCGCCCCCGCAGCCGGCCGTGCCCGCAAAGAATGCTGCCGCGAACTCGGCGCCCGCCGCCAAGCTGCCGGTCAAGCCGGCCGCCGAGCTGCAAGCAACCGCGTCTCCCGCGTGCGTTGCTCCCGCCAAGTCAACGCCGGCGCCCTCCGCTCCGGCCCGCGTTCCGACGGGCGTCAATCCGGCGCTTTGGCAGACCTTCCTCGGCGAGCTTACCGACCACATCGGCAACTTGAATCGCAAGCTCAACGCCATCGCCGCGGGCGATTTCACGGACGAGGCCGCGAAAGAATTCTTCCGTACGCTCCACACGATCAAGTCGGCGTCGATGGTCATTCCTTGCGACCCAATCACGCACGCCACGCACGCGGTCGAAGGCGTTCTGGCGCCGTTCCGCCGCAGCGTCGAAAAGTGGCCGCTTGGCACGCTGACGAACTACGTGAGTTGGCTCGAAGCCATCGCCAGCGCCGAGGGCGACGTGAACGTCACGCTGGAGTCCGACCAGCTTCGCCGGCTGATGGCCGAGTTAGGCGAACCGCTCGCCGCGCAAGCGAAGGCGAAACGCTAAATGGTAGGCGGTCGAACGAAGTGATGCCCGCCGGCCGTTGCGCGCTGGCTGTCGGTATTGGGCCTCACCTGGTTCGGCTCAGCCAACGCTTTCGCGTGCCGGACGCTTGCTACGGCTTGAGCACGAGCTTGCCCGCCGTCGCGCCGGACTTGTTGACCGTGCTTTCTTCCTGCAAGCGGTGCGCTTCCGCCGTTTCGGCGAGCGGCATGACGCGATGAATGCACGGCCTGAGCTTTCCCGACGCCAACCAGGCGCTGATGTCCTCGGCGCACGCCTGCTGCTCTTGCGGCGTGGCCTTGAACATGACGAAGCCGTAGAGCGAACATCCTTTGACGTAGAACGGGCCGACAGGAAACGTCGGGCGCGCCTCGCGGCCGGCCATAATGATCATCCGTCCCCGCTCCGCCAGCATCGCCACGGCCGCGTCGAAGTTCGGCTCGCGAAGCGTTTCCCAGAAGACATTCACGCCTTGCGGAACAAACGCCTTGACCCGCTCGGCGATGTTCTCGGTCTTGTAGTTGATCGCCAGGTCGGCTCCCAACTCCCGCGCCTTCGCGACCTTTTCATCCGAGCCGCAAGTTGTCACGACACGCGCGCCGAGCGCCTTGGCCATCTGGACCACGGTCGAGCCAACGCCACCGGTGCCGCCGTTGACGAACAGCGTTTCGCCCGGCTGGAGCTTTGCATCGCGAACGACGCCGAGATGGGCCGTAATGCCGACCAGTGCCGCGGCGGCTGCGACCTCGTCGCTTACGCCGTCGGGCGTAGGATAGAGCCAACACTCGTCCACGGCCGCGTACTCGGCGAAGGTTCCCTGCCGGCCCAGCAAGCCCTGGTTCGAACCCCAGACCCGGTCGCCGGCCTTGAATCGCTTTGCAGCCGGTCCCACCGCCTCGACCGTTCCCGCCAGATCGCAGCCGACGATAAACGGTTTGGGCAGGTCGAATTGGATGGCGCCCGCGCGAATGTAGGTGTCGATCGGGTTGACGGCGACCGCCCCCACCCGAACGAGGATCTGACTTTCTTGTGGTTCTGGCCTGGGCAGATCGCCAAATTGAATGACGGAAGGCGGGCCGGGCTGGGTAAAGTAGGCGGCTTTCATAATGCGTGACGAGCGAAGGTTACGAGAATCGTGGAAGCGAGCGAAGCGTTGATTCTACGCCTACGGTGGCGATCCGCCACCCGGCACGCTGCCATGCAAACCGGCCGCGGCGGAATACCAACACCCAAAGCACGGGACATTTCTATTGGTTGCTAACGCGGTATCCAAACCGGGCAGCTTGCGGGCATGCCAACGCGGCGGTAGGCTGATCGTTCGGTCAACTGCCCTTGCGTGACGGTTGCCCAAACCTATAATCCGGTAGCCGCCGACAGCGGTCTGCGCCGAGCGAACCTACCCGTTCGCCCGCCCGTTGTGGTCGTTGGCGGCTGTTGCGGTATGTAACTTGCGGGTGTAGCTCAGTTGGTAGAGCACGACGTTGCCAACGTCGTTGTCGTGGGTTCGAGTCCCATCACCCGCTCTTTTCGTTCGTTTCGCTTCGAGTTTCCGGCGACGAGGCCTCGCGGCCGCCCAAGCGGCGCTTGCCCGATCGTCGCCGCCGCGCGATCAAAACAGTTCTCCGCGCGGAAGCCCACAGGTGATTTGACGTATGGCTCCATCGGACGAAGATCGCAACGCGGCGGCCCTGGCCGACGAACAAGCCACCAGCGCCGAGCAAGCCGGTGCCGAGCCGACCGATGACGAGGCGGGCCAAGAAGAAGCGCCGCTATCGATCGACAACCTCGAAGCCAAGATCGAGTCGCCCAGTGCGTGCCGCCGCCACATCACCGTGACGATTTCGGCCGAGGACGTCGCGAAGTATTTCGAGCGCAAGTTCGGCGACCTCGTTCCGCTTGCGCAGGTGCCCGGCTTTCGTCCCGGCAAGGCGCCGAAAGAACTGGTTCAAGCCCGGTTCCGCAAGGAAGTAACCGAGCAGGTCAAAGGCGCATTGCTGCTCGACAGCATCGACAAGGTCAACACGCAATACAAGCTGGCGGCGATCAGCGAGCCGGAGTTCGATCTCGAAGCGATCGAAGTCCCGGCGGAAGGCCCGATGACGTTCGAGTTCGATCTCGAAGTTCGGCCCGATTTCGACATGCCCGAGTGGACGGGGCTGAGCATCGAGCGGCCGATTTACGAGTTTGGCCCGGCCGACGTCGACCGCCGGTTGCAGAACCTGCTGCACAACGCCGGCCACCTCGTGCCGCACGACGGTCCGGCCGAGTCGGGCGATTACGTCGTCTGCAACCTCACGTTCCGCCACGACGGCAACGTGCTGTCGCGCGGCGAAGAGGAAACAATCCGCCTGCGGCCCGTTCTGAGCTTCCGTGACGGCCGGATCGAAGACTTCGACGAAAAGCTCGCGGGCGTCAAGGCCGGCGAAACCCGCGAACTGTCGGCCAGGCTCTCGGCCGACGCCCCCAACGAGAAGCTCCGCGGCCAGGAAGTCACGGCCGAAGTCGAAGTGCTCGACGTGAAGAAGCTGGAGCTTCCCGAAATCACGCCGGAATTCTTGGACGAAGTTGGCGGTTACGACAGCGAGGCGGACCTGCGCGAATCGCTGCTCGCCGATTTGAATCGGCAATTCAAGTTTCGCCAGCAGCAGCATTTCCGCCGCCAGATCACCGCGGCGCTCATCAAGGACGCGAATTGGGAGCTGCCGCCGGAAATGCTCAAACGTCAGGCCCAGCGCGAGCTCGAACGGAGCGTTTTGGAACTCCGCCGCAATGGGTTCAGCGAGCAGGAAATTCTCGCCCACGCCAACGAACTGCGTCAGAACAGCATGACGAACACGGCGCGGGCGCTCAAGGAACACTTCATCCTCGAACGGATCGCCGAGGACAACGGCATCGAGGCCGCCGAGTCGGACTACGACGACGAAGTGTATCTCATCGCTCAGCAAAGCGGCGAGAATCCGCGGCGGGTGCGGGCCCGGCTCGAAAAACGCGGCCTGTGGGACGTGCTTCGCAACCAGATCATCGAGCGCAAGGTGATCGAGCTGGTGCTCGAAAACGCCAGGTTCAAGGACGTGCCCTACAAACCGGAGGCTTCGGCCGAAGAAACGACCGAGGCCGTCGACCAGGCGGCGGGCGGCGGAGACGCGGGCGAGGACATTCCTCAAGCCAAGTACGGCGCCGGACCTGCGCAACAAGAACTGCCCACGGACGAGAACAAGCAATAGCGTCGGGGAGCAGGAGTCAGAGGTCGGGAGTCAGGGAGGACGAGTGCCGGCGCGGCCGAGTTTTTTCGAGGCCCGTCTTTGCACTTGCCCCTCGCCTATAATTGGGCAACGGTTCACGCGGGCAAGCGTGAGTCGGTTGTGAGGGTCGTCGGGCACAGGCGTGCCCATCGCGAAAATCAAATCGTACGTCGTTCGGACGACGAAGGAGTCTTTCATGTTTGACGACGGACGTCGCCAGAGCAGTTCCCCGTTCGGCTTCG
>QEVJ01000238.1 GCA_003576845.1 Planctomycetota bacterium
ACTCGCGAAACTACGCTGACCGTAGTTGCGCTCACCGTATGCGCGCAATCAGAAATGCAAATTCAGCCATGACAGTGCTTTTTCAACAGGCTGCCAAGGCTACCACCGACAGAGGCCCACCATGACGGCAAACAGGATTGGCAAATCGAACCTGGCAGGGACGCCGTCGCGGCGGTCGTCCTCGTGCGGTCTGGCGTTGCTGACGCTGGCGTTCTTGGCGCCGTCCGCAGCCCGCGCGGACGACCTGTTTTGGACCGACAACGACGATTCGCGGATTTATCGCTCGGCCCTCGATGGTTCGAACCGGCAGACCGTCCTGTCGCTGGGGGCGGGCGTCGATCCCCGGGGAATCGCCATCGACAGCCTGTCGGGGCACCTGTATTGGGCCGAAAACGGGACGAACCGCATTCGCCGGGCGAACCTCGACGGAACCGGCGCGGTGACGATCGTGGCCGCAAATCTGGCGTTTCCGGCGGACGTCGAACTCGATCTCGCCGCCGGGAAAATCTACTGGGCCGATCGCGACCTGGACTGGATTCGCCGGGCGAACCTCGACGGCACGGGCGTCGAAACGGTCGTGAACCTGCCCGCCGCAGGGAACACGACCGCGCCGTACTTTCTCGAACTCGACCCGGCCGGCGGCAAAATCTACTGGTCCGACTTCGACTCCGGGATCATTCATCGGGCGAACCTGAGCGATGGCTCGGGCATCGAAAACGTCGTCACCGGGTTGGACCGGGTTCGCGACATCGTGCTCGATGCGGCAGCCGGCAAGTTGTATTGGAACGACCGCGACACGCACCTCGTGCAACGGCAGAACGTCGGCGGCGGCGGACGCGAAACGCTTTACGGTCCCGCGGGCCTGGTCGAGCCGCACGGCCTGGTGCTGCACGACGCGACGAACGCCCTGTTCTGGGCCGATGGCGAAGGGCGGTCGATCGGCAGCGGCGGCAAGAACGGCGGCGGTCCTTATGCGACGATCGCCAACGGCGCGGCGCCGTTTCATCCGTGGGACATCGACATTGCCCTCACGCCGATTCCCGAGCCGCAGTCGATTGTTCTGGCGGGGCTGGGCGGATCGCTGCTGTGGCGCTTTACCCGTCGCCGCCGCTAGTGCTCTGTCAACGCCAAAAAATTGGGTGCCACTGCTGGCTTGTCCAGCAGTGCGATTCGCGCGGCAACGTCAATCGTCGATTTTCACTGCTGGGCAAGCCAGCAGTGGCACCCACCCAAAAAACAAGGTTTGACAAAGCACTAGCCGGGCTCGCGGTTATCGCGCCGGCTATCGCACGCGGAGCATCGCCAGTAGCCGCCGGGCCATTGCCTCGGCGAACGTTGCGTCGTTGATGTGCTGGTCGAGCTCGACGACTTCGACGCGCTCGGAAGCGCCGGCATGGGCCAGTGCCTCGCGGATCGCGGCGAACAGAGCAGACCGGGCCGCGGGATCGTCGAACGGCTGGCCGGCCCGGTCAATCGCCGAGACGCCCTTGGCCGGCAAGAACACGGCGACCGGTCCTTGGGCGGCCGCAAGCTTGCGGCCGATCTCCGCGCCGATCTTCGCGCATTCCTCGGCCGTGGTCCGCATCAGCGTCACGCTGGCGTTGTGCTGGTACAAGTTTCTTTTCGCGAATCCTTGCGGGACCGTTTCGCGAGCGTGAAAGTTGACCATGTCAGTCGCGCCGACCGAGACGACTTGCGGAATGCCGCGTTCCCCGGCGGCGGTGAGACGATTCGGCCCGGCCGACAGCACGCCGCCGACCAGTTCGTCGGCGAGTTCCGTGGTCGTAATGTCGAGCACGCCGGCGATCAGCCCGTCGCGGATGAGCGACTCCATCGCCTGCCCGCCGGAACCGGTAGCGTGAAAAACCAGGACTTCGTAGCCCGAGTCGGTCAGGATTTTTTTGGCGGCTTCGACGCAGGGCGTCGTGACGCCGAACATCGTGGCGGCGATGAGCGGCTTGTCGGCCGTGGCGTATTCCGCAGCCTGTCCGGCAACCTCTCGAGCGCGGACCATGCCGGCCATCGCCGCGGCGGCGCTGGCGAGAATCGCGCGGCTAATGCGATTGATGCCCGAAATGTCGACGACTGCATTGAGCATCAGGATGTCTTTGTCGCCGACGTAATGGCGGACCTGACCCGAAGCGAGGGTGCTGACGAGCAGCTTCGGAACGCCGATGGGGAGCGTTCGCATGGCGGCCGAACCGATTGTGGACCCCGCCGATCCGCCCAGCGCCAGCACGCCCGAAACTTTTCCCTTGTCGAAAGCGTCCCAAACGAGGGCGGCGGCGCCGGCTGCGGCGGTTGTAACGGCGTGTCCGCGGTCGCGGCGCTCTTGGACTTCGGCCAGATTTGCCCCGGCCGCGGCGTAAACTTGCTCGCGGGATACGTCGGCCTCGACCGCGGGCTTACCGAGGCAGCCCACGTCGACGAGCGTGACCGCGACGCCCTGGTCGGCGAGGCGGGTCCGCAGGAACGCGGCTTCTTCGCCCTTGGTGTCGAGGGTCGCGAGGAGGTAGACGGACATGACGGGAGTTACAGGTTGGAGATTAAAGTCGGGCGGCTAGAGGCGGTGGGCCGGAGGGAATGCCAATTTGCAACGGGCGTGACGGTTGCACAAAATGGGGATGCGGCCGACAATAACCGGTCGCGGCGAGCGAAGTGCCACCATTGCTCGGCGGCGGCGGTCAGCGTGAGGGATTATCCCGCCAATCGCCGAGCGACGCAAGAAACGCCCCACCGCATTGAACCGAAGGTACTTACCGCGCCACTCATGCCGCAGGGCAGAGTGTGCATCGGGCATCGGCGCCTTCGCGCCGCCGCTCGAATTGGAACCCACCCGAGAAGAACTACGAACGACAGAGAATTGAAGGCCACCATGAGCGTACAAGTCTTTACTCTGCTGCGGCGAGTTGCCCTGGGGGCATTGCTGGCCTTCGCGCCGGCGATAGCCTTCGCGCAAGAGGAGGATGTCCGGATCGCCCTCGAAGTTCTGGAAGCCCAAGCCAAGGCAGCCGCGATTCAAGTCGCCGAGCCACCGGCGGCCGAATCGGCCGCAGAAGAAGAAAAGCCGGCCGATAAACCCGAGGCAGCAGAGGGCGAAGAAGCCGCGGCGCCGGCGCCCGCGACCCCGCCGGCCGATCCCGACGTCGTCACGCTGACCCTCGCCGACGGCTCGAAAATCTCGGGCAAGCTGACGGTCCAGGAAATCAAAGTCACGACGAGTTTCGGCGTGCTCACGGTGCCCGTCTCGAAGCTGGTGAGCTTCGCCCCGGGCTTGGACAGCCGCTCCGATTTCGCCGCCCACGTTCAATCGCTGATCGACCGCATGGGCGATCCCCAATACAGTAACCGGGAGCAAGCGGAAAAGGCCCTGTTGGCAATGGGCCCGGGAATCAAGGCCGAAATCCAGCAGCATCTCGAAGACAAGAACGCCGAGAAGGTCAAGAACCTCAAATCGCTGCTCGAAAAGCTGGGCGAGTTGGCCGACGAGGACGAAAGCCATACCGCCCGTCCGATTACGCGCAAGGACCTGGTCGTGACTTCCCAATTCACGGCGGCGGGGCAGATTTCGCCGTCGGAGTTCGAGGTCATCAGCAAGTTCGGCAAGCTGACGGTAAAAATCGCCGACATCCAGACGCTCCAGCGACCGACGCAGCGCGAGACGGAACTGTTCAAGACCGTCAAAGTCGACGGCAACCAGCACATCGTCCAAAAGGGCGTCCTGAACACGAAGATTCAGATCGAACGCGGCGATAAGGTGACGATCAAGGCCGATGGGTCGATCGTCATGTCCCCCTGGGGCAACGAATACACCAGCAACCCGGACGGCGACGGCAATCAATACGGCTGGTACACACCGAACGACATCCCCGGCGGAGCGCTCTTGGGCAAGATCGGCAACAACGACAAGCCGTTCAAGATCGGCTCGTCGAGCACGTTTACGGCCAAGAAGGCCGGTACGCTGTATCTGGCGATCGGCATGAACCCCGGTCAGGCGAGCAGTTCGTTTCCGGGAACGTATAACGTGAAGATTCGCGTGGAGAAGCAATAAGCCCTGGCCCGATATCTGTCGATTTCAAAGGGCTCATCATTCAAGTTTTGAGCCTTCAATCAACTAATGACGTTGGACATTGTGCGAAAGGTCTTTGCAATGCGACGAAGCGACCCAAACCGTTGCGACTGGCGATTGTGGCTATTTGTGGGCGGAACTTGTTTCGCGCTAGTCGTGGCGTCAAATGAGCCGGCGAACGCTGCAAGGATTTGGCTGGGAGACTCCGCATCGCTCTCCTCGGATCACGTTGTCCCACTGGTACCGTTCGTTTTACCGAATGACACGGCGCCGCCTTCCATGATCTGGGAGACCGATGCCGTCCGCCCGGTATTCGTGGCCGTCCTCCAAGACGACGACGATCCATTCGGCGAACCGGTGAAGCCCGCCGAACCGCCGAAGGAAGAGGAGAAGAAAAAGGAGAAGCCGGGCGAGAACAAGGAAGGCGAATCGACCGAAGAACCCGTCGAGATCGTCCCGCTGCGCCCGATGGTCGATCCGGACACGGTAAAGGTCTATCTCGGCGACGGGTCGGTCGTCACGGGCAAGCTGACCATGCAGGAGATCACCGTCGAAACCGAGTTCGGCCAATTGAAGATTCCGGTCACGAAGATTCTCAGCTTCACGCCGGGATTGGATAGCCTGCCGAAGCTCAACGAGCGGGTGGCCGAGGCGATCGAGGCGCTCGGTTCCAACGATTTCAAGACCCGCGACGCGGCCCAGCGCGAGCTGCTCGCGATGGGCGTGCCCGTGCGGGCCGAGTTGCAGCGACATACCGGCGGCGACAACGCCGAGCGCGTGAAGCGCGTGCGCGAAGTCATCGCCAAGCTCGACGAAATGGCCGACGACTTCGAAGCCGCGCCGCAGCAAGCCTGGGCCCGCGGCGACACGGTCGTGACCGATGAATTCACGGTCGTGGGCAAGATCGGCCCGCAGGAGTTCACCTTTGAAAGCAAGTACGGCACGCTCGGCGTCGCCCTGGCGGACATCCGCAGCCTGCAGCGCGAAGTCGGCGGCGGCCCGACGGAAATCCGCAAGTCGCTCGCCGTCGAAGGCCAGTACCTCGCGTCCATGCGCTACAAGGAATCGAAGATCAGGCTCCAGGCCGGCGACAAAGTCACGATTTCGGCCGGCGGCAAGATCGTCATGACGCCTTGGGGAAGTAATTCCTCGACGGGACCCGACGGCAATACGCGGTATGGGAACATGTCGATCGACGGCCAGAACTTCGGTGGCGGAACGCTCTTGGCCAAGGTCGGCAGCGGCAAGGTCTTCAAGGTCGGCTCGAACCACTCGTTCACCGCCGACAAAGCGGGCGAACTCCAATTCGCCATCGCGATCCATCCATCCTACGGCCGCGGCGAGTATTCGTTCCCCGGGCAGTACGATCTGAAGATCAGAGTCAACCGCAGCGGGCAGTAACGGCGAACGCGGTCGCGCTCGGCGCCGCGCGGCACGCGCTACGATAGAAAAGCCACGTCAGGCCGGCGCGGGTTGAGACTTCCGAAGATTGAGAGTCTTTCGCAGCTTGGCCTGATCTACCAGTTTGCTGCTGGCCATTCAAGCACGAGCGAGGCTTGAGTTCTTCGCGTTTTCGCGGTTTTTATCGGCTCGCGGCGGGCGTCACTCGCGCGGCTTCCCCGCCGCCGGCCGCAGCGTGGCGATGTAGTCGCTCCACAACTCGTCGACCGTCTTCCCGGCGAGATCCTTCCAGAGTTCGTCGCGGTACTTGCCTTCGCGCATCGCGGCGTTGAACTTCTCGACGAACTGTTTGTCGTGCTTCTCGACGACGTAGTTGAGGAACGCGGCCGTTGTGCGATAACTGTCCGTGTATCGCGCGCGGTCAGGATTCACGCGGGGGCGATTCTTCGCCGGCTCGTAGAGGAACCAGCGGATGTAGTCGGCCACGCCTTCGACCATCCAGCCCGGATTGCGGTTGCGACCCCGAGCGCGGCCGTATTGCTGGACGACGTGCACCATTTCGTGCACGACCGCGCCTGCCGCTTCGCCTTCGAGGTTGTTCGTGAACCACTCGCCGGCGCAGTTGACCCGCGTTCCGCCCGTGTTGGCCACGCCCCGCATGTCCTTATGAAAGACGATCGTGAACCGCCGCGGCGCCGCGTAGCCTTCGCTCGGCAACAAATCCACGATCTTCGGATACCATTCGATGCAGACCGGCTTGAGCTTCTTCTCGCGCGAGAGCGAGGTCATCATCCCGAACACGGTCGAGACCATCGCCAGGGCGCCGAGGCCGACGACGATGATCGCCAGGC